>JAOAPO010000416.1 GCA_025462945.1 Bryobacterales bacterium
CAGGCGCTGCTTTGGGTGATTCCCTGCCTCGTGATCAACTGGTTTGGCGATTCGCTGGACGGGACACTGGCACGGGTCCGAAATCAGCAGCGACCGCGGTACGGCTTCTACGTGGACCACATCCTGGATGCGATTGGGACGTTCTTCCTGATATCGGGGCTGGCATTCTCAAGCTATATGTCGCCGGCCGTGGGGTACGCGTTTCTGGTGGCCTACCTTCTGCTTTCGATTGAGGTTTATCTTGCGACGTATACGGTTGGCACCTTCCACCTCTCGTATTGGAGCTTCGGGCCGACGGAACTGCGTATCCTGCTCATCATCGGCAATCTTGTGGCGTTGCAGCGACCGATGGTCCGTGTCGCGGGGCGGGAGTTCCTGCTGTTCGATGCGGGGTTTGCCGTTGGAACCGTAGCAGTGACAATCATCCTGCTGCAGGCGACCGTCAAGCACACGGTGCAGCTCTACCGGGAAGAGACGAAACGCTGATTACGCGACGGTGGGCCGAACACTGGCGAATCGCCCGTGCCGGCCCACTGTCAATGTTGCTTCCGCTTCTTAGGCGTGGTGCAGCGTTGGTCCGGCGAAGGCGGTCTCGTTAGAGCCGGCTTCCAGCGCCGCCTCGTCGTTGCGACCGAGCAGCCGCAGCGCCGTCGCGGTCACGTTGCCGACGGTGAACCCGAGGTTCGCCATCACGATGTCGCCGGGTGCCGAGGCACCGAAGCGGTCGATACCGATCTTCGCGCCTTCATCGCCGGCGTAGCGGTCCCAGCCGAAGCCGGCAGCAGCTTCGACGGTCACGCGCTTCTTCACGCTGCGAGGCAGGACGGATTCTCTGTAGGCATCGTCCTGCTTTTCGAAAAGGCTCATGCCGGGCATGGAGACGACGCGGGTTTTCACGCCGTAGCCAGCCAGCTTTTCCTGAGCCTTCACACACAGGCCGACTTCGCTGCCGGTTCCGATCAGGATCACATCAGGACTCCCGCCTTCGGCATCGGCGAGGATGTACGCGCCTTTCGTCAGGTCCCCAACGGATTTGGAGCGGTCGAGGTGGGGTACGTTCTGGCGGCTGAGGACGAAGGCGGTGGGGCCAGTGTTGTTCCGAATTGCGAAGGCCCACGCGTCAGTGGTTTCGTTCGGGTCGGCCGGACGCAGCACGGTGAGTCCCGGGATGGTCCGGAGAGCGGCCAGGTGTTCGACGGGTTCGTGAGTGGGGCCGTCTTCGCCGACGCCGACACTGTCATGCGTGAAGACGTAGAAGGCGTGAATGCCCATCATCGCGCCGAGGCGGACAGCGGGCTTCATGTAGTCAGAGAACACGAAGAAGGTGGCGCTGAACGGCAGTACGCCGCCATGTGCCGCCATGCCGTTCACCGCTGAACCCATGGCGTGTTCGCGAACGCCGAAGGCCATGTTGCGGCCTGCGAAGCCCCAGACACCGCCGACGGCGCCCATTGCGCCAGCCGGAGTATCGGGCGACTGGAAGTCGCCTGCACCTTTGAGCGCGGTGTTGGTGGAGGGATTGAGGTCTGCCGAGCCGCCAACGATGTTCGTGATCTTTTTGGCCAGTGCGTTGAGGACTTCCCCACCGGCGACGCGTGTAGCAATGGCTTTGTCGGCGGGAGTCCATTTAGGGAGTTCGGAGTCCCAGCCTTCCGGTACGCCTCCGGTGGTCACCATTTCGAACTGCTTCGCTTCCTGCGGGAAAGCGGCGCGGTAGGCCTCGAACCTGGTGGTCCATTCGGACTGCGCGGCCGCACCAGCGGGGATGGCTTCGCGGAAATGAGCGAGGGCTTCGTCCGGAATCCAGAACTTCTCCGTGGAACCCCAGCCGAGGTTCTTCTTCGTCGCCGCGAGTTCTTCTTCGCCGAGGGGGCTGCCGTGCGAGGAGAAATTGTCCTGCTTTTTGGGGCTGCCGAAGCCGATGTGCGTTTTCACAAGGATCAGCGTCGGCCGGCCAGTGTCCGCTTTCGCGGCAGCGATGGCCTCCGAGACTTCTTCGACACTGTTGCCGTTCTCCACCTGGATGGTCTGCCAGCCGTACGCGTCGAACCGAGCGCGCACGTTTTCCGTGAAGGTAAGGTCTGTGCCGCCAGCCAGCGTGATGCGGTTTTCGTCGTAGAGGACGATGAGCTTGCCCAGCTTCAGGTGACCGGCGAGCGACGCCGCTTCCTGCGTGACGCCTTCCATGAGGCAGCCATCGCCGGAGATCGCGTACGTGTAGTGGTTCACGATGTCGTGACCCGGCTTGTTGTAAGTAGCCGCCAGCCAGGCTTCCGCCATCGCCATGCCCACCGCGTTCCCGAAGCCCTGGCCGAGCGGTCCTGTGGCCACTTCGATGCCGGGCGTGTAGCCGCGTTCGGGATGGCCTGGCGTCATGCTTTCCCACTGACGGAAGCGCTTCAGTTCGTCCAGGGGGAGATCGTAGCCCGTCAGGTACAACATGCTGTAAACCAGCATGGAACCGTGGCCGGCCGAGAGCACAAAGCGATCGCGGTCGAACCAGGAGGGGTTCTGCGGGTTGTATTTGAGATGGCGCTTCCAAAGCGCGTATGTCATGGCCGCGGCACCCATGGGCATGCCGGGGTGACCGGAATTGGCATTTTGGACGGCATCGGCGGAGAGCATCCGGATGGCGTTGATGGCGAGGTCTTCCAGCCTCTGGTTATCTGTGTGGGGCAACGATTTCTCCGTCCCTGGAACAGGGACAAACCCATTTTAGCGGCGACGTGCTACGCGCGGGATGTGGGTGACGCTGAAGTTCACCGAATTGGCGATGAAACAGAGGCGGTGGGCTTCGTGGTGTAACTCCTGTGCGAGGGCTTCATCGGACTCGGAGGAGATAGTGACGACGGGGTTGAGGGTGACTTCGGTGAAGCGTCCGGAGCCGTCTTTGGCGAGAATCATGGTGCCGGAAGCGTTGTCTTCGTAGGTTTCCACGACGATTTTGTTGGTGGCGCAAAGGTGAAGGTAAGCGAGCAGGTGGCATTGGGAGAGGGCTGCAACCAGCAGTTCTTCGGGATTGTAGCGGGTTTTGTCGCCGCGGAAGTGGGGGTCAGACGAGCCCTCAATGCCGGCGGCTTTATTCGGCGCGGAGACCTCGTGATTGCGCGAATAAGCGTTGTAGGCGGAGGTTCCGGCGCCGAGGTTGCCGGTCCAGCGAACGGTAGTGGAATAGTGGTGCTCGTTGGTCATACTGCAAGGATACGAGCCTGATAAGCTGGCCTTTTCCCCATGACAAATTACCTTGATATGACAGGCAAGACGGCGCTGATTACGGGCGCTTCCTCCGGTATTGGCGCAGCTACGGCCGCAGTCTTTGCGAATCTTGGCGCGCGCGTAGCGATTGGCTACCTCAAAAATGAGGCCGGCGCGTTTTCGGTGCGCGACGGAATTACGGCAGCGGGCGGAACTGCGATCGTCGTCAAGGGCGACGTCCGGCAGAGCGCGGATATCCACAAGATCGTGGAGACGACGGTTGCGGAACTGGGGCCGATCGACATCCTGATCAACAACGCGGGCTGGCTGGTGGAGCGCCAGAAGCTGGCCGATATTACGGCGAGCAGGTGGCAAGAAATCATGGATCTGAACCTGACCAGCGCGGTGCTTTGCACTCAACTGGTGGCGTCGTCGATGATCGAGCGCAAAGCGGGATCGATCGTCAACCTGGTGTCGATCGCGGGGCGGAATGGCGGCGGCGTGGGCGCCCTGGCGTACGCGACTTCCAAAGGCGCGTTGATTACCTTCACAAAGGGTGTGGCGAGGGAACTGGCTCCTCACGGCGTCCGCGTGAACGGCGCTTCGCCGGGTGTGATCGATACGCCGTTCCACGAGGTGTTTTCGACGCCCGAGATGATCAGGAATTTTGTCTCGGGGATCCCGATGGGACGCACTGGCCAGTCGATTGAGTGCGCCAAGGCCATTGCGTTTCTGGCGTCGGACGCGGCGAGCTACATTACGGGCGAAACGCTGGAAATCAATGGTGGGCAACTGATGCTCTAAGGGCTGTGGTCGGCGGCCCGTTAAAATGAAGTTTCAACCATGAGCCCAACGCAACAGCAGCCGAAGCTGCCCATACCCGGAGTGTCAAACCTGATTGCCGTCGGCAGCGGCAAGGGCGGTGTGGGCAAGACCACAGTCGCTGTGAACCTCGCCATCGCGCTTTCGCAGATGGGAAATAAGGTGGGCCTGCTGGACGCAGATGTATACGGTCCGAACGTGCCGCTGATGATGGGTACGAGCCAGACCCCGACGGCGGTGGGCGAGCGGATCCAGCCCCTGGAGAAGTTCGGCGTCAAGCTGATGTCGATGGGCTTTCTGAGCCCGGGTGACAAGCCGCTGGTGTGGCGGGGACCGATGCTGCACAGCGTGATCCAGCAGTTCCTGCGCGGTGTGGATTGGGGAGAACTCGATTACCTCGTGATCGATCTGCCGCCGGGTACGGGGGATGTGCAGCTTTCATTGATCCAGACGGCTCCCGTAACCGGTGCCGTTATCGTGACCACGCCTTCAGATGTGGCGCTGGAAGATGCCCGGAAAGCCGTTCGGATGTTCGAGCAGGTACACGTGCCGTTGCTGGGGATCGTGGAGAACATGAGCTACCTGCAGTGCCCGCATTGCGACGAGCGCATCGACGTGTTCAGCACGGGCGGGGGCAAGCGGACGGCAACGGAGATGGGACTGAACTTCCTCGGTGCATTGCCGCTTGATCCTGTGGTGCGGATCGGTGGCGATACCGGTAGTCCGGTGGCTCTGACCGGAGCGGGCAATCCGCGGGCGAAGGGCTTTTACGATTTGGCGGAGCTGGTAGCTCAGCACGCGAAGACGGCGGCGGCGCAGGGTGGGCCGAGCATAACGATCAGCGAGTAGCGACTACTCGTCGGCTTCATCGTCGGCTACTTCGACGGCGGGCGCTTTGGCGGCTTTGCGCTTCGCGACGGCCCGAGGGGCTGGCGTGGGAGCAGTTTCGACGTCCTCCTCGGGGTCCGACGTCTCTTCGGAGTCGGTTTTCGTGTAGTAGTAGGTGTACTTACTGTAGAGTTCGCCGGCACGCGCGCCATTTGCCACGATGCCAAGAACATTGTTCTCACAGAGTGTCTGCATAGCCCGGATCACGTTGTCGTAGGTGGTGGAGCCGATGCGGACCACAATGAGGATACCGTCGGTCAGAGTCGCGAGCAGGTTGGCGTCAGCCGAGAACAACAGCGGCGGGGTATCCAGAATGACCCAGTTGAAAACTTTTCGGAAAGCATCGATCGTGTATTTCACCTGCTTCATGTTCAGCAGTTCCAGTGGATTGCGGACCTGGGTACCGGCGGGCATGAAATAGAGGTTGGTGCCTTCGATGCGGCGAACACACTCTTCGAGCGGACGTTCGGCCAGCAGGAAGTCTGAAAAGCCAGGCGCCTTGTCGCACTGGAACATGTTGTGGATCACGGGCCGGCGAAGATCGAGATCGATCAGCAGCACCGGGGTTTCGAGTTGCGCCTGAGCAAGGGCGAGGTTCATGGCGGTGAAGGTCTTGCCCTCGGCCGGCGATGCGCTGGTGACCACGATGGCGTGCAGATCCTGCTGACTCTGCATATGGTTGAGGCGGGTTCGAAGACTGCGAAATTCTTCCCCGGGAACTTCGTGGGGGCGCTCGATATCGATCAGGTGGGTTTCAGGCGCAGGCCGGAACGGAATCACCTGGCAGCGAGCGAGGAAGTTGCGCCAGTCTACCTGCAGACCCTTGGATTCGGCGCTGCGGACGCCGCCGGTTCTGGGGCTCTGAGCCGGGACTTCGATTGCGTTGGTGTCGGGCGATATCTGCGTGCCCTGCGCGACAACCAGCGACTGCGCGGGGTCAGCGGACGGCTCTTGATCCAGCATTTGTTCCGCTTTGCGCAGCGCGTCGTGAACTCGGCTCATAATTATTGGTGTATTTCTCTTTCGGGCACGGGCGGGTCCGCCTATCCGGCCATGGTGACGGAACTGTAGTAGAACGCAGCTGCGGAAACGGCGATGATGCCGACGATCACAGCCGCCGACCAGGCAAGGTATGCAATCCGTTTCTTCCGTTTCACGAGCATCGTATTTTCGAGGAGCGGGATACTGCAGAGCACGGGCAGGTTGGTATAGGCGCGAACGTCTTTCAGGTTCTTCAGAGACGTATCCTTCGCTTCCTGCAGCCCCGCCAGGGCCAGACCGAGCATGAAAGCGATGGAGGTGCCGGCGCCGACGATGAGGGGGCGATTCGGACGGTCAGGGATCTGCGGCAACGAGGGTGGATCCAGTACGTCGAGCGATTCACCGGCTTTCCGGGAGATGAGATCGCTCCCCTGAGCGGTCATTTCAGACTTCTTCATCATCTCCTGATACTTGTCGCTTGCGCTCTGGGCGGCGAGTTTCAGGTCAGCGTACTTCGCTTCGAGGAGAGATGTCTGCGCGAGTTTTGTGCGGTAGTCTTCCATCTCCTTGTTTAGCTTCTCGAGCTCTGCATGCCGTTGATCGTCCTGAATGGCCAAAACCTTCAGTTGCGTAAGGCTGGCATTGATCTGCCCTTCCATATCGCTTTGGGCTTTTGCAGCGACATAGTTGGTGGTTTTCCTTGGAACTGCCGCCTTTGGCTTTTTCTCTTCCTCAAGCAGCTCCTGTTCGTACTTCAGCGCCTTTTCGTCGCGGTCACGCTTCAGCACTTCCAGACGTTTTCGCATGCCGCGAACTTCCGGATAGGTCTCACGGAAGCTCTGCAGCAGCATGGCCACCTGGGTTTCACCCTGCTCAATCTGCTTGTTGAGCATGACCAGTTCTTCGTTCTTGCGGATAGCGGGACTGCCGCCCATGGTGTCCGGCACCTCTTTTTCCATCGCGCTGTAGAGGTCACGCTGCCCTTTTAGCGTGCTGATGTGCTGCTCGATGCCGAGCTTGCTTTGGGCGATGCGGTTGAGTTCGTCCTGAGCCCGCGACACCTGAGCCTGAACAGAGGCCAGGCCTGTCATGTTGAGTGATGCCTGTTCCGGAAGCCGACCGGCATTCTCGGCCCGAAACTTCGCCAGATCTTCATTCGCCTTTTCCAGATTCGCCTTCGCGCCGTTCAGTTCGTCGCCAAAGAATTCCTTGAGCAGCGTCTGGTTGTCGCGCTGAGCGTTCTGGTTCTCGTCCATGAAACGCGTCATGAGCTTCTGGACGGTGAGTTGGGCCTTGAAACGATTCTGGTACGCGAAGCTGATGGTGAACGACGAACCCTGCTTATTGATGAGGTTCGTGCCGTCGATGCTGATGCGGAGGTCCTTCATCTTCATGGCCTCAATAACATCTTCGAGAGGCCTACTCGCTCGTTCTTTCGGGTAGAGAAGCAGGTCGGGCGACTGAATGAGGGTAGAGAGGCTGGTGCGGCTCAAGATATTTGCCTGCATCTGCGTGATCCGCTCGGCGAGTTGCTGGTTCACCGTAGTGGGAACGAGTTGCTGCGAGACACGGGCCGGGGTAATCTGCATCACAGCTTTGGAGATGTAAGTGTTGGGCAGCATCAGGGCCACCACGATCGAGATCACGATGCCGGCAAACACGGGAGCCGCGATCCAGGTGACGTGCCTCCGCGCGACGTCGATATAGTCTTCTAAATCAAGAGGGCGTCGCGAGATCGCTACATACCCTTGTGTCCCTGTCATATCCAGATCCTCTGCAAACTAGTTATCGGGAACAACGATCCGGTCGCCGCTCTGCAGGGCAATATTCTGCTCCATATGCTTGCCCTTGATCACCTCGCGATAGTTGAATTTCAGCTGCTGCGTACCACGCAACACGTAGATTTTCTTCAGGTTTGCGAATTCCCTGAAGCCGCCGCAGCTGGCGAGGGCGTCGAGAACTGTGACCTCGCCAACGAGCGGGAACTCGCCCGTTCTGCCGCAGCCGCCCAGAATTGTGAACTTCTTGCTGTTGTTCCGAAGAACCTGAACATTCACTTCTGGTTCAATGATGACCGCCGACAGTCTTTGGCGGATCGCGAGTGTCAACTCCGCGGCGGTGAGGCCGTTTGCGAGGACAGGCCCCACGAGCGGTACGGAAATGGTCCCGTCAGAACCGATATCGAAGATTCCACTCAGCTTGGGATCGTTCCAAACCCGAACCTCAACGACGTCGAGCGGACCCAGAACGTAAGCTTTGCCCGGCTTCTGGAGCGCTACTCCGGAAGGGGAGAGGGGCGGCACCGTGTAAGATTCCACCGGTGTTTCAGGGCGAGGTTGATCTGGTTCGATGACTTTCGGACCACCAGGGACTGGCACCGGTTGGCGCACCGGGACATCAACCGGCGTCTGCGGGGAAGCGGCCGTTTTCTCCTGAGCGGCTGCCGCGGGATCCTTGGGAACCGGCTTAAATTCCAGACTCGGATCCGGCGCCGTACCTGTTTCGATGAGGACGGGGGCCACGTCCGGGGTGGCGACCGGCACGGAGGATGACGGTGCGGTTTGCGCAACGGCGACGGCACCGGTGAACACCGCGGCGGCGGCCAGTCTCCGGATAGTCAGCAATACTGTCATGCAGGTATCTAAAATCGCTCTCCCACCTAAATCGTAGCAAGATAACGCACGTAACAGGAACATCATTCTGCTAAGATCGAGGCAAAATGCCCCCGGCCAAACGCTACTTTCTCGCCAAGACCGACCCCGACACTTACCCTGTCTCGCAACTGCAGAAAGACAAACAGACGGTTTGGGACGGAGTCCGGAATCCGCAGGCTCTCCGTGCCATCCGGGAGATGAAGAGCGGCGACGTCGTTTTTATCTATCACTCGATGGGGCACGCCGCGATTGTTGCGCTTGCGGACGTCGTGGGGGACGGGCGTCCGGATCCGAACGATCCTAAACTGGCCGTGGCGGATTTCCGTTTTCGCAAGATGGTAGAGCCGCCGGTCACGCTGCGCGAGATCAAGGAATCGGGCCTCTTCGCGGACTGGTCGCTGGTGAAGCAGAGCCGGCTTTCCACGATGTCGGTACCGGACGAGTTCGTCGGGTGGTTTTTCGCACGGCGTCCCTGACCAGAGACAATCGGTTTATTTGAACTCGGCCCAGAGTACCGTGTGATCCGAGGAGCCCTCGACTCTCCGGGGGGCCATGTCTACCTCCGCGGCGATGCACTTCTGCGCCAGCGAGGGTGTTGCCAGAATGTGATCGATTCTCCAGCCGAAGTTGCGTTCCAGGGCATTCCGAAAGTAATCCCAGTAGGTAAACTGCACGCGATCGGGATGTAGCTGCCGGAAGACGTCCACAAAGCCCCAGGAGGCAGCGGCCTTGAAGGCTTCTCGTGCGTCGATATGGAAGTCCGTGTCGTTGCCGCGTTTTTCGGGATGGTAAACGTCGATGGGTTCGGGTGCGATGTTGAGGTCTCCGAGCCAAATCGCGGGCGCACCTGGGGTTAACCTCGCATCGAAGTACTGCCGTATACGCCGGAACCACTCGAGCTTGAATGCGTATTTTTCGGAGGTGATCGAGTTCCCCTGCGGGACGTAGCTGTTGACGATCGGGATGCCGTGAACTACGGTCTGGAGAATGCGAACATCCTCGTTGTCGGGCCCGTCGTGCAGGCCGTGGAAGACACTCTCCGGCAGTTCGCGCGTCAGAGTAGCGACGCCGTTATAGCCTTTCATCCCTCGAAACGTGGCATGGTAACCGGCCGCGCGAATCTCTTCCAGCGGAAAGTCCTGATCCTGCACCTTGGTCTCCTGCAGGCAGAAGACGTCTGGCTGGTGGAGAGCCAGCCAGTCGAGCACGATGGGGAGACGGCGCCGGATGGAGTTGACGTTATACGTCGCGATCTTCATCGTTTAGGCGTCCGCGTTTCTCGAGCCTTTGCCGCTGGATTGCGGCGCTCGGCCCAGTGGCGGCGCGTCAACGTTGCTCAGCCACTTCGGCGGTCGTCCGCGTCGGGGAGCGCCACCCGCCGCCACGCGTTCAATCGCGGTGATCGCTTCATTCACGCCCGCGAGCCGCGCTCGCAGTTCCTGCACAATTCCTTCGTAGTCGACCAATACAGGCTCCCTTTGAATCCTATACCGGCTGTACCTGCCGATGGTTGGGGGCTGGCTTACTTCGCCGGAGTGGCCGGTTTCGGGGCGTAACTGTCGATGATTTTGGGCCGTTCGCCGGCTGTGGATATGCCCGCTGCAACCATCAGCTTTGTGATGGCTTCGATGGTGGGGGCATCGGGACGGGGGAGACGGCTGATGTAGCCCTCGGCGATGAACAGAGGTGTCCCGCCGGCTTTGTTGGGATTTTTCCAGACTTGCGGATCGGCGCCACGCTCGGCCAGCAGTTTCACGACGAGCGGGGAGATGTTGTACGCGGCGCCGTGCATCGCCGTGTCGCCATTGTTATCCACCGTGTTGATGTCCGCGCCGAGGTCAAGCAACATCTTTACCGCCTCCAGGGCTTCGCTTTCTTCTCCCGCTTCTTCCTGGGGCTCGTTGGTGCCGACGCCGGCCGCAGCCAGCAGCGGCGTGGTGTTGTTGAAGTTTGGCAGCAGGGGATCGGCCCCGAGTTCCAGGAGCAGGCGCATCAGCGGAACGTCGGCCCGATCGGCGGCGAAGAGGAACGGAGTGGCACCCTCAGAGCCGACACTGGAAGATGTCGCAAGCTGCTTCGGGGCACCTTTGGGCAAGCGGAAGTTGACGTTCGCGCCTCGTTTGACAATCTGTCGCACGAAGTCCGCGCTTGAAACGCTGCCGGAGCCGGTTGGAGGAGCTGGATCGCTGCCGTCGCTGGAGTCAGGCTTGCGAACTCCGGCAATCAGGTGGAGCGGAGTGAAGCCCGTCCTGACATCGTTCGGATCGGCACCGGCGTCAACCAGCGCAATGGCGAGTTCGAAGTGGGCGTTCTGTACGGCGAGGGTCAGAGGAGTTGTCACGGGTCCTCTTGGACGAGCGGCACCTGCAGCAGTGGGACGCGGGGCGCCTGCACCTGCCTTTTCGGGACGTTGCATCATGGCGTTGACGTCGGCACCGGCGGCGAGAAAGGCGCGCACTGTGTCGAGGTGGCCGCCGCGTACGGCGAAGAAGAACGCATTGAACCCGGAGTCGAGCGTCGTCTTCAGTTCGGCTCCCGCGCTTAAGAGCGCGCGCACAACGCTGGTGTGGCCCTCAGCGGCGGCCCACATGAGAGCCGTCTGCCCGAGGCGTTCGCGGGCATTCGGGTTGGCGCCGCGCGCGAGCAACGCTTTGACCGCGTCAACATTGCCGGATCGTGCAGCCAGCATCAGTACAGATTCCCCGCCCTTCATGGTGGCGTTCGCGTCGGCTCCGGCCTCCAGCAACAGTTTCACAATGGCCGCGTTGCCAGTGATGCAGGCCTGTGCGAGCGGCGGCACGCCGTAGCGATTTACAGAGTTGACACCAGCGCCGGCTTTCAGCAGCAATGCCACCGTGTCGGGATCCTCGTTATAGGCGGCCCAATGCAAGGCAGTGGTGCCGTCCACCTGGGCGGCGTTGACGTCCACCCCGGTGCCGAGCAGCGTGCGGACTCGGGAGACATCACGCCGTTCGACGGCGTCGGCGAGAGCCGTACTTGTCGCAGCGGTCAAGGGAGCTGACAGACCGACACTCAGAACCGCGGATATCGCTATTTGGCACCAGCGCATTTGCATTCTCCTAGCCGACATCGATTCGCTCGAAGAGGTCGTCTACTTTGCCCGTGCTGTCCACGAAGGAATCGAGGTGGATACCGACGCGATCCAGCAGCGTGAGGTGAACGTTAGCCAGGCTCGTTCCCTTCTCGTATCTGATATGCCGACCGCCTTTCAGTCCGGTTGCGGCGCCGCCGGCTACCAGGATGGGCAGGTTTTCATGATCATGCAGGCTGGGGTTGCCCATGCCACTGCCGTACAGGTAGACCGAGTGATCGAGGAGCGAACCGTCGCCATCCGGAGTGGCCTTCATCTTCTGGAGGAAGTCAGAGAACAGGGAAACGTGGTAGGTGTTGATCTTGGCGATCTTCGCGACCTTTTCCGGATCATTGCCGTGATGGCTGGTTGGGTGGTGCGGGTCGGCGACGCCGATCTCGGGGTAGGTGCGATTGCTCTGTTCACGCGTGAGCTGAAAGGTAATGACGCGCGTGATGTCCGCCTGGAAGGCCAGGATCTGGAGGTCGAACATGAGCTTCGCGTGGTCTGCGAACGCGGCGGGAACGCCGACGGGGCGATCGAGGTCGGGCGTCTTGTTGTCTTTCACCGCCTTCTCGGCACGCTCGATCTCACTCTCCACCTGACGAACACTGTCGAGATACTGATCGAGGCGCACGCGATCGGGAGTTCCGACGCGCTGCTTGAGCTTTGCGATGTCCCTGGTGAACGCGTCGAGCAGGCTCCCGCGATTGCGGAGCGCCGCCTGCCGCGCAGCCGCGTCGCCGCCCTCCCCGAACAAGCGCTCGAAGACGACTCGAGGATGCGCCTCGGAGGGAAGCGGAGTGGTGGGGGACGACCAGGACAGGCAATTTTGGTAGACGCACGCATAACCGTTGTTGCAGACGCCGGCAAGCGGATTCAGATCCATCGCGAGCTGAAGCGAGGCCAACTGCGTGTCGCGGCCCATCTGTTTGGCTGCGATCTGGTCGACCGTGGTGCCGCAAAAGTAGTCTGAGCTTTCGGTGTGTTTCGAGCTCGCGGCGCTCAAAAAGGCGGAGTTGGAGGTATCGTGCGTGCCCGGATAGGCATTCTGTAAACGGGTGTTGGTGATGACGGTCACCTGATCTTTGACCGGCTTGAGCGGCGCGAGGATCGGTGACAGCTCCTCCAGTTTCCCCTGGCCGGGCGGGGTCCACCGCGCCTGATCGCAGCCCATGGGGATGAAGACGAAGCCGAGCCTCGGCACCGGCTTCGCGGGTGTGTCGGCCCAGGCGGTTGAGGCAGGGATCATTGCGTCGAGCAGAGGCAGGCCGATGGCCGCCTGCGCGCTCCTCAAAAAGGTTCGTCGGGGAATCGCCTTCTTCGTCAGAAACATCGCGTTATCCTCATTGCTTTATCACTTTTTGCCTGCTACTGATGTCATCTCGGCTCGCCGCATCTGGAAGGGGGCGCTCTTCACGATCCCGAGGAGGAGCGAGGAGAACCGATAGTCATCGTTCCCGGCTTCCCGAACGATCTTCCGAATGGCTGGGCCGTCGTAGTACTCGATGCCCCGTCCGAGTGCGAACGTCAGAAGGTTCTCCGTCAGAGTTGCCACAAACAGTTCTGGCCGACGCAGCAGCGCGTCTTCGAGGCCATCGACGCCGCGGAACTGCTTGTCACCGGGCAGCGCGCCGGACGCATCGACGGGTTGCTCTTCAACCTCGACGTCACGCCACTGGCCCACGGCGTTGAAGTTTTCCAGCGAGAAGCCTACCGGATCAATAGTGGTGTGGCAGCTGGCGCAGACGGCGTTGCTGCGATGGGCGGCGAGGCGCTGGCGCATGGGAAGATTGGCGGCCATGGTGCTCTCGTCGAGGGCCGGCACATTCGGCGGAGGCGCGGGCGGGGAGGCGCCGAAGATGTTCCGCAGCACGAGGACTCCGCGAAGGACGGGCGAGGTTCGGGTGGCGTACGAAGTTACGGAAAGAACGCTGCCCTGCCGCAACAGGCCACCGCGCCTGCTTTCGGGCGTGACGGTCACACGACGCATTCGGCTGCCATAAACGTTGGGGATTCCGTAGTGCTTCGCAAGTCGTTCGTTCAGGAACGTGTAATCAGACTTGATGAAGGTGCGCACGCTGCGGTCCTCGCGCAGCACGCTGTCGAAGAAGAGTTCTGTTTCCTGCCGGAAGGCCTGCCTCAGGTTGTCGTCGAAGTCGCGGAAGAGATTGGAACTGGGGTTGACGGCGTCGATGTTGCGCAACCGCAGCCACTGGCCGGCGAAGTTCGTGGCGAGGTTGACGGAGCGCCGGTCGGCCAGCATCCTGCGCGCCTGCCTTTCGAGTTCGCCGGGCTGACTCAGCTTGCCTCGAACGGCAACGTCGAGCAGTTCATCGTCGGGTATGCTGCTCCAAAGGAAGAACGATAATCTCGAGGCCAGTTCAAGGTCACTGATGCGGTAGACACCGCCGGCGGCTACTTTCTTTGGATCGCTTTCGACGCGGAACAGGAACTCGGGGTTGGTCAGTACAGCGCTGAGCGCTGCTGTGATGCCGGCTTCGAAATCGCCTTCGGCTCGCCCTTTACGATAGAAGGCCATCGGCTGGTCGACTTCCGATTGGGTCACTGGCCTGCGATAAGCGCGGCGCAAGACGGTGGACAGGATTGTTGCCGCACATTTCTCTTCCCGTGATTTGTCCTGTCCAGTGGGTCGACAGGTAAATATCCGGCGGCGGCTGGGTGTGTCTCCAGCGCCTTTGGGGGCGTAAGGACCGGTGACCGAGATCTGGTCGACGGCGGGTGCGGTGCGGGGGTGGCGCCGGTCATTGAAGCGGGATGCCGTGGGCTGCCGGGGCGTCTCGATGAGCGACGAGCCTTCTTTCAGGAAGGTGACCGCGATGTTGTGCGGGCCGGCCTTCACGGCGATGCGCGCTTTCAAGGGCTTCTCGTTCAGCGTTTCGTCGCCTTTAGCTGCCTTCGCGATGGTGAAGGTCTGAACGGGCTCGCGGTCCAGCAGCAGGAGCATCTGGTGCGGGCGGGCCTCACGAAGTCCGCTGATAATGCCTGCGAGGTCGCGCATGAGCAGGACCTGGATCTCGTACTCGCCGTCCTGGGCGAAGGTATAGGAGGTGGAGATCCCGCCGCGCGTGCCGAGCGGCAGGCCGGGCAAGTGATCTTCCTGCGTGAGGTCGGCAGGCAGGCTGATGGTGTCGCTGCGCAACGAGGATTGGGTGGTCCCGACGGCGAGGCGGCTGATTTTCTGGGCTGCCGAGATGTAGCGGTCGAGGAGGGTGGGCGAGAGGTCGCCGACGATCACGTTATCGAAGCCGTGACCGCTCTCGTCGG
>JAOAPO010000420.1 GCA_025462945.1 Bryobacterales bacterium
AGGAAGAACGAGAGGCGAGAGGCGAGGTCGAGATCGTTGAGCTTGTAGGCCGTCTTCGGGGCGGCGCCTTCGGGATCGCGCTCGACACGGAACAGGAATTCGGGGCTGATCAGGATGGCGCTGAGGCCCATTTCGATCCCGGCATCGAAGCCGTCCGCTTTGGCGTTCCGGAAGAGGCGCATGGGTGCCTCGAGGTCCGTTTCGGTGACCGGGCGGCGGTAGGCGCGGCGCATGGTGGTGGAGAGGATACGCTTCGCGCAAGGTTCGTCGTGCGTGTTGCAGACGAAGATGCGCTGCCGGCTCGGAGTATCGCCAGGGCCCTTGGCGTCAAACGGCCCGTTCACGGTCACCTGGTAGATGGCGGGCTGAATCCGGGGATGCCGATCCATGTTGAAGTGCGCCTGATAAGGCTGGCGCTCATTTTCCAGCAGGAGGGAAGGCTTCTTCAGAAATGTGACGCCGATCTGGTGCGGGCCTGCTTTGACAGGAACGCGAATGTGCAAAGGTTCGTCAACGAGGTGATGGTCAGTGCCTTTTGGCGGAGGCGAGACCTTAAAGAGCTGGATGCGTTCGCCATCGACGGTGAGTTCGAGTTCGTGCTCTTCCTTCAGGCCTTCGATGTACTCGTTGCGGTCACGAGCCAGGCGAAGGCGAAATTCGTATTCGGCATCAAGGGGGAAGGTGTAGCGGACGAGGGTGCCGCCGCGGGTGCCGAGTGGCAGTTCGCCGAAATGTTCCTCCTGCGTGAGGTCGGGGGGCAGCTGGAACGTGTCGCCTCCGGGTGACTTCATCGGGCTGCCGACCGCCAGGCGAACAATCCGGCGAGCGGCCGTGAGATAGCGGTCGAGCAGAGTGGGCGAGAGGTCGCCGACGGTGACGTTGTCGAAGCCGTGGCTGGATTCGTCGATGGGCAGGAGATTCGTTACATCCACGTCGACACGGAAGAGGTCGCGGACTGCGTTCTGGTACTCGGTACGATTCAGGCGCCGGAAAGTGTCCGTGCGGCCCGGGTTGGGCGGGACGGTGTCGAGTTCACGCTCAATCGAAGCTTGTACGGAGTTGTACGTTGCTTCGTCGGGGCGGGGCAGGCCGGCGGGAGGCATGGCGCGCGTCCGCAGCTTTCGAACGATCTTCTCCCAGGCGTAGGGGTCTTTGGCGGGAGGGGCGGCGGGGTCGAAGGCGAATCCGCCCACTTTCGCTTTGCCGCTATGGCAGCCCCCACAGTACTGTGTCAGCGGCGCTGAGTGGACTGATGTACCCGATGCGGCACTCGCCACCGGAACCAGGACCACCGCAACGAGGAAAGGGCGGATCGAACGCGGAATATCGAAGGCTAATCTCATGGGCGACGGCCAGTACGGGGGCCACCTCAAAGTATATCGAGAATTTTCGCCTTTCCTAACGGGCGTTTGTGACTGCAGTCACGGCTCGGCCTTCGCCTACCTGTTGACGCCACATGGCGTAGTACAGGCCCTTACTCTCGACGAGCGCTTCGTGGCGACCGGACTCCACGATCTGCCCGCGCTCCAGCACGTGGATTTGGTCGGCGTGCAGCACGGTGGAAAGGCGGTGCGCGATCAGGATGGTGATGGCATCGCGGCTGGTGGCAACGTCGCGAATAGTGTGGCTGATTTCCTCCTCTGTTAGTGAGTCGAGAGAGGAGGTGGCTTCGTCAAATACCAGCAACTGGGGTCGACGCAGCAGGGCGCGGGCGATTGAGAGGCGCTGTTTTTCACCACCCGAGACCTTCACACCGCCTTCGCCGATAACGGTATCAAGACCGCGATCGGCGCGCGCCAGCAGAGTGCCTACCGAGGCTTGCCGCAACACGTCGAGACAGTCCGCATCCGTTGCGCCCGGCCGCACGAAGAGCAGATTTTCGCGTATCGTCCCTGAGAACAATTGCGCATCCTGAGTGACGAAGCCGATGCGTTCGCGAAGGCCCTCCATCTCGATCTCATCTTCACGGGTGCCGTTGTAGTAGATGTGGCCCATGTTGGGTCGGTAAAGGCCGACGAGGAGCTTGACGAGTGTTGTCTTGCCGGCACCTGAGGGTCCGACGAAGGCGATGGTCTGGCCGCGTTCGACCTCGAACGAAATGCCCTGCAGCGCGGGCTTGTTAGCCGATTGATGCTGAAAGCCCACATCGACGAAGGACAGCTTCTGCAGCGGGCCGATGTTGACGGGCCGGTCGGGTCGAGGCTCCGGCTTCATGGCGAGTATCGCTTCGAAGTTCAGGAGGGAGACTTCCGTCTCTCGATAGGTGTTGACCACGTTCCCCAGTTCCTGGAGGGGTCCGAAGATGAAGAACGAGTAAATGAAGAGCGAGAAAAACTGGCCTACCGTAATGCGCTGCGTGAAGATCAGGTACAGCATCAGGAAGAGAATGGAGGTTCGAAGAAGATTCACGAAGGTGCCCTGCACGAAGCTGAGGCTGCGAAGGTAGCGGACTTTCTTCAGTTCCAGCTTGAGGATCTTCGAGGTCGTGGTGTTCAGTCGTTCGATCTCCTGCCGCGCGAGGCCCAGGCTCTTAACCAGCTCGATGTTGCGCAGAGATTCGGTAGTGGATCCGGCAAGCGCCGTCGTCTCCTTGACGATGGCGGTTTGTACCTGTTTGATCTTGCCGCTGAGCAGGGAGCTGAGGCCGCCGAGTAAGGGGATGGTCAGCAGGTAAGCGGGGCCGATCGACCAGTGCACCCGCGCCGCGTAGAACATCACGAAGATCACGCCGATGAGAGTGGTGAAGAGCAGATTGACTGAGATGTTGATCAGCTTCTCCACATCGGTCCGAACCTTCTGTAATTTGCCGAGAGTCTCACCGCTGCGTTGATCCTCGAACTGGGCATAAGGCAATTCCAGCGAGTGCCGGATACCGTCCGCATAGATGCGCGCTCCGACCTGCTGGGTGACCAGGCTGACGAAGTAGTCCTGAAAGTTCTTCGCTACGCGGGAGACGAAGGCGACGCCGACGGCGGCTGCTAACAACAGACTCACGCCGCGGATAAATTGCGAACTGGAGTAGTCGTGAAAGCGCGTCGCGTAAGAGTCGATGATGTGACGAAAAATGAGGGGGTCGAGGAGGGAAAAAACCTGGTTTATCGCGGCCAGGCCAAGCGCCAGAAACACCAGCTTCCAGTAGTCCCGCAAGTATCGATAAAGAATGCGCATTTACTCAACGGTACGCCACGCGGCTGCGGGGAATAGAAAGGGCGACGGAGTGGACTTCCACCCCGCCGCCCCGGCTGGACCGCCAATTTGCTACTGATTACAGGTGAGCTTTGCGTCTGCCCAGTCGGCATGATCGTAGTCGATGCCGTTATCGGCACCGTTCACGATCAGGGACAGGTCGAAGCGGCCGCTCAGGTCAGCGGCCACGGAGAGCGCTGGTTCGCCCCGCGAAACGCGTCCGCTGTCGTAAAGCTTGACGCCGTCGGCCCAAACCTGGAAGATCACGCTTCCCAGGCCGTTCGGAACTTCGTCATCGACGCCGACAACCGCGCTCATACCGGAACAGCGTCCGCCCAGTGCATAGTGGATTTCGGAATAAGCGTGAGTTCCGATGCCCCTGGCGTACTGGGTGCCATTGATGCGGAGAGGCTTGCCATCGCCGGCAGGGAGTTCACCGTTGCTGGTGTTCTTCTCCACCGGCCCCCAGGCGCTGATAGCCGAAGTCCAGTTCATGTCACTCAGATACTGCGAGGACACGGAGGAGGGAGTCGGTGGTCCCACGGGCGCAGGAGGTGCCACGGGCGCAGGAGGTGCCACGGGCGCAGCGCCTCCCGCTTTGGTGAGAATAGCCGCGCGACGTGCACCCAGCGTGACGGACTGGGTACCTGTTCCGTTGAGATCTGAGTAGCCGCTGCCAACGTTGATTGTCTTCGCGCCGCCGCCGGGTTCGTTCAGCAGAACAACGCCTCCCGTGAAGTCGCGACGGAACAGGCCATTGCTGTAGGAATACGGGCCAAGCGGAGTGCCCAGATTGACGTTGTAACCACTCCACCAGTTATCGGGAGTCGTGGCATAGTCGCTGATTTGATCTTTTCCGGTGGACACGAGGAAGTAGCCGGCCAGACCGTATTCCTGCGCTGCACGGTCATTCGAAAATTCCATGACGGTCACTGCACGGCCTCTGGCGTGGACGCGATCGATGTACGAGAGCAGAGCGGCCGTCGACCAGATTCCGGTTCCGCCTGTGAGGCCCCCGTCGCTGGCGACGCCGTGTTCAATGTTGATGACGTCCGCCGCCGCGATCTGGCGCTGGACGTAGGGGTCGCCATCTCTGACGCCGCCGGGACCCGCGTACCAGATGGAGTTGTGAGTGAGTTCAGCTCCGGGCAGGCTGCCGCGAATCTGCTCCAGAAATTCAGCCACGTAACGCCGCCAGTTATCCCAGGTCATCACCTGGCCGGTATTGCGGTCGAAGGGAGGGACCTGATTGCCGTTGCTATCGCCAACGCGGAATTCCATATTGACGTCGTCGATCCAAAGGCCGTGGTAGCCCTTGCTCAGAATGGACCGGGCGTTGGAGACCCACCAGGCGCGGTAGTCGGGGTTGGAGACGTCGCCAGCCCACAGGGGACAAGTTCCGCCGCCGCAGCCCCACGGCACTGAGAGCCAGTTGCCACTCTGGTCTTTGAGAATCCACTCCGGGTGCTGGTTGGGGAGTGCCGAGTCGCGCAGTATGCCGTAGAGATTCAGGTATACGATGCCTCTGGGGTACCACGACGTCTTTGAATCGAAGTACGGCGAGTACACGGTCATGCGGTAGTAATGGTCGCGCAGCCATTGCTGCGTGGACGGCGACGACCCTGACGTGTAACCGTCGAACCCTGAGTTGGCTAACTTTGAAACGTTAGCTACGCCGGGACTCTGCGCGTAGGTGAGACTTCCCGCCATGGTCACTGCGAACAGGGCAAGGCGGGGTAGTAGTGTGGCGCGGCGGTGCTTCGGGGTGGAGCTGCTAATCATCTATTTCCTCTTGTTTAAGGCGCGCAAGCAGGCACACTGCGGGCAATGGATCCGTGGTAAATAACACGGACGCACACCGCCTCAGTGAGCTTTCGCGCTGACCTGAAGATTGAATCGAGGCAAAACGAACCCCACGCGTCGACTCGGCGCGCGGGTTGCGACAGTGGCAGCAATCCGCCTTCCATCACGTTTTCGTTGTATTTCCAGTGATTAGGAGCAAGCTAAATAGATCCAGGTAAAGCTTACGCGGTAAGAACCAGCGTTTCGGTAAATTCGACCGACGTCAGGCGGCATTTGGCAGCACTTGCAGGAAAAGCCATACGAATACGAACGTTTTCGGCCAGGAAACCGTACGAAACTCCTACCTGCGGCGACACCTAAAATGGCCGCGCAGGACTTCTTCGCCGGGCGACGAACTTCCTACCAGCCGACTTCCACGTCGGCCGGGGTTGGGGAGGGTCTCCGGGCACGAGGACGAGGCTCGTCCGCCGAAGCGTGATCCTGGCGCTGTGCTGCGACTGGGTCATCAGCCTGCGTGAAGATTCCGAGCAGGCCCATGGTGCGCCAAAGCGTGAACCGGCTTAGTGCCCAAATCATGGTGAGCCCGACGAATGACTCCGAAATAACGGCGGCGGAGGCCATTCCCAAGTGTGCGAACCGGGGGGCGAGAAGGCATGCGACAGTGACATTGAGAATGCCGCCGGCCAGCATCACTGCTGTGACGACATTGTCTTTCCGCATCGGCAGAAGCCACTGACCCGCAATGCTTGCCGTTAGCGCAGCGAACGGCATCATCAGCGCGAGGATGCGCAAAACCTCAATTGCGGGCGCGAATGCGCGCCCGGCGAGCACTGCTACCAGGTAGGGAGCAGCAATGATCACGGCGATGGGAAGGAGGATGCCGAGGACAGCCGTCACCGTGGCGCCCAATCTGGCGAGTTTCGCAGCCCGTTCCGGCGAGTGTGAGATGAGGTTGTTGAGGCGCGGGAAGAAAGCCTCCTGAATAGGGTTCAGCAAACCGAGCAGCGCCGAGTTGATGCGCTCCGCGGCTGCGTAATAGCCGACGTATTCAGGTTTTGCAAACAGACCCAGGATGAAAACGTTGGCGCCCGTGTAGAGGTGAACACTATTGCGGAAGACGAACATCGTCCACCCTCGCACCAGCGTCTGGCGCATCAGGGGAACGGACGGCAGCCGGAACGGAACTTCGCGGTAGATCAGCCAGATTCCAACCGCGGTTTGCAGCAGAGACGGTATACCCTGCAGAGCAAGAGCCAGCCAGGCGTCGCCAGGCGAGTGTACGAACAGAAGAAGCCCGCCGAGACTGATAACCTTGCCGCTGATCTCCAGGGCGGAGGCCGACCGCATCCATTCCATCCCCTGGAAAAACCAGATCGGAGCGAAGCATTGCGAGACTGCGTAAAATAGACCCGCCGACAACAGCGCCTGATTGTTGTGCAGAAGGGGCAGGTGAGGCGCGGCAAGCAACAAGACTGTCATTCCCGTAATGAACAGAAGCACCTGCAGCCCGAGGACGCCGGCGACGACGTCAGCCCGCGCTTCCGTCGAATCGCGATTGCTGGCGATCTCGCGGGTCGCAGAAATGCCAAAACCGAATTCAACAAAGATTATGACGAATGTAACGGAAGTGAGGACAAAAGACATCGTGCCCCAGGTTGTAGGCCCCAGCACGCGAGTGAGGTAGGGGATGCTGGCGATCGGGATAACCTTGCGGCAGATCTGTACTGCGTACAGCGCCACAATGTTGCGAAAAAGGGAACTCTTGATGGCTCCCCGGAGGTTTATCATGAGCACTCCAGGCACGGGTTGCGACCCGGCGTATCGGTTTTCCCGGACAGCATGTTAGAAAGGCCAAGATACGGCATCAGAGAATTCCCCCTGCCCTGCTCGTTGGCATTTCGGCCGCGTCAGCCGCTCGAGGGGGCGATTGGGCGCTGGACATCGAAGAGCTTGCAGAGGTGCGAGTAGTGGCTGCGTCCATCGGCGGGGTTTGTTCTTCCGGGGATATGGGCGCGACCCAGCCCTGCACCCGGCCCTTCAGCACAGTCCAGTGATAGCGCGCGCCCCACGCATTTCCTTTCGCGAAAGAGAGCAGGGCACCACCCATTGGGCGTATGACCTGGTACGCCACCAGGTGGACTGAATAACGGTGTTTGCGGAGCACGCGCCCCATGCCACGCGCGTATGAGTAAGCCTTTTCCCGGATTGAACAAGTCTCCCCGGAGGTGCTCCACTCCGGATGACACACAGTGAGAGTGGGGTCGAAGAAGACGCGACTCCCGCGCCTTATGGCCTGCAGGAGAAAGTCCATATCCTCCCCACCGCCCCATGGTGTGTTGGCGCCGCAACCGAGAGTCTCATCGAAGCTGATCGCTTTAGCGACCGGGCTCCTGAAAAACATAGAAAAGCAAGTTGCACGATTCCACGCATTGGCGAGCGTCACTCGACCCGACACGTAGTGCCAGCGACCGTTCGAAGGGAGGCCCTCGCCGGTGACCGAACGTCCAGTGAGGCCCTGCCATTCGGGATGGGTGCGGAAGAACTTCGCGACGCGCGCCAACAGGTCAGGAGGATACCAGCAGTCATCATCAGGGAAGGCGACGATGTCCGCACCCCAAGGGCAGTTCAGTCCGATGTTGCGACCTGAGGATGCACCCCGGCGCGCTGAACGCACATGCCGGATTGTCAGGCATGAGAACTCATCGAGGAGCCGGGCGACCCGATCATCATCATTTTGGTCCACGATGATAATCTCGAAGTTCTGGTAAGTCTGATCCTTCGCGGACCTAAGAAACCGCTGTAGCTCCGAGGTCCTGTGGAGTGTTGTGATGATGAGTATAAAGCGCATAGTGGCGTCTTTCGTTTAACGAGTTTCCGGTGGGCTGGTTTTGAATATCTTCTGCGAGGCGGTTCATGTTGCCGAGCCGTTTGTTCATTGCGGGAGCGGCTGCAAGTCCCGCAGTCGTCAGCACTGTGTTCCAGCGATGCGCCCAATCGTGCCGGGTGAGGGAATTGACGATATTATTCGTGCTTGCTGCCGCAAGCCGCTCTGGCTGAGCCATGAGCCCTGCCAGGATCTTATTGACGTCACCACCTTCGAACGGGAAGTCGATAACGGCATCGTCCCAGTTGAAGCAGGCGTCGTAGGCGTCACAGTCGGGCGGGATGCCCAGCATCACTGACCCCGCAGCAGCGGCTTCGAAAAATCGAGGGGCCAGCGATTCGTCGCCACCCGTGAGGGAGGTCATGTCGACGTTGTGCTTGTACGTGAGAGTGAAGCGCGACCGTTTCATGAGATGGGCCAGCATCGCTCGATGCTGGCGGTAGTCTTTGACCCGGAAGGGCTGCGCTGTGTCGAAGTGGTAGAAGAGGCCGTCCTGTTCCATCGTTCGCAGCAGTGAGTGGTGGACCAGCGGCGAATGGCGCCCCACCGCCAGGACGTCGATGCTTCGAGCCGGGAAGGCGGGTGCGGGGCAGAATCTGACCGCGTCAACTGCGAAGGGCAGAAAATAACATCGGCGGCCCAGCAGCGAAGTGAGCGCCTCGGCGCTCACCTCGCTGTGAGTGAAGATGTAGTCGACCTCGGCCAGTTGCAGATAGTACTTCCGCGACGTGGCGAGCATCGTCGTCCATGACTCAGCCAGATAGCACGCCGTCTTATTGCAGCGCTTCCGCCAACCGGTTAGCTGCTTCAGATAGATCGCCTGATACGGGAACTGGAAAACCGCGAAGAAGAGATCGTAATCGCGTTCGATCCTTATCTCCTGGATGTCGGCGACGGGGAGCATGCCCGCAGCCTTGCGAGCCAGGTTTCGGCCGCGGTGTGCGAGCTGTTGCGCTTCGCTGGAGTATGGTGAGTGCGGCTCAAGTAACTCCACCTGATCTACCTCACGCACCACGTCTTCAAATTCGTAGATGAAGCACTGGTACATCAGGCTGTTCAGGTTTCGCTGCGAGAACAGGAGCACGCGCGGCTCCCCGGGCGAAGCGAGCGTATTGGGGGTTACTGGCATATGATCTTCGCATTCGCCCAGTCGGCGTGGTCATAACCGGCACCATCGCCACCATCGGTAATCACCAACTGCAACTGGCTCTTACCGGTGATGTTGACGTTGACGTTCGCCGCGGCGGAAGCGCGCGTCAGCAGACCACTGTCGTATAGCTTCGTACCGTCTGTCCAGACCTGGAACACTACAGAACCAAAGCCGACCGCGCTCTCGTCGTCCACACCCACAGTTGCGGTGAAGGCCGAGCAGGCACCCCCAAGGTTGTAGCGAACATCGGAGGCGGCATGCGCGCCGAGTCCCTTGGCGAACGTAGCGCCGCGAAGTGTGATCGGCCCGCCGTCGCCAGCGACATTCTCACCGTTGCTCGTGTCGCGCTCCACTGGTCCCCAGCCGTTAACAGCGGAGAGCCAGGTGAGGTCGCTGAGGAAATTGGTTCCCGTGGGCGCTCCGGTAACTGTCGTGAAGGTCCAGGTCTGGTCCGCAACCATAGCGTTGCCGGCCGTGTCTTTCACGCCGCTGGCGCCGCCTTTTACGGTGGCGACATAGGTGACGCCCGCGAGAAGAGCAGCCGTTGGCTGGAGTTTCGCCGTGTTTTTCGTCGCATCCCACGTGACGGTGCCGCCCAGCAGAGTGGTGGTTCCCTGTCGAACCAGCGTCAGGGTCGCGGGGGTCACGGTAGCGGCATCGACGGCCGAAACGAATGACGCTGTTACGGCCGTGTTGAGAGGCACGCCCGCCGCACCGCTCCCGGGTGTGGTGCTCGCTACGGCTGGGCCACTGGTGCAGTTCACTGTGGCATTGGCCCAGTCGGCGTGATCGGAATCGATACCGTCGCCGGCATCCGTGACGACCAACTGCAGTTGCGTCACACCGTCGATGTTGACGCTGGCGGACACCGGGGCCGAGGCGCGAGCGAGGATTCCGCTGTCGTAACGCTTCGTCCCGTCTCCCCAAACCTGAAACACAACTGAGCCTGCGGAGACTTCGTCGTCAACCCCGAGAACCGCAGAGAAGACGGAGCAGGCGTTCGCGACATTGTAACGAATGTCGGACGCGGCATGCGTACCAAGACCCTTGGCGTAGGTAGTGCCGCGGATCGAGATCGCTCCTCCGTCACCTGCAGCGTTTTCCCCGTTGCTCTTATCGAGTTCCGCCGGTCCATAGCCATTGGTGGCGGACGTCCAGGTTAGATTGCTCAGGAAGTTGACACCGGCCGGTGGGCCGCTGGAGCCCGTGGTGGTAAACGTGAAGTCACCCGACGCGGCGAGCTGGCCGGCAGAGTTCTTGCTCTTCACCCGATAGTGGTAAAGAGTCGCGCCCGTGAGCCCTGTAAGCGCCACGGAATGGTTGGTGACTGCGGTCGTCACAAGGGTTGTGGATGAGCCGTAGGCAGTGGTCGTCCCATACTCAACCTGAGAGTCCGAAGCCTGGCTGGTCGTCCACGTGACGGTGGCACCGGTTGCCGTAATCCCGGTCGCGGTTACTGCAGAGATCACGGGTGTGCCCGCGCCGGTAGTGGTGAAGGTGAAGTCCGCCGAGGTCGAAAGCTGACCGCCGGCATTCTTACTCTTGACGCGATAGTGGTAGAGGGTTGCCGCAGTCAGGCCTGAGACGGCTACCGAGTGACTTGTTACCTGGGTGGCGACGAGAGTACTCGCTGAACCGTAGGCTGTGGTGGTGCCGTACTCGACTTGCGTGTCCGAGGCTTGATCCGTGGTCCAGGCAATGGTGGCGCCCGTGTTGGTTATGGATGAAGCGGTCACGGCAGAGATCACTGGTCCACCGGTGCTCGCAGTGGTGAAGGTGAAGTCGCCGGAGGTTGTCAGCCGGCCCGACGCGTTCTTGCTTTTCACACGGTAGTGATAGAGCGTGTTCGGCGCGAGTCCGGTTAGCCCGACTGAATGCGATGTCACAAGGCCAGGTGCCAGGGCGGTGGAAGCTCCATATGCTGTTGTCGTTCCGTACTCGACCTGGGAGTCTGACTGCTGATCCGTAGCCCACGTGATTGTTGCGCCCGAAGCGCCGATCGTTGAAGCGGCTACGGCCGAAATCTGCACGTCGAAGTAGGCCGTATAGGTCGCCGTTGTGGCCGGAGCAACGATGTTGTGCTGTTGAGCTCCGCCATCCGACCAGCCGGAGAACGTGACGCCGCTCTGGGGCGTAGTTGCCGAGATGGTGTGGGCGGAACCCACGATGGTCTGCACCGAAGTGGGCGTGGTCAACGTGCCACCGTTGTAAAGGAGCTGGAGTCCGGACGGAGTGCTGGCGAAGTTGAGAGTGACCGTAACGGGCTGAATACTGAGCGACGTCGTGCCCGATCGGCCGGCGCTGTCGACGGCAGTAAGCACAAGCTCGAAGTAGGTACTATCGGCGTGGTCGGGCGCCGTAAAGCTGCCGGTCGCACCGGTGCTGCTGGTGAACGGGTGCGTGTGGCAATTGAGTTCTGCACAGTGATGCAGGATGATGCTCCACGAGAGGTTCGCTGCGGGGATCGCGGCACCAGCTGCATCGAGGGCGGAACCGGAGTAGTTGATGACGTCGCCCACCTTCCACAGGAACGAAGATGACGGGCTGGTAATGGTCGGCACTGGCGCGCCGGAACTGGTACAGTTCAGCTTCGCGTCGGCCCAGTCGGCGTGGTCGTAGGAGACTCCGTCTCCCCCGTCAGTGACTACCAGCTGGAGTTGATTTCTACCAGTGGTATTGACGTTGATGGGCAGTGCAGGCGAGGCACGGGTCAGCAGGCCGCTTTCGAACAACTTATTCCCATCTCCCCAAACCTGGAAAATCACTGACCCGAATCCGGCGGCCACTTCGTCATCAATGCCGACCACTGCGGAGAAGCCCGAACAGGACCCGCCGATCGCATACCGGATATCGGATGCCGCATGGACCCCGAGTCCCTTCGTAAACGTGGTACCCCGGATCGACAGGGGGCGCCCGTCGCCCGGGCTGCTCTCGCCGTTGCTCTGGTCGCGCTCGGCCGGACCCCATCCATTGATCATTGAAGTCCACGTCAGGTCGCTGACATAACCCTGACCGCCTGACGTGGTGAAGCTCCAGGTCTGATCCGCGGCGAGGGGCGTGCCCTGAGTGTCTTTCACACCGGCACTGCCGCCCTTCAAGGTTACGATGTAGGTTGCAGAGGGCTGAAGTGCCGCACCTGGCTGCAGAGACGCCGTCAACGTTGAATTGTTGTAGCTGACGGTTGAGGGCAGCGCGCCGGTGGTTCCCTGCCTGACCACGGTGAAGGTTGCGGGAGTAACGCTGGTTGGATCGACTGCGGAGCCAAAAGTGGCAGTGATCGTTCCATTCAAAGCAACGCCGGTTGCACCGCTTGCCGGGCTGGTACTGGTGACGACCGGCCCGGACGCTCCACCGCAAGTGATTCGCGCGTTCGCCCAATCGGCGTGGTCGCTGGTAGTGCCATCGCCCGCATCAGTGACCACCAGTTGCAGTTGAGACTTGCCGGCGAGATTCACGTTGGCGACGATGGGCGCGGTGGTGTTCAGCATCGTGCCGCTGTCGTACAACTTAACTCCGTCACCCCAAACCTGAAACACTACAGAACTCGGTCCCGAGGTTGACTCATCGTCGGTGCCGATGGTGGCGGAAAACAGCGAGCACGCGCCACCCAGGTTGTACCGAACGTCGGACCCGGCGTGCGTACCGAGGCCCTTGGCAAACACCGTGCCCCGGATGGTGAGGGGGCGACCGTCACCGGCTGCATTTTCGCCGTTGCTCATGTCCTTCTCGACGGGTCCCCAGCCGTTCACCGTTGAAGTAGCATTTAAGTCGCTAACGTACGACGTCCCGCTCGGAGGAGGCGCTACGGCCACAACGGTGAAAGTCCAGGTCACGTCAGCCGCGAGTGGATTTCCAGAGATGTCCCGCACCCCGCCGCTGCCACCTTTGACGGTGGCGGTGTAAGACACTCCGGGCTGGAGACTTACGTTTGGCGTGAAGCTGGCGGTGGGCCCCCCGCCGTTGTAAGTGACAGATCCGGCGATTGGTGTGGCCTGCTGTTTGAGACTGAACGTTGTGGTGTTCACCGAGGCCGGATCAAGAAGAGAGGAGAACGTTGCCTGAATGGCCGCGCTTACCGACACGCCCTGGGCGCCCGAAGCAGGGTTGAGCGAAACAACTGTGAGCGGCGGAGGGGTACCTCCAACGTAGTTGATCCTGCGGAGCTCACCTTTCACGATCGCGAGATAGTAAAGATTGCCGTCGGGCCCCTGATTGATTGAGACTGGGCCGTCTCCGTTGAACAGGAAGTCGGTGGGTCCGCTGACCAGGTTGTTCGCCGCGTCCACTTTGAGATACCGAATGATCGCCTGGGCGTAGTCGCCGAAGAAGTAGGCACCCTGAAACTGCGCTGGATAATTCAGGCCGGTGTAGAAGACTCCGCCAGTCACTGCTGAGCTGGCACCGTTGTGGTTGTAGGTATACAGGGGTGCTTTGGAGGCTCCCGCGCCCTGACTGTAGAGAGCCTGGCACGCAGGATCTGGAGCGTACCCAGGTTGCTGCCCCACACCTTCGTAGCAGGGCCAGCCCAGATTCGCACCGGCAGTGGCCACGTTGACTTCTTCCCAGGTATACCAGCCGACGTCGCCGACGTAGGGTATGTTGCCCGTTGGACGAACACTCATGCGGTAAGGATTCCTGAAGCCGTACGCCCATACCTTTGAGCGGTTCGCCGTGGCAGAACCGTTCCAGAATGGGTTACCGGCAACTCCCAATCCAGTGGTGGTGATCCGCAATAGTTTACCTCCAAGTGAGTCGAGGTTTTGCGCCCGAAAGGCTTGCGGAGTGACTACGTTGAAGGAGGATCCCTCGCCCAGTGTGACCATAAGGTTTCCGGCGCCGTCGAACTTGAGTGCGCCCACCGAATGCGAGGCGAAGTCACTGACGATACAGTCGGTGCCTGCCGGGAAATTGTCGCAGGAAGACCCCACAGTGGTCCCGAGGATAACCGTTTCCGAGGCGCGAATGGCCGTGTCACCAACAACGGTAAACCGGCTTACACGCCCTGTTTTTGGGCCGCTGTAGTCGGCGGCATCGTTCTCATAGGTGTAGGCAAGATAGATATACCCGTTGCTGGCGAAGTTCGGATCCACCGCGAGGCCGATGAGGCCACGGTCCCAGTAGTCGTTCACAACACTGGTCAGGTCCAGTAATGGAGTCGAGAGCACGGTTCCATTTTTGAAGACCCTAACGATCCCTGCCTTCTCAACAATCAAGCTGCGCCCGTCGGGCAGAAACGCGAACTCGGTGGGGAAGGTGAATCCGCCTGCGACTACGGTTTCAGTGAATCCGGACGAAAGGATGGCCGAGCTCGCGGCTGCACGGGGTAACAGGTTTGCGTTTACCCTGGGCGATCCCGCAGCAACGGCAGCGGGGGACAGCAGTGTTTCCGCATTCCGGAGAGTAGCCTCGCTCGGCCGCCCGCTCACGCACCCAAGGCCGCCAGTAGAAGCCTGTTTGGAGAGTCCGATAAGCTTCGCGGCTTCCTTGCCTGTACCATCGGGAACAGCCAGGCCGGCTTTCACCAGTTCCTGCGCGACCGAACGGCCGTCGCTGGTCAGCAGGTAGTACATCCTGCGTCCCCGGGCGTCGAAAGTGATCTTCGGGTCCTCTTCGAGCGATGCCCGAAACGGGAGCAGGACTTGCGGCAGCTTCGCCGCAAGCTTGCCGCACGGGGTGTTCCCCTCCGGTGCCTTTATGCCGATAGCACCGACTCCGACCTGGTTGCCTTTCAGATACATCTCAAAGGTGCCGCCATCGATGACTCTGACAAAGCCCCTGTACTCGACGTTTCCTGAACCGCGCGGCGGGGCCTGGGCGTGCATCGCTCCGGGAATGAAAAGGAGGGATGTCCCGATTATGGCCGACATCGAAACCGTTAGCGCGTGTAGAAGACTGGTTGAAAGTGTGTGTGATTTTGACATGGATGTACTCCGGTAAAGGACGTTCGTCGTGTGGGTTCAAATTGCGCTCAGGCTTGAACCCCGGGCGTGAATGCGTTTACTGTCTGACCATTGCGGACGTGTATCCAGGACTTGTCCGAACTTGAGCGTGGAGGAAACCTGTTCCGGCGTCACCGAGGTGCGTCGACGCGGGGCCTGAGCGACTATCGGACGCGATGTCCAGACGACGCCCAAAAGCAGCCAGAGGTGCCGCCAGTGGAGGGTGTCCACCACCGCGCTGTTTAGGATCAGGCCCAACACGCATGCGGCCACGACTGCATAGAGATTGCGCCACGAATCGCTCGGCGACGTCAAGGCGAGCCGAATCGAACGGTAAACCGAGGCGACCAGGAAGAAGACCAGAATGCCGAGCGCAGCGAAGCCGTTCTCGCTGAGAACCCGATAGAAGGTGCTGTGAACAGACATGTAATACCAAAACTCCCACTGGCCCGGTCCTATCCCAAGGGGGTGCGAGAGAGCGGTGCGGAAGGCCTCGGCGTGCGCTGCGAAGCGCTCCGAGTCATAGCTGTGAAAGCCGTTGGTCCCGATTCTGACAGTGATCATGTCCTGAATGCCGGGGAGGCTCGCCACGACCAAAGCGGCGGCCATCAGAAGCAGCGCGGGTCCGGCGGCCTTCTTCAGGAGATCTTTCCGTTCAGTCGGCGAGCGCAGCGAAATCAGCCGCAGGGGAACGTATGCCGCCACTGAAAGCGCACAGTTCAGCCAGGCGGCGCGCGAAAAGCTGATGAGCACACCGAATGCGGAAATCAACAGAACTGCGGCGCAGAGCAATCGTTGGCGCCGATACGAGATCAGCCGGGAGAGAGCGTAGACCACCATTGGCACCAGGTAGGGCCCGAACACGTTCGGATCTTTGAACAGCCCTTTTGGTCGGCCATAGAGAAGCAGTGTGGTCTGCCAAGGTCCGTGCACGTAGTATCCAAACGCGCCCAGCAGCACGGCGACTACACCGCTGATGCCATATCCCACAGCAATGACCTGTACTGCGCGAAGGCCGAAGCGACTGGTAACTCCGGTGAAGAACAGCATCGACAGCGTCAGATAGAGCGTCACGCCAAGAAACCAGACCCCTCTCGTCAGATCGAGCGGGGCCCAGAGCGAGATGAGCTGCGCCACGGTGAACGCGGCGACGATGAGAGCAGGTGTCCCGTGAGCAGACCGGAAGCTGAGGTTGTTGGATAGCAGTCCCCACAGAACGAGGACGGCTATCGCGAGGTCGATCAGAGCGGGCTCTGTCATGACGAAGGTCGACAGCCCTACGGCAATGCCGACGCTGGCCAGGAACCAGCCTGGCTTTGCGGACTTTGTCGATGCGGGCGCGATTGCCACGGGGATCGTGGCCGGGCGACTATGGCACCATTCAGCGGGTTGCCAGGCCATTAGCGGCTTCTCCCGGTGCATGCTTCCCGCACAGTCAAGTTAGTAGCCGCCGTACCGCGGTGAGTATAAAAAGTTACACAGAACTCATTAGTACTGGTACTATACGCATCTTTGTTAAGATTCATTGTATGAATTGCCTCGAAAACTACCCGGTCCAGCGGGTAGTCTGTTACACATCCAGCGGAGCGTGTCTTCGTACGCCTTCCGCTGTGGTCAAAAATGCACTTAGAAGGTACCTTTACGTTTTTGTGACGTTGATCACACTTACTCCCGTCATCGCGCTTCATGCGGATGCTGTTCGCACCGTCAAATTCGCAGGTCCCGAGTTTGACTCTTATACGACAAACCCAACCCTTGCTCAGCAGCAATGGATACGCGATAACTTCTGGCGCGTGCATACGTACACTCCTTACTTCGACACCAAGACGTCGTGGGACGCGAATACGTGGTTCTACTACGATTCGTACGCGATCTATCGTGGCTCTTCTGTCGCGTCGCAGCATCCTGAGTGGATCCTGAAGGATCAGGGCGGCAGCCAGCTCTACATCCAGTACGACTGCAGCGGCGGAACGTGTCCCCAGTACGCAGCCGATATCGGTAACCCGGCGTTCCGCTCGTGGTGGATTTCCAACGTGATCACGGTCATGAATCGCGGTTACCGCGGAATTTGGATCGACGACGTGAACCTGGAGTTTCGCGTCAGCAACGGCTATGGCACGTTCGTGGCGCCGTGGGATCCGAGAACCGGTGCCGTCATGACTTTTGACAACTGGCGCCGCTACTTCGCCGAGTTTATGGAAGAAGTTCGCGCCAGGGTACCGAATTCTGCCTACTGCTCCGGCGCCCCGTGCGAGATTACGCACAACTCGATTTGGTACGCCGGCCCGACTCGGACGAATGATGCTTATGTGAAGCGAGAGATTGCGGCTGCGGATTACATCAACATCGAGCGCGGATTCAACGACGACGGGCTGACTGGCGGCACAGGTGACTGGTCGGTCGCCACACTTTTCCAGTTCGTTGATACGGTACACAACGCAGGCAGGACGGTAAATGTGATGGACTACACACCGCAGAGCGATCCGGTCCGACTCGAGTACGGCCTCGCGGGCTACTTCATGATCTCCGGCGGCAAAGACTCGATGACCAGCACGGGAGACCAGGATCACTGGTGGGCTGGGTACCGGATGGATCCCGGCACGCCCACTAGTCCCCGCTATCGGTGGAACAACCTTTGGCGTCGCGATTACACCGGCGGTATCGTATTGATGAACGAACCGAACGCCGGCTCGGTCAGCGTAAACCTCCCGGGTGCCTTTACCACCGTGAACGGTGCCAGTATCTCGTCGCTCACTCTCGGCGCACGTCAGGGCGCGGTTTTGCGCGGCGCATCCGATACGACTGCGCCGGTAATCTCCGCCATCACTGCAGTTCCGGGCGCGACCTCCGCGAGCATCGCGTGGACTACCAGTAAAGCGTCTGACTCCCAGGTTGAGTTCGGCACGGCGATCGCCTACGGACAGTCCACGGGTGTGGCAGCCTCGCCGGTGTTCAACCACCAGGTGACGCTTTCGGGTCTCGCCGCGGGGACTGTCTACAACTTTCGTGTGAGAAGCAAAGACGCCGCTGGAAACGTCGCGACCTCCGGGAACGCGACCCTCAGCACCACAGCGGTTCTCGACACCATCGCACCCGTCGTCAATTCCACAACCCCGGGTAATGCCGCCACGGTTCCCGCGGCCGGGCTTCAGATTTCGGCTGCCTTCTCGGAAGCCATGAAGACTGCCACCGTCAACACGAACACCGTGCAGTTGCGCCTGCAAAGCACGCTCGCCACGGTCGCCGCGAACGTGACCTACGCCGCTAACGCCATCACGGTAGCCCCATCCAGCGCCCTCGCTGTCGGAGTCACTTACTCGGTTCTTGTCAAGGGCGGAGCCTCCGGCGTCCAGGACGCGGCAGGCAACCCTCTCGCGGCGGACAAAGTCTGGAGCTTCACCATTGCAGGCAGCGCGGTCACGCCCGGCGGAACTACTGCGATCAACGCCAGCGACCTTACCTGGGTTTCTTCCACGAATGGCTGGGGACCCGCTGAACGCAACACCAGTAACGGAGAGGCGGCGGCCGGGGATGGTCGTCCCATCTCGCTGAACGCCGTCAAATACGCGAAAGGTCTCGGTGTCCACGCGGGCTCTTCGATCCAGTACAATCTCAGCGGCGGGGGCTGCAGTATCTTTGCCGCAACGGTCGGCATTGACGATGAAGTTCCCGCTGGTGCCGGCTCGGTCGTGTTCCAGGTTTGGGGCGACGGCGTCAAGTTGTACGAGAGTGCGCGCCTCGTCTCCGGCAACAAAGCCGTCCCCTTCTCGGTGAGTGTCGCCGGCCGCACGGCACTGGTGCTCACGGTTACAGACAGCGGTGACGGTCCCAATTACGACCACGCCGACTGGGCCAATCCACAACTCACCTGTACCGGCAGCTTCACCAACTCCGCCGCCCGCTTCGTTACTGACCTCACCTGGGCGTCCATGGTGAACGGTTGGGGTCCGGCAGAGCGCGACCGGAGCAACGGCGAGGCAAACGCCGGCGACGGCCGCACCATCACCCTCAACGGGACGCAATATCAGAGAGGACTTGGGGTCCATGCTGGCTCGACTATTCACTTTGCGATGACCGGATGCTCTGCTTTCGCTTCTACTGTCGGAGTTGATGATGAGGTTCCTGCTGGTTCCGGATCTGTCATTTTCCAGGTCTGGGGCGACGGTGCCAAGCTGTACGAGAGCCCCCGACTCGTCTCCGGGAACGCTGCACTGCCGATCAACGTGGACGTCAGCGGCCGCAAGGACCTGTCGCTTGTGGTGACAGATGCCGGTGACGGCAACGGCTACGACCACGCTGACTGGGCCTCTGCCCGCCTGACCTGCACGCCCTAACCGGGGCGGCGCAGGTCACACGAATCAATTCGGCCGGGTCTCCTGCCTTATCGCCAAACCAGGAGACCCGTGCCGAGCCCGATCGAGCCCTCAATAGCTCGTGCCGTTACCTTCTTGGCGGTGCTGCTGGGGACGAAGAGAATGTCCTCCGGCTTCAGTTCTAACTCCGTCGATTTGCCTTTCAGCAGTTTCCGCAGATCGACGGTGTACTCGGTGCGCTGATCCGCTCCCGGAACGAAGCGCAGGAGTCTCGCGCTCCCGGTCGCCGCGGTGTTCGTAGGGCCCTCTGCAGTCGAAAGCGCCTGCAGCAGCGAGATCGATTTCTTCTCGCCCATCACGAACGCCCCCGCTCTCTTCACATCCCCCAGCACGTAGAACATGCTCGCGCGAGGTACGGAGATCACATCATTGGGAAGAATCGCGATGTTCTGTTCAGGGTGGGTGGCCCCCACCAGACCCTGCAGATTCACCTCGGCGACGTAGAAATCTGCAGTGGCATTGGTGGCTGCGTTCGGCAGCGGGATCGGTCCCCACTCCGCGCGGCGAGTGATGCGAACGGAATAGCCCGCCGTCTGCCGAAGTCCGCCCGCCATCGAGAGCATCTCAAGCAAAGTCTTATGACCCTGCAGTTGCTGTATGCCAGGGGTGTTCACCTCACCGATTACGGAGACGGGCTGGCTGCGAAACTCAACCAGGTTCACCGTGATTTGCGGATCCTTCACCTGTGCCTTCAGCACAGCTGACAGGCTCGCTTTGAGACCTTCGACCGTGAGTCCGGCCGCTTTCAGGCGCCCGACGAGCGGAATGTCGAGGAAGCCCTGATAGTCGATCCGCATCGGCTTATCCGAGATTTCCTCCATGCCCAGCACCCAGACCGAGACCGAATCATCGGGTCCCAGCAGATACACGGCCGGACCTGAACCCGTGGCCAGCCGAGCCGTTGGACGAGGCACCTCGTCTGAATAGCAAGGTCCGGCAGCTACGCTCAGCAGCGTGACTACCGACAGTCTAATTACGTTCCGCTTAAACCATGGACTTAAGTGCGACATATTTCCTCCGCGACGAATTTAGTAGCGACAACCGGCGGCGTCCGCTCGGTTGCCAGGATGCGAGCGTAAACAGACTCCAGCTCGCTCAGATGTGAATCCAGTGTCAAAGGCCTTGACCAGAACCTGCGATGCGCTCCTCTGCCCAGGCGGGCAGCTGTAGCCGGATCGTTGATGGTCTGCATCGCCGCGGCAAGGCTGTCGGCATCGCCGCCACGGAAGAGCAACCCGGTCTCCCCGTGAACAATCAGCTCGCGGGCGGCGGATGTGTCAGGAACGATCGCCGGGATTCCCCGCGCCGCCGCTTCCAGAATCACCAGGGGCTGGACCTCATACCAAAGCGAAGGAAACACCAGTGCTCGCGCTCGTTCCATCTGTGCCGCAACTTCATGTGAACCAACCCAGCCCGTGATGACAGCGTCGGGACACAGCCGCGATACCTGTTGGCGGAACTCACCGTCGCCAATAAACACCGCCGGCACCCCGAGACGTCGTGCCGCTTCGGCGAACAGATGAGGTCCCTTCTCCCGGACCAGTCGCCCCACGAACACAAAGCGTTCGTTATGCTCGACCGGAACAGCGGGGGCGGGCTCCGCCTCGGTAAAGTTGGCGATATAGTGAAAAGTCGCGCCGGCCGGCAGGAACGGGCGCATCACCCCTTCGCTCAAACCCGATAACACAATGAAATGCCGGATGCCGGATGGCAGCCGTCCCGGGCCCAACTGCACCAGTTCACGGCCGAACCGCCACAGTTTATGACCGTAGTTGCGCGTATCGCAATTCGTCGCGAAACACTGCATGCTCATGGGCCGCAGCCCGCAAATTGTCTGGCTGCGGTGGTTGAACAGGCCGCCTGTTGGGCAGGCGAGCGCGTAGTCGTGGAGCGTGCAAACGAGCCCGAAGCCCGCGTCGAGCGTGGTGCGAATCACGCTTGACGTCAGAGCCTTGCCCCAGGTGTGCAGGTGAACGACGGTCTCCGAAGGATTCAGCGTTGAGAGAAGGCGTGAGAGCTCGGTCCCAGCCTTCTTGTTCCAGTAGCCCTGCACAACTGCACGCAAACGATTCGGGTCCGTGAGGATCTCCTGCTGACCGGTGCAGATAACCTCCAGACCCTTCACTCCCGAAAGATCCGGAGCTATGGGCCCGACGGCCGTGAACACCGAGACCTTATGGCCGCGCCCGGCCAGCCCTTTCGCGCTGCCCAAAGCTACCTTCCCGCCGCCGCCGGTAACGGTCGCGTTGTCGTTCAAAATGACGATGTTCATGTCAGTTCCGTTCTAGTAGGCGCCGCGCGAGCGGAGCACAACACCGAAGGTCCGACCGATAATGCAAAGGTCAAGCCAGACTGACCAGTTCATGATGTAGAACGTGTCGAGAGTGACCCGCTCAGCGTAGGAGGTATCGCTTCTGCCGGAAACCTGCCACAAGCCGGTGACGCCGCCGGGCACACGCTTGTAAAGCTCGAAGTTGTCACCGTAGCGACACACTTCGGCGTCGACGATGGGCCGGGGCCCTACGAGACTCATCTCGCCGGCGATCACGTTCAGCAACTGCGGCAACTCGTCAAGGCTCGTCCGGCGGAGAAATCTTCCGAGGCTCGTGACACGGGGGTCCTGACGCAGCTTGTGGGTCTGTTCCCACTCCTCCCGCAGAGCAGGATCGCTGCGCAGGCAGCTTTCCAGTACTGCATCAGCGTCCACGCGCATAGAGCGGAACTTCCAGGCACGAAACTTTTTCCCGCCGCGGCCAATCCGCCACTGCCCGTAAAGAATCGGACCCGGTGATTGCAGCTTGATCGCGATCGCGATCAGGCAGGCGAGGGGCAGCAGCACTAACCCGCCGAGGCCAGCCAGAACGAGGTCCGAAATTCGCTTCGCCCAGCTCTTGCGGGCGATCTGCGTCTGGCGAGGCAGCTCGAGTCCCATCAGGCCGCCCACATTTTTGGGGTTGACCAGGATGCTGCAGTACTCGCCGAAGTTCGGGATCAGCAGGACGCGGGCGAACTTCTCGCCGGCGTTCTCCAGCGTGTTCAGTACATGCCGGGGCAGTTCGCCCGAAACCGAGATCACGGCGTACGCCGAAGCATTCTCCGGCATACAGTGACAGATTTCTTCCACGCTGCTGACAACCGGAACGCCCTCGATATTATGCAGCGTGGGACCGCTCTCCGCATCGCGGCACGTGAGCACCACGGCCAGCGGCTTCAGGCCCAGGCGGGGCTCCCTCTTCATGGCGCGAACGACGCGGCGCGCATCTGCGGCCGACCCGAACACCACCGCACCGCGTCCCCACCACCGCGCACCGCAGAAAAGGCTTCGAACCGCCGTACGCGCCAGCGGTATAAGCGTGATGCTGGCCGCGATTGCAACGAAAAGGCTCCTCGTGAAGAACACAGAAGCGCCACGCAGCGTCACAGTGAGAACCGCCAGAGTCAGAAAGAGTATCGTCGAGGTAACCGTGGTGCGCCGCAACTCCTCTGGAGAACTGATCGCGACGCTCGAGTAAAGACCCATTGCCGCATACACTGCGATAAACACGAACAGGAAAGGCCAAAGGCGCAGGTATCCCAGCACGGCGGATTCATCGTGCACAATCTGTTTGCACAGGAAGCCAACACCGACCGACATGAGTAGTGCAATGATGTCCGCCGCGACGAGGCACGCCGCGGTACAAGCTGAAGTATTTGGTGAGTAATGGGCGAACTGTAGGGGCAATATTGCTGTAGGGGCACTCATTTTATCTTCTCCGAGATATTTATCCAATGTTTCCAGGGTCGGTCTTTGCCGACCTCTGGCGCGTTCACCTGTCAGTTCCGCATTCGGAATCAGGCGGTGAATCAATTCAAAATGCTGTCGAGCGAACGCCGGCTAAGATCCGGTGTTCCTTCTCGCCGCGCTCTTACGTGGTTGTAGACATGCTGAGTCTTGCGCAACATAGCGCTGATAGTGAACTCTCGTTCGTACCTTGCCCGGCCCGCAGCGCCCAGGCGCAAACGAAGGGCGCGGTCGTACACGACCATAGCCAGCTTGTTTTCGAAGCCCTCCTGATCGCCTGCCTCAGAAAGCATTCCGGTCTCGCCATCACTGACGGCTTCCTCGATGCCGCCGACTCGCGATGCAACCACAGGCAGGCCGGCACGCATGGCTTCGAGGATGCTGAGAGGGAAGCCCTCCCAGTTCGTCGGCAACGCGAAGATATGGCTCTTCGAAAGGATGTCTTCAACGTCCTTGCGCGATCCGAGGAAGTTGACCCGAGAAGCCAGCCCCAGTTCGGCGGCCAGGGCCTCCATCTGCGGCCGCGTCTCGCCGTCACCGACGAAGTCGATCTCAACCGGCAGGCCCCGGCTCGCAACGGCCTTCAGCAACATGCGCTGGGCCTTCTGCGGAACGAAGCGCGCCACCATGACGATCCTGAGCGGCGCTTGCGAGTCAAGTTCGGCACGCAGCGGGCTGTCCGGCACGCCATTGTGTACCGTAACGATGCGACCGCCCTGGGCGACTCCGTAATCCAGAGCCAGGCGCCGGTTAGCTTCTGATACCGTGATGATCGCGGTTCCGAGGCGGCCGGATATACGCTCGGCAGGAACGCCGAACAGCTTCCACTTCCGCGAGGCACCTTCGGCGAAGCACCAGGTATGCGCCGTGAAAACAGCGGGCACGCCGGCCATTCGCGCCGCGATCCGGCCCAGTACACCAGCTTTGGAAGTGTGCGCATGAACCAGGTCAGGCTTCACGCGACGAATGAGCTTAGCCGTATTTACCAGGCCCTGAACATCGACGTGCGGCTTCATGGCATGGATGAGTCCGGGGATGACTTCACACTTCACCCCCATGGCTTCAGCGGCCTCAGTCAGATAGCCCCGGTCGCCGACGCCCAGATACAGGTCATGCTGCTCCCGGAAGCCGCGCACGAGGTCAAGCAGGTGCACCTGCGCGCCTCCGAGCTCGGCTTTGGTGATGAGATAAAGAATAGTCATATGTCAGATCGCCTGGATTCAGCGGGTTCGCCCTTTCGTTTGGCTGTGATGAAGCCGTCCTTACTGATGCGCGATCGTTAGCCCTCCGCCGGCAGCATTGCGTTTGGCGGAGGCGTAGTAGTCGTGGATCGTGGGGTCCACATCGGCGTCGTTCAGAATTGTGCCGAGCAGCAGCGTGCCGTCTTCCGCCAGTCGGGAATGACAGGCAATCGCCATCTCTCGAGTCGTCTTCTCGGCCCGAACTACGAGCACGACACCGTCGGACAGTCGACCGCAGACACGCGCTTCCGGGGCCAGCAACAGCGGTGGTGTGTCGAAGATGATCGTGT
>JAOAPO010000446.1 GCA_025462945.1 Bryobacterales bacterium
TTGCCTTCGCCCGTGATCCGGCCTTCCTGCCGGTCCAGATTCCCCTGTGCCTCCACACTGCCCGCCCGGGACATAAAGTCGCGCGAAATTCCATTTGGCAGCGTCAGCGCTTCAAAGCGGAGGTTTAACGCCGCCTTCCCCTTCACCCTGCCTGCCCGCTGCGCCTCGGTGATCCTGCCCGTCACGTAACTGCCCGACGGGATGATCATCCGCGAATTCACGAACACCGGAACAGCGGTCTCCAGATAAACCCGATCGCCCACAGCGGAATGCTTCGTATCCACCGGACTCGTCAGCCGCATCAGAACCCTGGTTCCCGCCGCGACCACGTATTCCTCTTGTTGCCCCGCTGCTTGCCCCGTGAGCGCAGCCGTCTCCGGAGCCTGTGCTCTGCGAATCGGCTCCACAGGCGCCTGCCGCTTCGACTCCGTCACCTGACGCCGTACCGGAGCCGGGGGACCCAAGGGCGCCTTCGGGTTCTCGTAAACAAACACCGACTCCGTCTCGCTCCCCGCGCGATTCACCGTGCGCGACACTGTGATGCTGTTGCCGTCCGAAGCCTTGGCCCAGCGCTCGAAAAGCGAATAGTTCGAAGGCCCGCTGACGATGATATTCAGCAATAGCGCCGGCCCTTCCCACTTCGACGCCACATTCCACGTCGAATCGCCCACGGGATTCTTCTTTGAACTCCCGTCGATCGGGCACACCAGCCTGGTGGGCGCAACTCCCGGTTCAACGCTCGCAATGACCGTCATCAAAGCCCCCGATTGCTCGACATTCAACATTCGTGCAGGAGGCGCCGAGAAATCGCGGACATCGCTGCGCGCCTGGTTCAGACTCCACGTGCCCGAGAAATCAGGCACCGTCTGCGCCCGCAAAACGCTCAGAAAAGCGCAACAAAATAAGATCGAAATGCGCATGGCTTCACTCTACTCTCTTCTGGCTCGCGCGGACCCAAGGTCTTCGGCAGTACCCATGCGTAGACGAGCGTTCGTCACCGCGCGTTGCGACTGTCCCCACTCGGGTTAGAAACCTTCCACCACGCGCGCAGGTCCCGGGCGGAGCGCCTCAGTTGCTGCGCCCGCGAACGGGCGGTCCTGTAGAGAAGGCCGGCCCCCCGAAGCGATAGCCTTCTGAGAGCCAGCAGACCGGAGCGAGGCGGAGGAGCCAGCTGCAGCGTGAGCGTCTGCTGCGCCCCGCTCGGCGTCAGTTCAATGCGCCCAGTCGCCTCATCGAAGCTCTCGAGTCGTACCGCCTGCCCGCTTCCAGGCATCAGCAGACCAGCCGCCACCATCACAGGCACAAACGAACCCGCGCCGCGCGGCAGCTTTCGCATGAACACCGCAGGGCTCTTATGCTCTGACACCAGAACGTACGGCCCACCGCCGGCATCATGAGCGAAAACCACGTCCGCCTCATACCCTCTCGGTGTCGGCACAACCTCCGGGTTCATCAGGCCATTTTTCACTCTGACGTTCGCCAGTATTTCATCCAGCGCGACGCCTGCACCCTTCCACGGCGGAAGCGCGATCTTCGCAGACCAGAAATTGCGCGACTGAACGTCCAGCCGGTATTCGATGTCGTTCAGCTTCGGTTGATCGCCGCGCGTCAAAATATATTCGTACGGGAACGGGACGGGCGAGAGACCGGCGCCACTCACGAGGGTGCCAACGAAGTACTCCGGGTTCCGAAAGTGGCAGGCGGCATACGCGTGAGAATCTATGCCATCGAGCAGGCGGCCCATCTCTTCGCGCAGCCCGAGAAAAAGCTGATCGTTGATGCCCTGACTCCAGAAACGGTCAGGTACAAACACAGAGCCCTTCAGACTACCCATATGCTCCGTGATTTCCCAAAGAATGTCATGCAGTCCCCGAACCGCAAACATATCCGGGCGGACGCGTACCACCAACGAATAACGCTCCCCGCGCACGGCCTCCTGCTCCAGCAGAGCCCCCCACGCTGCCGCCATCTTCTCGAACATGGCCATCGACCCCACGTCGCGGTCTGGCTTGGTTCGCGACTCGGGCACGCCCCTGCCGGCCTGCAATGCGCCCCTGCGTCGATCCAGCGACGCTGCATCGTCCACACGCGCAACGCGGCACGGTTGCAGCACCTCCTGCGCCGTCGCGTCCGGCCACGTATCAGCTCCAAGTCCGAGGAACAAATCGCACTCGACGCCGCGCAGGAAGTGCCGCAGGTTATGCGCATCCTCTTCGTGGTGGAATTTACCGCTAGCGATCACAGCGATGCGCCCGTACAGCAGCGGCCGGCGGTGCATCGACGCTTCGCCGAAGTAGTTCGGATCGCCCCCAGCCACCTTGCGCACCTGCCCTACGATGTCGTAAAAGGCATACGGTTCGTGGCGCATCAGGCGGAAATGCTTCAGTACCTCCGGCTTGCCTGTGAATCGCAAATATTCGTCCTGACTGACGAACCGCGCCAGGTACTCGAACACGCCGAAGGCTGCCAGCGGCGAAGTGAAAAAAGCCCGCAACACAGACGCGGCGCGCTCTTCGCCGAAATGCACCGCCAAAACGTCGTGTGCGGTGATGAACCGGTAGTTCGCGCCGCGCGAATGCGCGTACTGGAAGTACAACTGGCACTCGAAAAGTGGCCGGGCACGAAACACCCATTCAACCCCGTGCTTCGCCTTCAGGTGCGCCAGCATCTCGCGCAGAAGGTCGCTCGAATAAAGCCAGTTGAACGACTCGAAATACCAGTACGGCTGCGGCTCCAGAAGTTCGCAGCACTCCTCGTAAACGTGGGTCGTCAGCGAGGGATTCATAGTCTTCCACGGCCGCTCGCTGTAGACAACCGACGTCTCCGCAATGCCGCCCTCGAAGATGGGCGCGAGATCGCGGGTCACAATCGTCTCGCTGTCCATGATGAAGACATCCCCGGAAAGACTGGCGACACCCAGAAACTTCTTCATGGTTTGGAAGCGGAACCGGTCCACGGCGGAAAGCAGCCGGCTGCCTTCGATGCGGCGGCCGGTGTATTCGAAAATCAGATCTTCGATTTCAAGCAGTCGGCACGCATGCTCCGCCGCCACCTCAGCAAAGGCAGCTCGATCCGCCGCTCCGATGACGAGCACGATGTCGACATCGTTCCCGCAGTGCTCACGGATAGACGCGATAAGAGTTGTGGCTGGT
>JAOAPO010000178.1 GCA_025462945.1 Bryobacterales bacterium
ACTCACTGTTCAACGTCATCGGCCAGGAGCTTGGCAACGTAGAAGACGTGAACAGCAAGCTGGCGGGCTTCCCCGTGAAGATCACTGACCCGGCCTCATGGGGTATTCCGAACATCGGCCTCAGCAACAACCTGACCAGCTTCGGCAACGCCACCAGCAGCCCCTTCACCATCGACAACAAGACGTATCAGGCTGTGGACAACTTCTCGTGGGTGATCGGCAAGCATTCGCTCCGCCTCGGCGGCGAGTACCGGTACAACAAGTTCCCGCAGCTCGGCAACGAGTTTCCGCGCGGCCAGTTCCAGTTCAACGGCAGCTACACGGGTGACCCGGTCAACCTCGCCGGCGGCTACTCAGGGGCCGATTTCCTGCTGGGCAACTTCTTCCGCGCCGACATCGCCGTGGCCCTTGCCAGCGGCGACTTCCGCAACTCGGAGTGGGCCGGCTACGTGGACGATACCTGGAAAATCAAACCGAAAGTCACCGTCAGCCTGGGCCTCCGCTATGAAGTCGCGCAGCCGCTGCAAGACGTCTCCGGCAACTCGGTCAGCTTCCAGCTCAAGCAGTCCCTTCCCAACGTCGCGAACGTGCAGGATCCAAACCTGCATCCGACGTACGTTCGGACAGGATCTGGCAACTTCTACGACGGCCTTGCATTCCGCTACACGGCGGCGGCAACGAACGGCGTGTATGGAAACAGCGTACCCGTCGCACGCGACGGTCGTCTTGGCAACCGTCTGATTGCGACGGACTACAACAACTTCGCCCCGCGCCTCGGTATCGCATGGAGCCCGAATGATAAGTGGTCAGTCCGCACCGGCTTCGGTGTGTTCTTCTCTCAGGAGAGCAAGAACTCGATCTTCGATCTCAACCGCGGTCTCGGCGGCCGTACCGGTGTCACGCCGGACCAGCGCGTCAAGCCCCAGTACGACTACACGAACTTCCTGAACCCGAGCGCTCTGCCCGCCAACATCCCGGTCAGCCTGACGTGGGGCGCGGATGCAAATCTGCGGACCACCTATTCCATGACCTACCTGTTGAACGCGCAGCGCATTCTCTCGAAGGGCACTACGCTTGAAGTCGGGTATCAGGGCAGCCAGAGCCGCAAGCTCGCGCTGCTTTCGAACGAGAACGCTCCGCTTCCTGGCACCACAGCGTTCGGCCTCCGCGCCCCGTACCCTGAGTTCCTCGGAATTCAGTATGTTCGCGGCGACGGAGTCGGCAACTACAACGGCCTCGCGACGAAGCTGACGCAGCGCTTCGGCTCGAACCTGACGACGATGTACAGCTACACATGGTCGAAGTCCATCGACGATGCCAGCGCGATCCGCGGACCGGGGAACGAGTTTGCCCCGCAGGATATGCGCTGCAGGAGCTGTGAAAAGGCGCAGTCAACCTACAACATCCCTCATCGCTTCGTCTCTTCAGTTCTGTATACCCTGCCGTTCGGTAAGGGTCAGCAGTTCCTGAATCACGGCGGCGTGATCGACCGTGTGGTCGGCGGGTGGCAGACAAGCTCCATCTTCACGATGCAGAACGGCGCCCCGATCGACACCACCAGCTGGGACGCGGCGGGTACTTCGTTCGTACCTTCCAGCAACCGGCTGAACTGCACGGGAGCCGCGAGCTATGTTCGCGACAACCCGAACGCCAACGCCTATCTGAACGTCGCCGCGTTCACCAACGCAGCGCCGGGAACCTACGGCACTTGCGGCCGGAACAACATCCGCGGACCCCGCCAGGTTAACCTCGACTTCTCGGTGATCAAGGACATCCACATCACCGAGCAGCAGGCACTTCAGTTCCGGATGGAGATGTTCAATGCACCCAATCACGTACAGTGGGGAGCACCGAACGCCAGCTGGGGCAACCAGAATTATAAGAACGCGGATGGTACATTCGCGGCTCCGGCAGCCAGCTTCGGCCAGATTCGGTCGACCCTGTCTTCCATGCGGCAGATCCAGTTCGCTCTGAAATACAACTTTTAGACGGGCGGCGAATCGCAGCAGTAACGGCTCCCTCCGGCTTCGCGGCCGGAGGGAGCTTTTCGTTTCATCAAGGCCTTATAATTCAGGTTGCGCAAGCTTCTCTTACTCGTGGTCTTCGCAACGTGCCTGATCCCGGCGTATCTTTGGCATGCCAGTTATGGCCTCGACACTCGATCCGCTCCGGGGAGTATCGAGGCAGCAGTGGCCAGAGCGGTGCGGGCGTGGTCGGTGCCACGCGCGGCTAAGGACCTTGGCAATCCGATGGGCTGCACTCCGGAAGTGATCGAAGAGGCGCGTGTTCACTGGGCTGACCATTGTGCAACTTGCCATGCGAACAACGGCAGCGGCGAGACGTTGCTGGGGCGCACCATGTACCCGCGTCCACCAGACATGCGCAGGGGCCCGACGCAGCGGCAGACCGACGGAGAACTGTACTACGTCATCAAGAACGGCGTGCGCCTGACAGGAATGCCGGCGTTCGGTGAACCGGGCAATGAGGACCATAGCTCCTGGCATCTTGTCTGCTTCATCCGCCACCTGCCGAAAATGACGGCGGACGAGGAGATCCAAATGCGCGAGTTGAATCCAAAAACGCGGCAGGATTTGGACGAAGAGCGGCAGGAGCAGGAGTTCCTGAACGGGGGCGCGGTCAAGCATTGACGGAGCGCAAGCTGCTGACGGTCAAAGTCGTTCATACCGTGGTCTGGGCATTTTTCGCGACGTGCATCGTGGCCATCCCAGTCTTCGCGGCAAAGGGACAGTTGCACACGGCGGCGAAGTTGATTGGACTGGTGCTGCTGGAGTGCCTGGTCCTCGCACTGAACCGGGGCCGATGCCCTTTGAC
>JAOAPO010000527.1 GCA_025462945.1 Bryobacterales bacterium
GGAACCCCCACCGTCCAGGCGGAAGTCTGGCTCACCGACGGGACACGCGCCTCCGCACACGCCCCGTCCGGTGCTTCCACCGGCCGCCACGAAGCCGTCGAACTCCGTGACGGCGATCCCTCGCGACACGCCGGCAAAGGCGTTCAGCGGGCGGTAGCCAACGTGAACACGGTTCTTGCCCCCGCCATCAATGGCCTCGACGCCACTAATCAGGCCACTCTCGACGCGAGGCTGATCGAAACAGACGGCTCCCCTGACAAGTCGCGGCTTGGCGCGAACGCACTGCTCGCCGTCTCCTGCGCCGTTGCCAGAGCCACTGCGAAAGCCCTCGGAGTCCCGCTCTGGAAGCGTCTGGCGGCCCACCGTCAGCCCATGCTCCCCACACCGATGGTGAACATCATCTCCGGCGGCCTGCATGCCGGGCGCAACCTCGAATTTCAGGATTTCCTGGTTCGCCCCCGCGGCTATCCTGATCTGGCGAGCGCTCTGGAGGCTGTGACGGCCGTCCATCGCATGACCGGCAAGCTGCTGTCCGCTGGTGGCTGCAAACTGACCGGAGTCGCGGACGAGGGCGGCTGGGGCCCACACCTCGCCACTAACGAGGAAGCGATCAGCGTGCTGCACCAGGCCATCACCGAAACCGGTGCCCAGATGGACATCGTGCTTGACGTGGCCGCGAGTCACTTCCACCACTCCGGGCGGTACCACGTGAGCCGCCAGTCCCTGACCGCCGCCGGCATGGCCGATCTCCTGGAGCCGTGGCTGGAGAAATACGGCGTTCGCTCCATCGAAGATCCTCTCGCCGAGGATGACTGGGAGGGCTGGCAGTCGATCACCCGCCGCCTGGGCGACCGTGTCCGACTGGTGGGCGACGACCTCTTCGTCACCAATCTTGCGCGGCTCGAACGCGGCATTACCGAAGCCGCCGCCAATGCAGTCCTGGTGAAGATGAACCAGATCGGAACGCTCACCGAGACGTTTGCGGTTATCGACCGTGCCCGTGAAGCCGGCTTCGGGGCCGTGATCTCGGCGCGCTCCGGTGAAACAGAAGACTCATTCCTGGCGGACCTGGCCGTAGCCTCCGGCGCGGGCGAAATCAAGATCGGCTCCACAACCCGCTCCGAGCGCTTGGCGAAGTACAATCGACTCCTCGAAATCGCGGCCTGGGAGCTTACTTCAAAAGATTGATCGTGCCGCGGCAGGTGGCAGCGCCGCAGGAACACGGGATACGCTCGACGTCTTTCGCGAAGTGGTAATCCACCGTGAGTTCTTCGCCCTTCTTGATGGCGCGCCGGGAAATGTAGAGAATGCGGCCAGACCGGATCTCCGTGACGATATTCGGATCGCAGCAGTGGTTGCAATACTCCGCCCCGCTGCCACCCACGGAACCGTCCAGGGTCCAATACTTGTCCAGCGTGAAGAGATAGATGAGCCCAGGGTTCTCCTCCGCCCGGCGTTTCGTCTCCCGGCGGCTGATGCGCTCGCCGGTGTACTCCATAACTTTGCGCCGGCGAGGAATATCTTCGGCCGCATAGACGCCCCACCGATGGATGGCGGACGGCCTGATCTCCAGCTTGAAGCAGCAGTGATCCGGGTTGACGCGGGGCGTATCAACGGCTTTGGAAGTCGCAGGAGGCTTGGGCACTTCCCGCAATTGTAGCGATGCCCGCCGCTTTTCGGCGGGACCTCCCCGCCCGGCCTCCTCTTAATGTAGTTTTAACAGTGAAACGATGGTTTCCGCACGGGCAACGCGATATGCTAACGCCATGCGTCGAGCCTCTATTCTTTTCAGTGTTTTTGCATTTTGCACCGCCGGGCTCATTGCCCAGAACGCGGATCTCGCTCAGTATCAAACGTGGATGAAGACTGGTGTGGCCGCACAGCGCGCCATGATGGCCGGCGTCACCGCGAAAGATGCAGGGGCTATCAAGGAAAACTCAGCCAAAGGCGCCGAAGCTTTCGATTCGATCGCCAAGTACTGGGGCACGAAGCAGAAGCCGGACGCGGTGAAGTTCGCCGAAGACGCGCGCGACGCCTCCAAAGCTGTTGCTGAAGCGACCGATGAGGCTGGTCAGCAGGCCGCTCTCGGCAAACTGCAGGGCACCTGCCGCGGCTGTCACACCGTCTACCGCAACGGCAGCGAATTTAAGCAGTAAGCACCAGTTTCGATTCGAATACGCCCGGGGACGTGACCACAACAGGTCACGTTCCCGGTTTTTTTTGTGTTAACGAAAGTAGTCCGTTTTGACCCAGTTGTCGATACGTGCGTCCCCTCACTGCGATTGCGCTCGCTCATTTGACAACCTCGGGAAGCGGAGGTAACTTGTAGGTATCACTGAAGAAGGAGGTGGTCCAAAAGAATGAAACTTGGCAGTAGACCGTACGAGGTGGTCGACTCTTAGGAGCCTTTCCCACAGACGTTTTTCGTTGGTGGGACTCCGAGTCGTCCGTTCAGACTGACGACCGCCGCGCTCAGTGGCGGGTAAGTGCGTTCCTGATTGATCGGTCACTTCGTACTCAAAGACGTAAGTAGCTGTCTCAGGCAGTGAGAAGTAAATGTAGTTAGAAGTAGGAAGTACCCGCCCGGCCCCGAACGCTCTCCTCGTGTTCGGGGCCGGACCTTTTTGTACCACCTGTGTTACCATGGAGTTTCCCGAGGATCTCATGAAAGCTGGAATTCACCCCGCATACAACGAAGTGAAAGTCATTTGTGCCTGCACAAACGTCTTCGCTACGCGCTCCACCCACAAAGGCGACATTCGCGTTGAAATTTGCTCTAATTGCCACCCATTCTTCACCGGCAAACAGAAGCTCATCGATACCGCGGGTCGTGTTGACCGTTTCGAACGAAAGTACGCCAGCCAGCGCGCCGAAAAGGCCAGCCGTCTCGCGTCTACCAACTAACTCTCTTTACCCGCAATTGCAAAAAGCCCCGAATGTGCCGAACGCACATCCGGGGCTTTTGATTTCTACCCGCCTTACTTCTTCTTCGGCTCGAGCTTCGTGTCCGGCACTTCTTCGCCGAAGGTGATGTTCGTTTCCGCACCGAACCGCTTGTAGTTCTCGTACTTCACCACCATGCGGATGCGCTGCGAACTGTTTTGAAAGTGCAGCACGTCGTCGGCATGCGTGTAGACGGGGAACCAGTACTTGCCATCCACCTGTGCGCGGTAGGTTTCGAACTTCGGAAACTGGTTGTCCTCGTTCTTCTTGAGCAGTCCAACGCCCTTGCCGAAGGTCTTGACGATCTGCAGATCGCGGTCGTCTACCCAAATCTTGCCCTCGAAGTAACGCTCGCCCTTCAACATCGTCTTCGGCTTCACCTGGAAGGTGTAACAGGGGATTTCATCCGCGTTCTCTTTGCCCAGGAAGTTGATGTCGTATTTGCCGATGTCTTCCGAGGTCAGCACGAACGGCTGCACCGACCGGAGATCCTGCTCGTCCTGGGGCGTCAGCGTGATGTTGTGCAGGCTGATCAGGGGCGCGTATGTGACCTTCTCGGTCCGCTGCTTATTCGCGCCGAAGATGATGTCCGAAACGATCTCCCATTTGCCCGAGACACGTCCGTCCGGATCCAGTTCTTCAAGCTTTACCGATTGCCTGTACGTATAGGCCTCGCGCGCCTTGCGGAACTCGGCTTCCTTCGCCGCGAACTTCTGGATCACTTCCGAGGGCGGCAGGTCGGCCGCAAAAAGCGTTGCCGAACCTGTCAGAGCCAACGCGGCAAAAGAGAGTGCAATCGTTTTACGCATTCCGGATTCTCCTCTAATGGACGTGTTTACTAAGCTAACAGTTTCTTAGCGATGGTGAGGAGCTGGATGTTGCTCGTTCCCTCATAGATCCGCCCGATCTTCGCGTCCCGCCAGAGCTTTTCGACGGGGTAATCCTTCGTCACGCCCACTCCGCCGTGGATTTCAATGGCGCGGGACGCAATTTTCTCAGCGGCTTCCGAAGCGTAGTACTTGGCGATGGCCGCTTCCTGCACGAACGGCAACCCGGCGTCTCGCAACCGCGCCGCGTTGTAGACCAGCAGTCTGGATGCTTCGAGGTCGACCGCCATTCGTGCCAGATCGAACTGAACGCCCTGAAAGGCTGCGATCGCCTGGCCGAACTGCTTCCTTTGCTTCGCGTACCTGACGGCGTGATTCAGCGCACCCTGCGCAAGGCCGACCATCTGCGAACCGATGGCGATCCTGCCTTCGTTGAGCGTCTCGATGGCGATCTTGTAACCCTTACCCACGTCCCCCAGAACGTCTGCTGACGGTACCCGGCAGTTGTCCATCAGCAGCTCGCAGGTAGACGAG
>JAOAPO010000563.1 GCA_025462945.1 Bryobacterales bacterium
CTCGTCGTACGGCTGTATCGACGCGGAGCCCGTCTCGTACAACGGCAGCGAGGGCAAGGTGTTCCGCATCCGCGACCTTGTAGAGAAGCCGAAGCCCAGCGAAGCGCCTTCGAATCTCGCCATCATCGGCCGCTATATTCTGACGCCCGACATCTTCACCTGCATCAACACGGTGCAGCCGGGCGCGGGTGGCGAGATTCAGCTGACCGATGCTCTGAAGATGCAGCTGCGCAGCCGCCCGATCTACGCGGTCAAGTTCGAGGGCAAGCGCTACGACGCCGGAGATAAGTTCGGCTATCTGCAGGCTACTGTGGAACTGGCGCTGAAGCACAACGAACTGGGCGCAGGCTTCCGTGAGTACCTGAAGACGCTCAGCTTAGGATGAACAGAGAAACCCTGTACTCGGTGGCGGAAGGCGTTGGAACCATAACGCTGAATCGCCCTGAGAAGCGTAATGCGTGGACGCTGACGATGGCTCGGGAGGCCACCTGCTGGATGCGCCTGGCCGAGGCATCCGCTGATGTCCGGGTCGTGCTGCTCACGGGTGCGGGAGGTGGCTTTTGCGCCGGCGCTGATCTTTCCCTGTTAACTTCGGTGCTCGACGGTGACGTGACCGCTCAGGAAGCCGGTTCTCGCCGCGCTCCCTTGCCTTCCATCTCGAAGCCGGTGATCGCTGCGGTTGACGGCCCTGCTGTGGGTCTGGGGCTGGCGCTGGCCATCCATGCCGATATTCGGGTCGCCACCGAGGGTGCGCGCTTCGGCACGGCCTTTGCACAGCGGGGCCTCGTGGCAGAGTTCGGGCTCGCATGGATGCTGCCTCGTCTGGTGGGCCTGAGTCACGCAGCGGATCTGTTGCTGACGGCGAGGTTGATCGATGCCGGGGAGGCTCATCGGATGGGGCTGGTGAACCGCCTGATGCCCACCGAGAGCTTCCATGAGTTCGCCGCGAGGCTGGCTGCGGACGTGAGCCCCCGCTCCACTCGAATTATCAAAGCACAGCTGGCGGAAGCACAGACGCAGACACTCGACGAAGCGTTCGCAACGGCAGAGCGCGAGATGCTTGCAAGCCTGACGTGCGACGATTTCAGAGAAGGGGTCGCGCACTTCCTGGAGAAGCGCGCGCCAAGGTTTACTGGCCGCTAATGTCGAAGAACATGCAACTTGCCTTCGGGCGCAATGGCATCTCAGCCGAGCTTCCGGAAGGCTATGAATACGTCGTGCTCGACGTGAAATCGGCGACGGCGCTGGCCGATGAAAGCGGCGCGATTGCGGCGGCTCTGGATGCGCCTATCGGTTCGGTGCCGCTGCGGGAGCTGGCCCGCGGCAAACGCACGGCGGCGATCTCCGTTTGCGACATCACCAGACCCGCGCCCAACCGCAAAGTTCTGCCCCACGTACTGCGGCGTCTGGAAGAGGCCGGCGTCCCTCGGGACGGCATCGTGATTCTGATCGCAACGGGACTGCACCGCCCGGCAACGGACGCCGAAATCGTTGAGATTGTCGGACCAGAGATTGCGGCCACCTGGCGCGTGGAGAATCACGAGGCGCGCGACTTCGCGAGTCACCACTCGCTGGGGACAACGAAATCAGGGACGCCCGTTTACATCGACAAACGCTTTGCCCTGGCCGACCTGCGTATCACGCTGGGCTTCATTGAGCCGCATCTGATGGCTGGCTTTTCGGGTGGTCGTAAGCTGGTCGCGCCTGGTCTGGCGGCCCAGGAGACGATCAAGGTGCTGCACAGCCCTCGCTTCATGCGTGAGCCGCGTGCTGTGGAAGGCTCGATTGCCGACAATCCGCTGCATCGGGAACTGACCGAAATCGCCGCGATGGCGGGCCACAGCTTCATGATCGACGTGGCGCTTTCGCGAGATCGCGGCATTGCGCAGGTCTTCGCCGGCAATCCGGTGGAAGCTCATCGGCAGGGTGTGGCCTTCGTTTCCAAAACGCTGCTCCAGGCTTTGCCAAAGGCCGTGGACGCCGTGATTACGACGGGTGCCGGCTACCCTCTGGATCTGACTTACTACCAGTGCGTGAAAGGCATCACAGCAGCCTCGCATATCGTGAAAGACGGTGGCCGCATCCTGGTGGCCGGAGCCTGTACCGAAGGCAGCGGCGGTCCCGAATTTACGAGGCTGCTGGGCGAGTATCCCGATGCCCATTCGTTCCTGAAGGCGATTGAGGATACTCCTGTGACAGTGGATCAGTGGCAGCTCGAAAAGCTGGCGCTGGTGGCGCTCAGGACGAAACTTTACTACTGTGTTCCGGGGCTGGCTGCGGAGTTGCGATCGAAGCTTTGGGGCTCGGCGTTTGCAGCGCTGCCAGAGTCAATTGACAGCCTGCTCAGCGGGCTGTCGAAAGGCTCGACCATCGCCGTGATTCCTGAGGGTCCTTACGTGCTGGCGCAGGTTACTGCGTCTGCAGCTTAACGCCTGCGGGGCTCGTTTTGTCCCCCACCTGGATCTGGATCTCGTGACTACCGGGCGCGATGTTGGGGAGCGCGAAGTTGATCTGCAGCACCCCGCTGACGATTCCGGGCGCGCCGCCCTTGTAAGACGTCGGGACCTCGGCACCGTCGATGAGCAGCCTTACAGGCAATAACGGCCTGGGGAGCGTGCTGCCGACGATGGTTCCATCCGGCACGGACGTTCCGAATTCCGTGTCGCCATACCCTTCGCCGTAGACGATCAGTACGTCGCCGGCGCGCGCCGGGTTCGTTCCGGAGATCACGTCGTAGGCGGGGAAACGCTGGATCGCGCCGTCGCCTTTACCGCTGGAATTGAGAGTGAAGATGGCCGGATTCGATGCAACCACGGGCAGGGGAAAGCCAGCGCTCTGGATGCCCTGGTACTCCATGACGACGTTCGCCGAATTTCGGCCCGCAACGTTCTGCGGAACCACGACGCTGACTTGTCCGGCAGACGTGTAGATAACGGGTGCGGCGGTGCCGTTGATGAGAACCCGGGTGCCAGCTAGGAACGTGGACACCTTACCCTGGCTGTCGAGCGTCAGAGTGGTCAGATCAGCAGGTCCGAGGCTCTGGCCATAGATGACGATCAACTGGCCCGCAGTGACGCCCAGGTTGGCAGGTGCGAAGCTGGCGGCATCCTGAACGGCCGCCGCGGTGGCCTGCGGGACATAGGAGATCGTGTTGACAGTGACGTAGCTGGTGCCGGAGTACGGCACGGTGTCGAGGGGCGCGCCGAGATTCTGAATGGGCAGAGCGGCAATGCGATCCATGATCGTCAGGCCGTTGTTGTTTGTGATCTTGCCAAAGACCGTAAAGCCGCCATTCGTGTTGTCCAGGTTGGAAGCGTTGTCGACGAGGTTGAAGAACCACTGGTTCGTGGCGCTGTTCGGATTGCCGTCGAGTTTGGCCATTGCGATGGTGCCGCGAGTATTCGAGATCTTGTACTCGTTAGTCACAGCAGCATCTGAAGCTATTGGAGTCGGTGACCCGCCCACCAACTGAAAGCCGCCACCCTGGATGATGAACCCGGGCACGGATCTGTGGATGATCGACGATGTGTACGCGCCTTTGTTCACGTAGTTCAGGAAGTTAGCAACGGTCAGCGGCGCCGAATCCGGAAACAGAGTCACGTCGATATCGCCAATGTTCGTTTTGAAGCGGACCTGAGGAGACGGTGTGGTTTGGGCCCCGAGAACGGCGGCCAGAAGACTAAACAATGCGATCGACTTAATAAGTTTCACTAATTACCCTTCGAGCATTTGCCGCAACCGCGCAGCTACCGAATCGGCAACCTCCGGATTGAGACAGATAACAAGTATTGTGTCATCCCCGGCTATGGTTCCCAGGACTTCCGGCCAGCTTTCACTGTCGAGCGCAACCGCGACGGAACTGGCATGCCCCGGCGCGGTACGCAGGACAACCTGGTTCATCGCGGCACGGACATCCCGCAAAAACTCAGTAGCGAGAGACGCGATGTGAGCGTGCGGCGTTTCACGTTGTAACTCGCGATAACCATCGGTGGTCTTGACGAGGCCGAGTTCGCGGATGTCGCGGGAAAGAGTGACCTGAGTCGCCTCGAGGCCGCCCTCGCGCAGCTTGCGGGCGAGTTCATCCTGCGTGAACAGACTTTGGCTGCGAATCAGCCGAAGGATCTGCCCTTGCCGGAAGCTCTTGGTCATGCCATTTCCGCGAGACGTCGTTTCGCGTCGGCCAGCGCCGCGGCGACGGTGTTGGGGCCAGTTCCGCCCTTGATCTCACGCGTTTTCATGCCTTCGCGGGGATCGAGCAGACGTGCAATATCGGGAGTGAATTCCGGCGCGAAGGCCGCCAGGGATTCTGCGCTCCATTCGCCCGGCTTCTTGCCGTTCCGGACGCTCTCCAGCACAAGCCGGCCGACGATCTGGTGAGCGGAGTGGAAGGCTGTGCCGTTGCGCGCCAGGGCTTCGGCGAGATCCGTGGCGACCACCCAGCTCTCGTCGGCTGCAGTGAAGGGAACAGCCTCGTGCAGCACCACGGTCTCGGTCACCACGACGGCCATCTCCAGCGAATTGCAGACCTGATCGGCCGCGTGGAAGAGGGGTTCCTTGTCCTCCTGCATGTCGCGGTTGTAGGTGAGAGGCAGACCCTTCATGGTGAAGAACAGCGAGTTGAGGGCGCCCAGGACCCGGCCCGACTTACCGCGGATAAGTTCCAGCGAATCGGGGTTCTTCTTCTGCGGCATCAGGCTCGACCCGGAAGTGACGCCGTCGCCCAGTTCCATCCAGCCGAACTCCTCCGAGGAGTAGAGGATCCAGTCTTCGGCCAAACGGCTGAGGTGGATCATCGTGACGGAAGCGGCGTAGAGGTAATCGAGGGCGAAGTCGCGGTCAGCGGAAACGTCCATGCTGTTGCGGGTGATCTCTGCAAAGCCGAGGTCGCGGGCAATGGCTTCGCGGTCGTGAGGGAAGCCGCTGCCGGCGAGCGCGCCGGAGCCGAGCGGCATCACGTCAGTACGGCGCCTTGCATCACTGAAGCGCTCGTAGTCGCGCGAGAACATCTCGAAGTAGGCGAGCAGGTAGTGCGGCCAGAGCACAGGCTGAGCGCGCCGCAGATGGGTATAGCCGGGGATCACTGCGTTCGGGTACTTCGCCGCCAGATCGAGCAGGGCCGACATCAGCGCCGTGACCAGACCTCGGGCGCGGTCGCACTCGTCGCGGAGCCAGAGGCGCGTATCGAGAGACACCTGCTCGTTACGGCTGCGACCCGTGTGGATCTTGCCCGCGAGCGCACCCACTCGGTCACCCAGCTTGCGGATTACGAACGTGTGAACATCTTCGTCCGTCGCGCCTTCGAAGAACTTCGGGTCGGCTGCGTCAGAGCGAATCGATTCGAAGGCGTCCACGATGGAAGCGCACTCCGCGTCGGTGAGCACGCCGGCTCTGGCCAGTGACCGGGCGAACGCCTGGGACCCGCGCACGTCGGCGTCAATCAGACGCTTATCGAAGTGCAGCGAATTGCCGAAGCGCTCGAAGACTTCCGAGGGTCCCGTTTCGAATCTTCCTCCCCAGAGTTTCATAGGCTCACCACACGAAGGGGCGAAAGGGCATGGAACGGCATTGTAGTCATCTCGTTTCGGGGCGGAACATGTCTAAGAAAGCAACATCACGCAAGCAGCATCAGCAGCAGCGCCTTTTGGGCGTGCAGACGGTTCTCGGCCTGGTCGAACACGACGGAGTTGGCGGACTCGACCACGGAATCGGTGACTTCTTCGCCGCGCTTGGCCGGCAGGCAGTGCATGAAGACGGCGCGCTTGTCGGCAAGCGCCATAAGGTCATCATCGACCTGGTAGTCAGCAAAGGCCTCGCGGCGCTCGGCAGCTTCGTTCTCGGCGCCCATCGAGGCCCAGACGTCGGTGTAGACAGCGTGCGCGCCGCAAACGGCCTCGTTTTGATCGTTCGTGATCACGATCTCCGCGCCGGTTTCGAGGGCGAGCTCTCGAGCCGTTGCGATTATTTCAGGTGATGCCTCGTACTTCGGAGGACTGGCGAGGGTGAAGTTCACTCCCAGCCGGGCGCTGGTGATCATCAGAGAGTGCGCAACGTTATTGCCGTCGCCGACAAAGACGAGCTTGAGGCCCCGCAGTTCGCCGAAATGCTGGCGGAGGGTCTGCATGTCGGCAAGTATCTGGCAGGGGTGCCACACGTCGCTCAGCGCGTTGATGACGGGGATCTTCGCCCATTTGGCGAGGTCGTCGACGGTCCTCTGCAGATAAGTGCGCGCTACGATGCCCGACACCCAGCGATCGAGATTGCGGGCTACGTCTTTGAGGGGTTCACGCGCGCCGATCTGGGCATCATTGAGGATTGCGATGCCGCCGAGTTGCTGGATTGCCAGCTCGAACGTCATGCGGGTGCGCAGTGAGGGCTTTTCGAAGAGCAACGCGATGGACTTACGGGAGAGGGCGTCGGCGTAGCGTGCGGGGGTGCGCTTGAGATCGGCCGCGAGGTCGAGCAGGGACGTGAGCTCGTCGACGGTCAGGTCGAGATCCTGCGTGAGGTGGGCGCGAGCGATTCGCGAGATGGTGGGTGGCGCGAAAGTCATTGAATGATTATTCAGTTCAATGAATATTTAACCATCTTTGGGCAAGGCAGTCAAGCTGCGGCCTGGCCAAAAGACAAACCCCGGACGGGTCCTGCTCGCGGGACCGTCCGGGGCTTACTGCTGTGCTTTACTGTTCTTCGATTGAGTTGCGGCTGATCAGCTTGTTGAAGTTGCTGCGTTCACCTGCAGCGGTTTCTTCCTGGTAGACGAGCGCGAGTTGACTGTCTTCGAATTTTTCAAAGAAGTCTTCCCAGGAAATCTCTTCCAGGCTGTTGCCGCCGCTGTAGCCGGGGAAGTCAATACGCAGCAGGCCCACATCATCCTTGCCGCCCGTTGACTTCACGTGAGACGGCTTGCCGCCTCTGGCTTCGGCCCATTTCCTGATGATTTCGTGATCAAAGGTAATCAGACTTTCGGATGCTTTCTGTTTGGCCATTGACTCCTCTTCTTTGCATGAGCTGAGCGTGCCGTCAGCTATTACTTACTGGGGCGTCGTGCTGCCGGTGGAACCGCTGCCGGTCGAGCCGCTGCTGCTGCCCGTGGAACCGCTGCCGCTGGACGAGCCCTTTTTCTTGCTCGACTTTTTGCTGCTGCTGCTGCTGCCGCTGGTGTCGGAGCTGGACGATGAGCCGCTGCCGGATTGTCCGGAAGCTCCTGCACCCGAGCCTGAACCCGCGCCCGTGGAGCTTTGACCGCTACCTAAACCGGAGCTGCCGCCCGAACTCGAGCCGCCGGAGCTTTGTCCTGAGCCGGAGCCCTTTGACGACGATCCCTGCGATGATGAGCCGGACGACTGCCCGGAACCCGAAGCGGAACCGCCGGCCCCGCTCGAAGCCTGGGCGAACGCCATGACTGTGCCGAGTGAAAAGATAAGTGCCTTATGTAGTGTTGACATATATAAGTGGGTAATTTCCTTTGGAAACCGTTTGGTTCCGACAGTTAGACACTCTGAATCCAGCAGTGTTTCCGCCGGATGGTCGGCGAATGGCGGCGTTCGTACGGAACGGGGCTTCCGGTATTAGTCGCGGCCGGAAGATCTGAGTGAACGAGCGATCAGGCCAAGGCCGCCTACCAGCAGCGTCAACATGACGAGCGTATGAAAGAGACTGGTGGGTTCGAAGTAGATGTGCAGGTTTGTCAGAATGCCGGCGAAGATGACCAGTGCTCCGCCCAGCGTGAGGACCCACCCAAACACACTGCGGCTGTTCCAGAAAAGCAGTCCGATTCCAAACAGCAGCGGGATGAGTGAGATGCCGAACGCATTAGTGCCGCCCCACTGCCAGTACGAGCTGGCCACGGTCACCTGGTTGGTCAACAGATACGCCCCGAGCACTGTCATGACGAGGCCCATTAGGAACGACCCGAGACCTCCCGGGGTCCCGCCGACATCGGTTAAGCTTCGGTCCGCCATCGTTCCGAGACTATCAAATCCGATTTGGTATAGAATCGGCGCATGTTCCGATCTGCCGGTCTCCGTCTTGCTGCTGTTTCCGCACTCTTCCTGCTGCCCGTGACGGCGCAAACGAACCGCGCCGTTCCTCGCGAGCCTCTGCCGCCCATACTTACGCCCTGGGAGATCAAGCCCACCACTAACGACAATGCTCCTTTCCCGGGCCACAAAGTCATCGGGAATGTCTATTACGTTGGCACTGCGGATTATGCGTCGTTTCTGATTACTTCCGAGCAGGGCCACATACTGATTAATCCGGACTTCGAAGACTCCGTCGATATCATCAGGGCGAGCGTGGAGAAGCTCGGCTTTAAGTTCCGCGACATCAAGATCCTGCTCATCAGCCACGCGCACGGCGATCACTGTGCCGGGCTGGCGAAGGCGAAGGAGATGACTGGGGCGCAGGTGATGGTGATGGATGCGGACGTGCCCGCCATCGAGCACCCGCCAACCGGCAGAGGCGCGTACCCCTCGGTGCCAGTCAGCCGTGTGCTGCATGATAAAGACGAAGTGAAGTTGGGCGGCAACACGCTGGTGGCGCACCTGACGCCGGGCCACACAAAAGGCAATACCTCCTGGGCGTTCAAGACCACGGAGGGCGGCAAGAATTACGATGTGGTCGTCGTTGGCAGCATTGGCGTGAACAATGCGCGGGACCTGGTGAACAACCCGGCTTATCCGAACATGGTTGAGGATTACCAGAAGTCGTTTCGGGTCCTGAAAGCGCTGCCCTGCGATATCTATCTCGCCTCACACGGCAAGATGTACGGGCTGAACGAGAAGTACCCGAAGCTGACCGCGGGCGGGCCGAACCCTTTCGTCGATCCGGAGGGGTATAAGGCGCACATCCAACTGCTGGAGCGGGCTTTCTACTACAAGCTGGACTGGGCGATGCGGCAGTAGTCACCGCCGCGTAACTACCGAGTAACTGCGATCGTGGCCGTCCGGCTGCGTACGCCGCCGATGGTTACGATGACGGGAACTGCCGCGCCCGGCGTGATTCCGGCGGGGATTTCCGCGTTGATCTGCATAGCCCCGGCGACCAGGGTGGGAGCTGCGCCAGCGTAGTTCACAACGGCATCAAACCCGCCAATGCTGACCTTAACCGGCTGAACCGGGGCTGGATACGGAGCAGCCGCCGCGATCTTGCCATCCACGCCGTTCGGCGTCGTCTGGCCTTCGCCGGTGAGATAAAGAACGATAACGCTGCCAATCTGCGCCGGATTCGCCGGACCGTTCAGCGTGCCCGCCTGGTTCAGCGCCGCAGCCTGACCTGAACCCGTGGTGTCGGCCGTGAAGATGCCGGGAGCGGTTGCTCCGACCGGGACCGTGTTGATTGGCGTATTCCGGTTTTGATAGTTCAGCCGTATGTCCACGTTCCCCAGGCCATTGACCGAGTACGGCACGATCGCAGCCACCGCGTTCGCTGAGGAGTAGATCAAAGGGGCCGCCGTACCGTTGAAGGTCACCGTAGTGCCGGCAAGCGTCTTGGGGAACTGGCCGTTCGAAGGTGAAGCCGAGACCAGCGTTGCGGGACCTATGCCGGCACCGTAAAGCACCACGATCTCTCCCGGAGCGATCGGCCGGGAGGCATCGCCCAGACCGCTGATCGGCGGAGCAAACGCATCGAGGCTGGCGGCATTCGCGACGGCACCAATGGAAACCGGTATCGGGCTGAGCTTTCGAACCACGGCATTGGCTGCGTCTGCCACGAAGACATTCCCGTTATCGTCGACGGCGACGCCGTAAGGTTGCGAGAACTGAGCCGAGGTCCCAACGTTCCCGTCGCCCGCATAGCCCGACGTCCCGTTACCGCCAATCCAGAGCCGCGTACCGCCCGGTAGTACCTTCTGAACCGTGTTCGTCCGGTACTCGGCGACGTAGAGATTGCCGGCAGCGTCCACCGCGAAGTTCTGGGCGACGAAATTGTCAAGGTACGTCCTGATCACGCCGTTGGTGTCGACCCGGCGGATCGTGCTGGTGCCCGTATCGCCGATGTAAAGGTTGCCGGCACCATCGAACCCAATCGAGAACGGCTGGGAAAGGAAAGCGCTTGTGGCAGGCCCGTTATCGCCGGGTGCTCCACCATAAATGGAATAACCGACGCCGGCCACGGTCGAGATCACGCGGGTGTTTCGATCGATCTTCCGGACAGTCGCGTTTCCGTAGTCAGCGACATAGAGGTTGCCTGCGGCGTCGAGCGCGAGGCCAGCCGGGAAGTAGAGCGCTGCATCCGTCGCTGCGCCGCCGTCACCGGCAAAGCCACGTGAGCCGTTCCCGGCGTACGTCGAGATTGCACCGGCTGCCGTCACCCGCCGAATTCGGCTGTTGAGCGAGTCCGCGATAAAGATGTCGCCGTTCGCAGGGTCGACCACTACGTCCAGAATGTTAGAAAGGGTCGCGCCCCGGCCTGTATCGCCGTCGCCTGCGAAGCCGAATCGGCCGCTGCCGGCAACAGTGTCGATTGTGCCGTCAGTCCGCACCTTGCGCACCGAATAGTTTGAGTAGTCGGTGATGTAGAGGTTGCCGGCCTTGTCGGTCCTCACTCGGATCGGGCTGTTGAGCTGCGCCTGGGTGGCGGGTCCGCCGTCGCCCGACCATCCCGGCGAACTGCCGATGCCGGCCACCGTCGACACTTCATATTGCTGCGCGGGGGCAACGAGGCAGGCTAGCAGGAATGCGGAGACGATACGAAAGCTTTTCATGAGATCCAGTTGTTTTGAGACGGTTGTACTCCGCCACCGGTTTCGTGGCTGAGCTCTAGTTTTTACAACACAGGACGCGAGACCGCCCAATTTGCGATGATACCAATGCTGCTATGGCTCAGTTGTTCGCCGGGACCTCCGGCTTTTCGTATCCGGCGTGGAAACCTGCCTTTTATCCGAAGGCGGTGCCGTCCGCCAAATTTCTTGAGCACTACGCCACCCGGCTGAACAGTGTGGAAATCAACTACACCTATCGCCAGTTGCCGTCGGCTAAAACGCTGGAAGGCTGGCTGGCGCAGACGCCTGCGGGCTTTGCATTCAGCTGTAAGGCCAATATGAAGCTGACCCACATCATGAAGTTGAAGGATGCGGGCGCTTTCACGGAGACATTCCTCAGGGCGCTGGAACCGCTGCGAGTCGCGCGACGTCTGGGGCCCATCCTGTATCAGTTCGCTCCCAGCTTCAAGTGCGACCTCGGCAGGCTCGATGAGTACTTGCCGCTGCTTCCGATAGATCTTCGCTTCGCGTTCGAGTTCCGCCATGAATCGTGGCTGACGGACGCCGTCTATGATCGGCTGGCCGCCCGAGGCATCGCTCTCTGCCTCGCAGAGTCAGAAAAGCTGGAGGTTCCGAAGGTCTTCACCGCCGACTTCGGCTATTTCCGCCTGCGCAAAGCCGATTACGCGCCGGAAGCGCGCGCCGAAATCCGAGGTCAGGTGGCTGAGTTGCTTGCAGCCGGGCGAGACGCCTACGTTTACTTTAAGCACGAAGACGATCCGAACGGGGCACTGTGGGCTGAGGAGTTAGTGCGGGCTCAGGTGGGGTAAAAGGCACCAGGGCCCACGGTACGATTTTGCGAGCCGCCCGCATGCTGAGCGCATCGCTTTGCGGCAGATTTTCTGTCGGGTCCGGCACTTCGAACTCACCAGTTCCTGCCTCGCGGCTGTCCCTGGGCCGTCGTATCGAAGCCCTTTGCCCAACTTCACACCTGCCGGTGCCGCAGTCTCGCCGACGGTCTTTCGCTCGCTCGCAACGACGGCTTCCGCCACCATTGGGAGGTCATAGTTCCTGACCTTGCCGCCTTCGACCGCACTCTGAACCGCTTCCCGAATTCGTTCGATCCCTGGCTACTTCGCTCCGCGATGGTTTCGAGGCCTTGCGGGGCGTTATCGACACCCGGAATCCGTTTTCCGTTCTGCTGCTCAAAGCCGCTTCGCTTGTCTCCAGTCTCCACTCCCCTTTTGGCGTTACAGCCATCCGGATCAAAGCGTTCTACTGGTCATCGCTTCGCGAACCCGCCGCCGGATTCGTTTCCGAACCCTTTGACAATCGTTCCGTGAACCCTGGAACTGAAGCAATCATGCGCCGGGTTTGCGCGCGAGTCAACGGCTTTTTCGCAGGTTTCCACAGGTTTGTTACTCCAGCAGAATCAGCATTGTGGTGGTGCTCGATTGTGCGAAAGCTGTGGATAAATCAGCACCCGCCAAGACTGTTTCAGCGAGAGATGGCTTCGATTTCACCGGTTGGTGGAAAACCACCACGCTGGTGGCTCGCAACCAAGCTCAATCGCCTGCTTGCCCAATGGTTTCAAGGGTTTATGTTTGGTTCTTCAGTTGCAGTCGGTGTGAGTACCATGACACTTCGTAACGCGGTTTACAGTCTCACCCTGCGCAGCGCTCCGGTCCTCGTTTGCATGGCGGCTTTCGGGCAGCAGCCGAACCAGGCTCCGCCGCCGCCGGTCTTTCCTTCTACGGGGGCAATTGCGGATGCAGGTCCAGGCCCCGACTATCCGGACCCAGGGCCGGTGCCTTATCAGGCACAGGGCGATCAGCCCCAGGCAGCGCCGTATCCCCCGCCTCCGCCGCAAGGTCAGTACCCGCCGCAAGCTCAGTACCCGCCCCAAGGTCAGTACCCGCAGCAGGGCCAGTATCCACAGGGGCCGCCGCCGCAGACTCAGCAGTACCCGCAAGGTCCGGGTCCGAACCAGGGCCCGCCGCCTCCCTACCAACCGGACTCCCGTCCATTCCCGACTCGCGTCATAGTCAAGCCCGGAACCTGGCTCCCAATCCGAATAGAACAGCAGCTTTCCTCTGATCACAATCAGCAGGGTGAGAGCTTTTACGCGACACTGGCCGAACCAATCGTGGTGAACGGCGTTGTGATCGCGCATCGCGGACAGAGCGTCATCGGACGCATCACGGAAGCGCAGAAGGCGGGGCGTTCGGAAGGCACCTCGCGTCTCGGTCTCGAAATCACCGCCATCACTACCGCTGACGGCGAACGCGTCGACGTCCACACCCGCATCGTGCAGCGCAACGGGCAGACGTCAGTGGGTCGCGACCTCGCCGCTCTCGGCCAGACCACAGCCATGGGTGCTGCGATCGGCGGGGTGAGTGCCGGCGGCAAAGGTGCCGGAATCGGCGCTGGTATCGGTGCAGCCGCCGGGATCGCCGGTGTTCTGCTGACCCGCGGCCGTCCCACTGAAATCTATCCCGAAACGCTGCTGACCTTTGAGTTGCAATCGGGAGTTGAGATCGACACGATGCGGTCCGGCGCTTTCCGCTACGCCGATGCCCGTGACTTCCAGCAGGACAGAACGTATGCCGTCCGCCGGCCTGGGCCGCAGCCGCCGCCTCCTCCCTACTACAACGGCGGTTACGGCCCGGTGTATGGTCCCGGCTGGGGCTACGGCTATCCCGGCTATGGCACTGGAATCGGTATCGTCATCGGTCGAAGCTACGGTCGTGGTTACGGCCGCCGCGGCCGCTGGTAACCGCAACCGCTACGCACAGAAAAAGGGGAGGCTTCGGCCTCCCCTTTTTCTGTGCCCTGCCATAATCGAAATCGTGGATTTTTCATCGTGAGCCCGCGTGAGCTTTCGCGGCTCGCAACCGCCATCGAAAACGGCGAGCCGTTGCCCGCGGACCTGCCCGAAGGCGAAGGGCTCGTCGTGGGTATCACCGGCGCTCCTGGTGCAGGCAAGAGTACGTTGACGGCGTCGATCATCCAATCCCTGCGTGAGCGTGGCAAGCGCGTCGCTGTAGTCGCCGTGGACCCTTCCAGCCGGGCCACCGGGGGCGCGGTGCTTGGCGATCGCGTTCGGATGCAGCAGCACCACGCGGACCCCGATGTTTTCATCCGCTCCATGGCCACGCGCGGCGCACACGGCGGGCTTGCGAAGACCAGCGGCACCCTCGCGCGACTGTTTCGGGGCGCGGGCTTCCACTTCGTTCTTCTGGAAACCGTCGGTGTCGGGCAGGACTAAATCGAGATTGCCGCGACCGCCGATTTCACCATTGTGGTGCTGGTTCCGGGCATGGGCGACGACGTTCAGGCGATCAAAGCGGGCGTTCTGGAAATCGCCGATATTTTCGTCATCAACAAGGCAGACCGTCCCGGCGCCGAGCACACCCAGCTTGAACTCGAGGGCATGCTGTCGATGACCGAAGAGCTGAAGCCAATCTTCCGCACGGTAGCCACCGAGAGCACGGGCGTCGATGAACTCGTTGAACATCTGTTGACGTTGAAACGCCCAGAGCGTACCAACGTCGCACAGATCCGCGGCATTGATCACCTCGCAATCGCGGTCCGCTCCCTTGATGAAGCACTTCCTTTCTACGTCGACCAGCTCGGTCTTCACGCGACCCGCCGCGAAACCGTCCCCCACGAAAAAGTCACGGTAGCCATGCTGCCGCTCGGCGATACGCGCCTGGAACTTCTGGAGGCTCTCGATGCCACCTCCACCATCGCTCGTTTCATCGACAAACGGGGCCCTGGGCTCCATCACGTCGCACTCCGGGTCGCTAACCTGACAGCCCTCGCCGCCACCCTGCAGGCTGCGGGCATTCGCCTGCTCGCCGAGCCTCAAAAAGGCGCGGGCGGGCACCTCTACGTCTTCCTGCATCCAGCCGATACCGGTGGCGTACTATTGGAACTTATTCAGGACTAGAGGAGATTACTTGGCCAAAATTGGCATCATCGGCGGCAGCGGACTGTACTCCATGCCCGGCTTCCGCGCGGAGCGTGAACAGAAGGTAGAGACACCGTTCGGCCCACCTTCCGACAGCTACATCGTCGGCGAACTCGAAGGGCACGAAGTGGCATTTCTGGCTCGTCACGGTCGCGGCCATCGCATCTCGCCTTCTGAGCTGAACTTCCGAGCCAATATCTACGGCATGAAGTTGTTGGGCGTGGAGCGCATCATCTCCCTCAGCGCCGTCGGCTCCCTCAAAGAGGAGCACAAACCCACCGAGTTCGTCATCTCCGACCAGTTCTTCGACCGCACCATGGGACGCAGCTCCACCTTCTTCGGAGAGGGCCTTGTTGCCCACGTCAGCTTCGCCGATCCCATCTGCGGCGAACTCGCGAGGACCGTGGCCGCGGCTTGCGGCAGCGCCGGCGTCACGGCGAAATCGGGCGGCACTTACCTCTGCATGGAAGGGCCGATGTTTTCAACCAGGGCCGAGTCGAACCTCTACCGCTCGTGGGGTATGGACGTCATCGGCATGACGAACCTGCAGGAAGCGAAGCTCGCCCGCGAAGCCGAGATCTGTTACGTTACGGTCGCCATGGTCACCGACTACGACTGCTGGCATCCCGATCACGACGCTGTGGAAGTGAGCGACATCATTCGCGTCCTGACCCAGAACGCAGCCAACGCCGCGAAGGTCGTGGCGGCCGCCGTTGCATCCATGCCCGAAGCCCGGAACTGCAAGTGCGGTTCATCGCTCGCACATGCGCTGATCACGGACCGCAAGGCTGTACCTGCAGCGACCGTGAAGAAGCTGGACGCCATCGTTGGAAAATACTTCGCATAACCTGCTGAACCAGGTCCTCCGGGGCGAAATGCCGTCCACGGATGCGGTGCGTGACCTCGGCGAGAACTCGCCCGAGGAGTTCTTCCGCGAAGTCGTCGAGCCGCTGTGCGATTCCTTCGATCCAGTACAGGCCGCTGCCTACGAACAACTGATGCAGGCATGGCTGAAGCCCTTGCTGAAGGTCGCCCCCCGCATTCCTGAAGTGGTGGAGACGGTCTACGTCCTCTCCCGAGTCACGCTTGGGGCGGACATCAAGGTCACCAGCCTGCTGCTCGACGCCGCTAAAAAGCGTTTTGTCGACTCACGCGTGGTCTTCGTCGGTGGAAGAAAATCCGCCGAGCTCTTCGCGAACGACAGCCGGGTGGACCACCTGGAAGTCGACTACCCGCGTTCTATGCCCGTGAGTGAGCGCATCCGGTTCGCTCACGAGGTTCGACAACTGCTCGATACCCCCAACAGCATCGTCATCGATCCGGACACACGCATCACCCAACTCGGGCTCGTGCCCGTCACGGAGCCCGAGCGCTACTTTCATTTCCCCAGCAGAACTTCGCCGGGCGGCAATCTGGCAGTCATCGCCCAGGCGTGGACCGCACAGGAGTTCGGGGTCGTGGGTCAGCCTTACATCGCTCCCATGTTCATCGAGCTTGACGGTCTCAGCCCCTGGGCGACCATCAGCCTGGGCGTAGGCGGCAACCCCGCGAAACGCATTCCGGGCTCCTTTGAAGCCGACCTGATCGCCCAGCTCGCAAGCCACTACGAAACGGTGTGGGTCGATCGCGGGGCGGGCGGGGAAGAGGCGGAACGCGTCACGGCCGCGGCGAGCGGTCAGAACGTGCGCTTCTGGGAAGGTTCGTTCGCCGGCTTCGCTTCGGTCATCTCGCAAAGCGATCTCTACGTGGGCTACGACTCAGCCGGACAGCACGCCGCGGCAGCCGCCAAGACATCGGTCATCAGCATCTTTGCCGGAGCGCCATCGGAGCGCTTTCGCGAGCGCTGGTCCCCGTTCGGCTACGGACCCTGCACGGTCTTCAATGCCGATCAGGCGTCGCCCGAAGAGATCCTTTCGCGAATCTCTATTTTGTAAACTTCGCCCCCGAGATTGCCGTCACGGCCGACCAGAAAAACTGCAGGTGTTTGTAGACGGCATCCTCCGATATCCGCTCCTGGTCGCTGTGCGGTCCGAAGCCCTTCACCAGATCCTCGTCGTCACGCGCAGCGCCAACTCCGTAGCACTGCACTCCCTTAGGCCGAAGCTGCGACATATCGGTTGCGCCGGTCCCCATAAACGGCAGCGTGGGAATGCCGTAAGTCTTCTGGTACGCCGCCTCGATCGCACCGTAGAACTCCGATTTGGTGCTCATCGGCCCCGCTCCCGGACGCGTCCTTGCCCCCGGCACCAGTTCAACCGCAGGGTCGTTGATGACCTTCCGCATCAGCTCATGAAACGCGGGTAAATCCTCGTCCGGCAGCGCGCGTACATCCAAAGTCGCCGTCGCTTCGCTGGGGATTACATTCGCCTGAAAGCCGCCCTCAATCATGTTGGGCGAGATCGAGGTGTGCAGCATCGAGTACAGGCCAGGCTCGTTCTGCGCCAGATACTCGCGAGCCGCCGCCGCTTTCTCCGGGATAAACAGATCGCGGAAGCGCGCAGCCTCTTCGGGATCGGCCAGCGTCGCCAGCTTCTCGAAGCAGGTCCGCGTGGTGTCGTTCAGCTTCATCGGTGGATCCCAGTACGCCAGCTTCTCGATCGCCCCGGAAAGATGCACAATGGCGTTGCCCCGAAGCGGCCGCGAGCCGTGCCCGGACGGACCCCTCGCCACCAGCTGGATGCGCGCGGGATACTTCTCCACGGTCTGCACCGTTGCCCAGCGCGCCTTGCCGGCACGTCGGATGACGCCTCCACCCTCGGCCAGGCAGGCCTCCGCCTCGATCTTGGGGAAATGCTCTGCCACCAGATAACCGATACCCACAGCGGAATTGCTTTCTTCGCCCGCTTCCGAGACCAGGATCACATCGCGATCCGTCACGGCGCCAGTCCGCTTCAGCATCAACATGGTCATCATGCCGGCGAACAGATTCGCTTTATCGTCCAGAGTGCCGCGCCCATACACGTAGCCGTCGTTGTGAGAGGCACCGAACGGTGGCAGGGTCCACTTTGAGGGATCGATCTTCACCGTATCGCTGTGTCCCATGATGAGCAGGGGCTTCTTCGAGCCGTTCCCCTTCAGGCGGGCGATCAGATTGGGGCGCGTCGCCTCTTTCGCCACCAGGTCACCGCGATCCCCTCGGCTTCGAGCACGCCTTTGATATACTCGGCGACCCTCTGCTCACCGGGCGGTGCGCTGGAGTCAATCCGCACCA
>JAOAPO010000575.1 GCA_025462945.1 Bryobacterales bacterium
GTTCCCTGATAGCTGGCCTGGATCACGTAATTGCGGTATACCGTCTGCTGCACCGAGAGGTTCCACGACTGTGCATAGGCGGGGTCGTAATTACGGTCGACCGCGAAGGTGTTCTGGATCGTCTGTGCAGGCAGCGTGGTGAAGCCTTGCTCGAGGGTGAGCGGATTGGCCGGAGTAGTGGTCTGGTTGAGCGTCCGCACAAACGGCTGTTGCAGCGTGAGGCGATTGCCGAAGGAGTTGTAGACACCGCCCGTGTAGTAGATGCCGTAGCCGGCGCGGACCACAACCTGTTTGCCCTTCAGCGGTCGCCAGGCGAGGCCCACGCGTGGCGAAAACAGGGCCTTGCGTGATTCGATCAGGCCGTTGGGATACGGGCCCGAGAACGGACCCGTTGCGCCCGGCGTTACGACGGCGACAGCAGAATAATCCGGGGCGACGTCCAGATTCGCCATGCGATTGTTCTTCTCCGTCATGGGCCCGAAGTACTCCCACCGCAGACCGCCGGTGAGCGACAGGTTTGTCTTCCAGCGCCAGTCATCGGAGACGTAGGCGTTTGCTGCCGTCTGCCGGAGATAGAAACTGTTGTTGCCGCCGAGGTACTGGTTAATCGAGGTTGAGTAAGGCCGATCGAGCAGGAAATCCGCTAAGTCGTAGCCGGTGCCGCTGACCGGCAGGCCGTTGGCTCCCACCGCCTGGGTAATGACCCCGGTGAAATTGAACGACCCACGTGCGCCCTGATGGGTCTGCAGGTTATTCTGCCGGCGCTGGAAGCCGCCGCCGTAGCTCATATTGTGCTTCCCGTGAATAAAGGTGAGCGTGTCAGTGAGCCCGGCAGTCTGCGAACGATTCAGCGAGGGAAGTGCGTCGCTGAGCGAGCCGAAGTTGTTGAAGGAAATTGTCGGCGGGCCGAATGCCAAAGGATTGGTCGTGGTGCCGGAGATCCCCAGAGTCGCCGCAATGTTTGCGCCGTTCGAGAAGAACGAGTACTGGTTCGTTACGTTGCGGCTGAACTGAAACGAGAGGTTGTTGATCAGGTATCGGCTGATGGTCCGCGAGTAGGACAGGCTGGAATTGATGCCGCTGCCATCGGTCGGGTCGGCAAAGCCAAAGTTCTGGATGTTGACGGAGTCGCGGCTCTGGTGCGTCATGTTGAAAGCCAGGCGGTCTTTCGTCGTGAGGTTGTGATTCACGTTCACCTGAAGATTGTTGCTGTTCGAAGGATTCGCACCGATGAGGTGAAAGTTGTTCCGCGTGGCGTCCGTGTTGGGCAGCGGGATGAAGCCCAGCAGGCCGGCCGCGGTGGAACTGCGACGGCTGACGGGAATGCGATTACCGGGGAAGGGAGTGTTCGTATCCGGGTCGTAGATGATTTGCGGGATTCCGGAGAAGTCGCCGGACCGTTGCGCTGCGTCAGGGACCGTGGTGATCCGGTCGTAGCCGTTCCGGGTTCGCTGGCCCGTATAGTTCAGAAACCAGAACGTCTTGTCGCTCTTGAAAAGCTTTGGGATCGCCAGCGGTCCGCCGACGGAGAAACCAAACTGATTGTTCGCGTAGCCTGCCTTGGGAACTACCTGGCCGTTGCTCAGCGCAGGTGCCGTGAAAGAGTAAGGGCGCGCGTTCAGGACCGAGTTGCCGAGGTTGTAGTTCGCGCTGAGGCGCCACTGCTGTCCGCGTCCGCGGTTGATGCGGTTCCCGAACTGCCCGCGGCCATTGGCAGCCAAAGCTGGGCCACCTCTACCACCGCCACCGCCACCGCGGCCCCCACCGGCGCCACCGCCACCCCGTCCACCACCGAAGCCACCACCGCCTGGGCCGCCGCCTCGTCCACCTCCAAAACCGCCGCCTGGGCCGCCGGGACCTCGGCCACCGCCGCCACCGCGTCCGCCGAAACCACCGTCAGCCCCGCCGATGCCCCCGGGGTTATCCCCGCCCGCGCCGCCGAAACCGCCGAAACCATCAGGGCCACCGCCGGCGATCCCACCGGGACCACCCATACCCAGGCCCATCGGGCCGCCCATACCGAATCCATCGCCCGGCTGCGACTGCACTGCCTGGCTGAGACTACCGCTGATGGAGAACGCTTCGGCCGCGCCGCCGTTCATATCAGCGAGATTGCCGAGAGCCGGAGTGTTTTCGTTCTCAGGTGTAACGCCTTCGCCGTTCTGTACGAGGCTCAGATTCTGGAAGCCGCCGCCGTTCGCACTTCCTGGTGCACCCGAGGCCGGACCGCCCCTTCCGGTGCCTTGACCAGCGCGACCGCCGGGAACTCCACCACGGCCGGGACCTGCTGCCGTTTCACCGGTAGCGGGAGGAGTTCCGCCGCGGCCGAAGCCGCCGCGCCCAACGCCGCCTCGTCCTCTGCCGCCGCCGAAGCCGCCGCGCCCCGGGCTTGGTGCTGCGCTGCCCGTTGAAGCAGCCGTCTGGGCGGTTCTCTCGACTGGCAGCGTTGCGCGCGTTTGCAATTTTAGGTCGAAGGTGAGCGGGGTAGCGGAGGGCTTTACTTCCTGCTGCGCCTGCTCAAAGCCGAACATCGCGATATGGAACTGGCACGGGGCTGCTGGCAAAGCGCCAACTTCGAAGTGACCGTCAGGTCCGGTGATGGTACGGATCTTCTCCGTACCGCATTCCACAAGAACCGCGGCACCGGGGATCGGCTGTCCGCTTGATCGGACGAAGCCAGCTTGGGTATCAGCGAGGACGGGAAGTACTGAACAGATAAGGGTGGTGACGACGAAACAAGAACGAAAGCGCAGCATACGGATCCTTCAGTCTGGCTTTGGTTAGACACTGGCGAGCAGAGTGTCGTCACGGAGGCAGGTTTCAAGCAGCCCAGCCGCTTGGAATTGCTGTGGGGCCGGAATTGGTTCCCGGCCCCGCCTTGGTTTTACTTTTGCTTACGCGAAACTTACTGAGCTTTCTTTGCAGTGAAGGTTGCGGGACCACGACCACCTTCGCGGGTCATTTCGATGGTGTCGCCCTTAATTACGCCGGTATAGTTCAGCTTGACTTCGTTGCCCTGCATTTGCATGGTCTGAACGAACGAGATCTTATCGCCGTCCACTTTGCCGTCACTGATTGCGCTCTCGACGGGATTCCCCTGGCGCACAGTGGTGACGGTACCTTCGAGCTTAGCGCCGGCGGCTTTGAAGTTGAAGGTTGCGGTGGAAGGGCCTCGACCGCCAGGAATTTCGGCAGTCCACTTGCCGGTGACGTCCGCTGCCAAGGCAGCGAGGCTTGAGCAGAGCAGGGCCATTACGGCCAGGATTGTAGTTTTCATGCTCGAAATGGTAACAGAACCAAGGGAGAGGTTACGGACCTGAATGAACCTTAACCTCGTGTTTACAAACGTTTACCGCTCGCACCAATAGAAAACCGGGGCGGGATACTCTCCGCCCCGGTCCTAATTTGTTTGTTTACAGGCCTTTGTGGTTCAGGAAGATAGCCAGATCGATACAGCGATTTGAGTAACCCCACTCGTTGTCATACCAGGCCACAACCTTCAGCAAATTGCCGCCGATGACCTTGGTCAGCTGGCCGTCGATGATTGAGCTGTTCGGGTTCTTCAGCATGTCCATCGAGACGACCGGATCTTCCGTGTATGCCAGAATGCCCTTCAGCGGACCTTCCGCAGCTTCTTTCAAAGCCGCGTTGACTTCCACTTCGGTCGCGTCTTTCTGGAGCAGAACGACGAGATCGACCACGGAAACGTCAGGCGTGGGCACGCGCATGGCGTAACCGTCGAGCTTGCCCTTCAGTTCCGGAATCACGAGCGAGATTGCCTTGGCAGCGCCCGTCGTGGTCGGGATCATGTTGAGAGCGGCAGCGCGGGCACGGCGAAGATCTTTGTGCGGGAAGTCGAGAATGACCTGGTCGTTGGTGTAGCTGTGAATGGTCGTCATCGAACCCTTCTCGATGCCCCATTTCTCGTGCAGCACTTTGGCGAACGGTCCCAGGCAGTTCGTGGTGCAGGACGCGTTGGAGATGATGTTGTGCTTCGAAGCGTCGTAAGCGGAGTCGTTCACGCCCATCACGATGGTGATGTCTTCACCCTTGGCAGGCGCCGAGATGATGACCTTCTTGACGGAGCCGCGCAGGTGCTTCGATGCGTCCTTCGCATCGGTAAAGCGACCAGTGGATTCAATGACGATGTCGGCGCCAACGCTCGACCAGTCGATCTCAGCCGGGTCTTTTACAGCGAACACCTTGATGCGGCGCTTGCCGATCACAATGTAGTCACCATCGACGCTGACGGCTTCGGGCAGGGGTCCGAGTAGTGAGTCGTACTTGGTGAGGTGCGCCAGCGTTTTGGTGTCCGTAAGATCATTTACGGCGACGAATTCGATTTCGGGGTTGTTCAGGCCGGCGCGGACGACGTTGCGGCCAATGCGGCCGAAGCCGTTAATAGCTACTTTTACGGGCATAGTTGAGGGTAAAGCTCCTTCAGGAATGGCGAGTTTACGGCCAGGTTGTTACGGGGTTAACGTTCAGGATAGCAAAGGGGCAAAGTGCCGCAGAACAGGGCAGGGCGCAAAATGGGAGAGCCGGTAGCCTCGGAGGAAGACATACCGGCTCGGGGGTTGCCTTGTGTAACTATACCGCAACAGTGTACTAATGTTTACATTCAATTGCTCTCGGCTGCGTTTTCTGTTATCAACGTTTGGTTCGCTCGGCGACCTCCACCCGTACATCGCGGTAGGGATCGGCCTTCGGGACCGGGGGCACGACGTCACAATTGCCACGTCTGAGGTGTACCGGGCCAAAGTGGAGGGAGAGGGGCTGAAATTCCATGCCGCCCGGCCCGATGTCTCCATGCTGCTGGAAGATCGGGACATGATGCGTCGCGCCTTCCACCCTCGAACGGGCAGCGAGTACATCATGCGGCACGTCTTTCTGCCGCCTGTTGCGGAACAATACGCGGATCTGCTTCCCGCTGCCCGGGAGGCGGATGTCCTCGTCGGTCACCCTTTAGCCTTTGCGCTGCCGACCGCGGCCGAAGTTCTCGGAAAGCCGTGGGTGTCCGTGATTCTGCAGCCGGCCGTCATCTTCTCGGCGTACGATCCTCCGACTGTGTCAGCCGCGCCATTGCTCGAATATTTCCGGGGTTTCGGTCCTGGACTGTGGCGGCAGTTCGGGCGCATGGTGAGATGGGTTGTCCGTGGCTGGAGCAAGCCGATTTCGGACCTGAGAGCGTCGCTCGGCCTCCCCGCCCTGGCAAATCCAGCCCTGGATGACATATACTCGCCGTTCTCGAATCAGGCCTGGTTCTCCGGCGTCCTGGCGCAACGGCAGGCCGACTGGCCCACAGATTTGAAGGTGATGGGATTTCCGGCCTACGACAGGCTCGAACCCGGACAGGGTCTCAGCCCCGAGTTAGACCGCTTCCTCAACGCCGGCGCGCGTCCCGTGGTTTTTACGCTGGGTTCTTCGGCCGTCTTCGATGCAGGCAGCTTTTACGAGGAGAGCTTCCGTGCGGTGAAGAAGCTGGGGATCCGGGCGGTGCTTCTGGTGGGGCTCGATGCGCAGAACCGGCCAGCGGACCTGACACGCGATGTTTTTGTCGCCGAATACGCGCCCTTCTCAGAACTCTTCGGTCGCGCCGCCGCAGTTGTTCATCAGGGGGGCGCAGGGACCACGGCCGCAGTGCTCCGAGCCGGTGTGCCCGCGATTTTCGTTCCGTTCAGCCATGACCAGCCGGACAATGCCCGGCGTGTTTCGAAGCTGGGTTGCGCGCGAGTCATTCCGCGAAATCACTATAAGGCCCGCCGCGTCGCCCGTGAACTTGAGGCACTGCTCAAGGATCCAGCGCTTCAAACCGCTGCGCAGAGAGTTGCCTGCGAACTTGCCCGCGAGGACTGCGTAAATGCGGCCTGCAATGACCTCGAACGGGTCGCGCGGCAGTTTACGGATGCCGCGAGTCGAAATCAAGGAACGTAAGCAACACCGTCTGCGGGCCTTTCCATGCCTTCACAGGTGAGTACCACTCAGCCAGGGAGTGAGCGTTTCCGCCAGTCCCGCCGCCGCCCATCGTGACGGCAGGAACCCCCATGCTGATAGGGATATTGGCGTCGGTACTGCTGAAGTCGGTGAGGGGTTTGTGGCCAGTTGCCCCGGACGCCCAGAGCGCGGCCTGAACGATTGGGTTCGTTTTTTCTACTTCGCCGGCTGGTCTGTTGCTGACCAGTTTCATTTCGAAGGTGAGTACAGCCCCGGACGCGGCCCTAGCCTTGTTTTCGGCTTCAACGCCCAGCCGGACTGCCTCAAACAGCTTCGCCTCGATGCGATCCAGATTTCCTGGATCGACGGAGCGCAGGTCGACTTCGAAGGAACACTCTTCGGCGATGGCGTTCACGGCCGTGCCACCCTCGATCCGTCCAACGTTGAAGGTCGTTTTGGGTTGCAGCGGCACTTCCATGTCGGCGATCCGATCGATCGCCCGGGATGCGGCGTGGATCGGACTCGGCCGACCGAAATTCCCGTAGCTGTGGCCGCCCGGCCCCTTCAACGTCACACGATAGCGTTTCACGCCAGTGCCGCCGGTTACGATTCTGGATGGATCGCTGCCATCAATGGAGACGAACGCCTTGAGCCGAGTCCGGAAAGAGCTTTCTGTGAACAGATAGCGGACGCCGTTGAGATCGCCGAGGCCCTCCTCCCCGACGTTCGCCACAAACAGCAGAGTATGACGCGTGGCGAACCTGGCGTCGTTCATCGATTCGATGATGTTGAGCATCGCCGCGAGCCCCCGGCTGTCGTCGCCAATTCCGGGTCCAAGGAGCCGATCGCCGGCTTTCCTGACCTTCGTGTCGACGCCCACCGCGAAGGAGATATCCAGATGGGCGGCGATGACGAAAGTATCGTCCGTTGCACCTTTGCGCCAGCCAAGGACGTTGCCTTGTTTATCGATCTGGACATTGGTGAGGCCCAGCCGCCGAAACGCCGCGTCAAGGTACTTGGCGCGTTCGCCTTCGTGGAACGTAGGTGCCGGAATCTCCGCGATTTTGATCTGCTGCGCCACAGTTTGAGCGTCCGTCGCCTGGATAAACTGCAGAGCTTTCGCTACATCGGCGCGTTGCAGCAGTGCGTCGTCGGCAGAAAGCGCGCCGGCGCAGAGCAGCAGGCATGACAGGGTTCTCATTTAGAAGCTTCGGGCTTTCCCGTCTCCACAAAAGTTTTGAATCGCGTGAAGGTCTCCGCCAGCATGCCGTCCACCGGCTTTGCCCACGTGTCCGCGCCTTTCGGAATGTAACCGCCGACCGAGTAGGTCAGCACCAGCTTGCTGCCTTGGCCTTCGGGCGAAAGGCTGATCTCCAGCCCTCCCGTGACGCCCAAACTCATCAGGGGACCCATGCCCCCGCGCAGCAGCAACGTTTTGCCGGGGAGCGCGAACGCCACTTGCAGGTGCTGCACGCCGCCGCCGGGCAGTTTCTCGCAGAAACAGCCGCCCGGCTTATCGTCAATGCTGAGGTTGTGAGCGTCGTGAGAGAAGGTGTGAGCGGCACTCCACCAGTCCCCAACATTACGAACCAGCTTCTGATACACCTCCGCGGGGGGTGCCTGGATCGACATTGTTTGTCGGACGGTAAAGCCGTTAGCCGCTGAATCCACCACTTCGGCCGGGAGCCAGCAAGGCAGGCTCAGACCCAGCAGCAACGGAGTGAGAAGCGATTTCATGTTTATCAGGATACTGGCTATTCAGCCTTTTCGGACGCACTGCGAGACAGGCGCTCGCCTCCCCCATAGGGCGCGATGGCCGCCATCATTGTGAAGAAGACGATCGCGACGCCCGGGCGCTGGATCGGATAATCCCAGAGGCAGTGAACGAGCACAGCGGCCACGCCGAGACCCCAGCCGGAGCGGATGGCGCGCGGAACCGCCCATACGGCAACGCTCAACATAATGAGCAGCAGTGGAAGGCCGCCTTCAACAGTCCATTGCAGCCAGTCGTTGTGCGCCTGATTTGCGTGGAGGCCATCATCAAACAGTGCGAACCCGGGGTAGGCGGTTGGCCAGTTCCAAAGGCCAAAACCCTGCAGCGGTCTGGCCTGGATCATGGCCAGCGAAGACTGGTTAAATTCACGGCGTCCGGCGAAAGCATCGGATGACGCGGTGACTTTGGTGTAAAGCGTGTCTGGCCCGGCGGCTACCGCCACCCAGAGCAGGGCTACGAGCAGAACAGCGCCCGTATTTAGAACCTGAGATCGAGAGATGCCGCCCCGCCGGGCTGTCAGAACAGGAACAAGTGCCAACTCAGCCAAAACCAGCGCGGAGCCTCCTCGCGAGCCGGAATGGATGACGGAGCCGACCAGGATGGCGGCAGCAAGTACGCACCAAACTCGGCCCTTCTTCAGCGTGAGGGAGCCAAACAGTGCCAAAGGGAGGATGAGTTCAGCGAATGCCGCGTATTGGTTTGCGTAGAGAAACGGGCCCATGGCGGTCTCTACTACGGTGATCGGGAAATTCCAGAAGATCTTGCCCGGAGAGGTCAGAGACTGCGCCGTTGACACGATCGCCAGCAGCGTCCCGAAGATCAGCAGTCCATCAAGGTATCGTGTGCGCCATTGCCGGTCAGCAAACAACTGCAGGGCCACCACGAACGTAGCGAGATTGGCAGCCCAGTAGAACGAGGCCATCCGGGTGGGCCAGGCATAGACTGTCCCACCGGTAATGATCTGCAGTCCCGCCAACGCAACTACGCCAGTCAGCGGCAGGAGCACCCATTGCAACCGCAGCTCAGCTTTGCCTGCAAGAATCCACAGGGCCCAAAGTGCCGCGAGGGCACAGGTCGCGATTTCGGGGATGCTTGTGGGCCACTTGGCGGGAACCCACATGACAGCGATGGTGGCAACGGTGGTCAGCGCCAGAACAATAGCCGTGAACGTTCTCATGGCAACACGCGGGCCCGCAATTCGCGCACAATGATCGTCCCACGTGCTCTGACGGAGCCAAGTGGGCGCTTATACCGGAGCTGGAGACGCCCCGAGTCTGATGCTGCCGCGATCTTGAGCGAACCTCGCGCCGGCGCCGCGAGCCCTTCAACCTTCTCGCTGATCATCTGTCCTCCGGAAGCGCCAAACTCCCACATGAGGCCTGCGACCGTCTCGGCGGACCCGGCAAGAGACTCCCAGGAGATCTCGTACTTCAGGCCTGCGGAAAGCGGCAGGACCTGCGTCAACAGCACACAGTCTTCGGGCTGGTTGCCTGTCATTTCAACGCGGACTCCCTTCTCAGGATCGCCCGCCTGACCGAGCAGAACGCCGTCGGGAACCTTCGCATGCCAGTCGAATCCCTGTCCGGTCATGTCGATTGCAAAATCAGGATTGGTGATGATGGAACCCGCTTTGGAATCGAGCGGAGTGAAAGGGATTGCACCGCGCCTGCAGAGGGTGTTCCAGACAGCCAGAGCTCGGGGAGTGTCCTTCTCCGAATACGCGTCGCAATACTGAAGCAAAGAAGGGAAAGCCGTTTCCGGGGCCAGTCGAGCGGCGCGCTCCACCACTTCACCGCCCTCGGCGAGCCGCGATGTCTGCGCCAGGAAGAAGTAGTACTGGGTCATCAGGTCGCCCCGGTTCGGGAAGTGACTCAGAATAAAGGCGCTGTCGCTCGACTTTTCCCATGCGAGCCGGAAGACCGAGGGGGCGGACCCGTCATTCATGGCCAGCGCCTTTGTGACCCAGAACCAAAATTCGGGGTCTCTGCCTCTACGGAAATAGAAGTTCATGAGCGCCCAGCGAGGGCTCGCTTTGTTATCGACGGAAGCTGCCTGCTTCAACAAGGCTTCAGCCGCATCGAAGCGACCTTCGATCTCTTCGCGAAAGGCTCGCCCGATCCAATACTGCGAGTCTAAAGGCGTAAGCCGCGTGACCTCAAGAAGTTGAGGCTTAGGATCCTGGCCGTTGCCTTCGAGGTGTTCGGCGAGAAGAGCGCGATAAACCGCGTTGCCCGGGGCGATCTCGACGGATCGGCGCAGAGACTCGAGGGTATTCTCGCGGTATGCAAGATCTGCCACCGCAGCGCGACCGGAGGACCAGGCTGCCCAGACAAACACGATCGTAAACGTAGCACAAAGCACCAAAACAGATGGTTTATAGTACGTTTTCTTTATGATACTTGCATCGGCCAGCAATATAGCCCATCATAGAGTACGTAACGTTTCATCCAGGAGGAAATTTGAAACTCCAGCTTTTATCCGCAATAGGAAGTGCAGTCCTGTTAACGTCTGGTGTGGCTCTCGCGAGCACGCCGGTGATTGGGATCGCGTCTTCACAGAGCGGCGTAACACTCGACAACGCAAAGGTATCTGGCAACGCCACGATCTTTGACGGCTCTACAGTACAGACCGACGGCTACTCGCGAATTCACCTGAACAACGGCACCCGGCTCGACTTGGGTGCTGGCTCCAGGGCCACTGTTTACTCCAACCGCATGTCTTTGGAGCAAGGCAGCAGCGAGACGCAAGGTGCCAATTTTGAGGTGAACGTAAACACTCTGAAGATTCGTTCCGAAGCCGGTGGTACTGCACGCGTCAAGATCGATGGCAACAAAATGGTGTACGTCACCGCGCTGAATGCGCCGGTGAACGTCCTTAACCGGGAAGGCATGCTGGTCGCGAAGGTTGCGCCAGGACTCCCGCTGTCTTTCCTCCCGCAGGCTGCTGGTGCTTCTGTTTTCGAGAACACTGGTTGCATCGTGGAAAAGTCCGGTGCCGCGGTCCTCGTCGACGAGACGGGAAATCAGATGTTTGATCTTCGCGGTATGGATCTCCGTAAAGTTGTTGGCAACCATGTGAAAGTGTCGGGATCTGTCGATTCTTCCGCTACCGCTCGCAGCGGCGCTTCTCAGGTTGTTAAGGTCTCAAAAGCTGTGGTCGTCCGCAAGGGCGGTTGTAGCGCTGTTGCCGCCAAAATCGGTGGTACCACAGCGGCTGCCGGCCTGGCGGCGGGCGCGGCTGGTGCAGGGGCAGGCGCAGCGGCCGGTGCCGGTGCAGCAGGCGCTGCTGCGGCTGGCGGTGCGGCAGCCGGTGCAGCAGCGGCCAGCACGACGGCTCTGGTGGTTGGCGGTGTAGCGGCAGCGGCAGCAACTGGCCTCGGCGCGGCAGCGGCAACTGGCGCACTCGGCGACAGCAGCAACTAAGCTTTAACCAACGTAAATGCGAAAGGCCCCGGTTACCGCCGGGGCCTTTTTCATTTCGTTCGCGGTTCTCCGAGAGCCAGCCCGACTTCAATCATGCTCGAACAAGGCTAATCGTCGCCACGCATCCAAAGCAGCAGGCGCGTGATCGGGTTCTTCGATACCCTGCCGCCACATACCACGCATTTCCCCGTTCCCTTACAGGCTTCGCAAAGGTCGCCCGGAACGTTGAAATGAGTGTTCTTGCCCGAGCCGAAGCAGTCCGGACAATGTCCTGAGGATTTGCAGTGTAGACACTTGCCGCTTCCGGCCATAAGCTCTAGCCTACTCTTTTACGGGCGAGGGACGCTACGGCGACTTCAGACGTGGCGGGCTTGCGCTCGGCGGGTTCCTGCGCCCGCTTCAGTTGATCCGTCACGCAAACAAGGAACATCGGCTGATCGGCGTTGCGCAGGATGTCGATGATGCGTCCCGGCTGATCTTCGAGGTAAATGTTCTTGCCGTCGGTTATCAGGTGGATCTCACTGGTTGAGTTCGCTGCATCCGCCAGCCGCTTGCCCATTTCCTTCTGAAGGAACTTGAGCACCCGGCGAATCTTCTGCAGTGAAAAGCCTTTACGACGTAATTCCGCGATAACCGAGACTTCCACCACTTCGTTTTCGAGGTAAACGCGACGATGGCCCTGATGACGCGGCGAAACGACGTGACGCTCATCCCACCACTGCAACTGGCGCAGGCTGACCCCGGCTATCCGCGCGACATCGCCGCTGGAGAAATAACCAGGCTCGGCAACGGTCACGGGAACTTCTACTTTTGTTTTGAACATTTCACAATGCCCCTGTCTGGCGGCGAATCTCCTGGATTCTACCAGATCGTGAACATCCCTGTCGGCCAATGTGACCCTGGTCGACCCAATTGTTGCCGCGCCACCGACCTGTATTCGCAGCCCGTCTGAGATCCGGAGAGAAGCTCAATAAAGGGAAAAGGTGTAGAGGGCGTCGCCAGCAGCTACGAGCAAGTACTGCTTACCGTCGAGAGTGTAGGTCTCCGGAGCGTTCGACACGTTGCCGATATGCGAGTGCCACAGGATCTTACCAGTCGAAGCGTTGTAGGCAATGATGTTGTCGCCCAGGTCACCAGCGAACACCAAGCCTCCGGCAGTCGCGAGGATCCCGTTGCCGACGTTGCCGCCGAGACCTGGATAGCGATGCTTCCAGGCAACCTTACCCGTTTTGTAATCGATCGCGGTCAGGTACGAACCCATCGACGCAATTGCCGTTTCTTCTTTCCCGCCGAGACCCATCGCGCCGCGCGGATCGGTTTCGGTCAGGTAGTACATGGCGTAGGCATCGTTCGTCGGGACGTAGAAGAAGCCTGTGTCCGGAGAGAAGGCTGGCGGCTGCCAGTTGGTAGCGCCCCCGTTGTTCGGCGAAACCAGGGTGCCAGGGACGATGGAATCCTTCTTCGGGTCGCGAATCGTCTGGCCCCTGGCGTTCACTTCTTTTGTCCAGTTCGCGGTGTCGGAGAACTTGCTCGTGAGCAGGTGCTCGCCGGTCACGCGGTCCAGCAGGTAGAAGAATCCGTTGCGGTCTGCGTGCGCGACAAGCTTGCGCTGGCGCCCTTTGAATTCGCCATCAAACAGGATGGGCGTTTCTGTCGAGTCCCAGTCATGGGTGTCGTGCGGGTTGAGTTGGTAGTACCACGCCATTTTGCCCGTTTCGACGTTGATGGCAACCAGTGAGCACGTGTAAAGATTGTCGCCGTCGCGGCTCTGCGGGTTGGTGTACGCAGGCGACGGATTCCCAGTGCCGACGATATAGAGCTTCGTATCGGGATCGTAGGAGCCAGGAATCCAGACGTTACCCGCACCGTGCTTCGCGCCATCGAGGCTGCCCCAGGTTTCGAGACCTGGATCCCCTTTTTTCATCGGGACGGTATAGAACCGCCACTGCGTTTCCCCCGTCTCAGGGTCGAGCGACTGGATGTAGCCGGGTTCGTCGAGATCGTTGCCGGTGCCGGTCAGGATATGATTGCCGATGACGATCGGCGCCATGGTGGAGAAGTACTGCTGGTTGAAGCTGGCGATTTCCTTGTGCCACTTCTCTTTCCCCGTGGCGGCATCGAGACAGACGATGTAATCGTCGGGCGTCTCCATATAGACATAGTTGTTCCACATGCCAAGGCCGCGGTTCCCGATGTGGGTGCCGCCTTTGGTCTTCCAAAAGTAGTGCCAGATCTCGTGTCCGTCGCGG
>JAOAPO010000587.1 GCA_025462945.1 Bryobacterales bacterium
GGCCCAATGGCCGTAAACCTAACAACTCATTCGCGTGTACGCCGATCGCGCTGGTACTCGACGATGACCGAAAGGCGTGTGCGTATGGATTCCGTGGGGCCAGGTTTTTCGCCGATGCAATGACTTCGTATTATCTTAGCGGGTCGCGCCCCCAGGGGAAACTGAATATACCGCGCGACTTCTTCGCCGAAGAAGAGCTCGAAGTAGCAATGCGGCTCCGCAATGCGCCTGGTTCACAGATGGCCATCATCGTCGGCGACCCGGTGTGTGCGCGCGAGTCAGTGCAGCGTTTCGTGGATGTGGGCGTCGATGAGCTGATGCTGGTCATGCAGCCCGGCACAGTTCCACACGAGCTTGCCATGGAGTCACTACGAACTTTCGCCGAAAAGGTGATGCCTCACTTTGCCTAACGCGAGTCGCTCTCCTCATAAGTGAGCCGGTGTAATACGAGGTCCACTACTTTGCCGCTGACCAGCGCGGTCAAGTGTCCTATGCGATTGACCTCCTGGTTTACTTCGATCTTGTGGCTGGTTTCGGGTGCGCCCGCCAGCGGCCCTAAGGTGCCCTCGTGACCAGGCAGGAGTGCGAGTTGAGGGGGGGCGGCAACTTGATCAAACCTGCTCCACAGCAAGTAGTACCGAGTCCCGGGCGGCGCCTTCTGCAGGCTGTTAATCACGGGCGAGCCGACAGCTAACTGTACCGCAGGGCATCCGATAGCGTAAAAAGTAGACCAACTGCCGCAGTTCGGAGTCGCGAGCATGACCAACCGTCTGACTGTCCCCGCCCGGGCGAACTGTTCGATGTACCAACGGGAGACGACACCCCCCCAACTGTGTGCGACGATGTCGACCTCCGAGGCGCCCTCACGCGTCAGGACAGTTTCGACAAAGCGGGTCAGCTCACCGGCTGATTTTTCGACACAATCAAGCCAGTTATACCCGAAGACGTAAATCGGGTTCGAGACGCCCCGCCGCAACAGCATTATGATGAAGTAGAACCAGCTGGAAGCCGTTAAACCGTAACCCTTCACCAGTAAGATGGGCCGGAGTGGCGTCCCCCCACGTCCACGATTCGCGCCGCGGACGAAAGGGATGGTGAGAAACATCATAAGGACCAGAAAGCTGCTGACAACTTCTCGGAGCATAACAGTGAAGAGGCCCCGCGGAGGTTTCTGCCCCGCGTAGCGCTGCGTCTCCGGCTTGCGCGCGAACAAGAACCTCGGGGCCATCCAGAAGGCGAAAGTGCTACTAAAGATGACGTACAGCAGCGACGCCAGAAAGAAGAATGCGATGATTCCGATCAGCATCCAGAGTATTATCATGTTGATGACCATGAGGTAATTGTTGACCTTGCAGCGCACTCCTTGAAGGGCGCGCGGTAAGTGAGGTGTATGCAGACCGACTAGCCTCTCGGGCTCGGCCAGGATGGGAGAATAAGTACTTCGTTGACACCCGCCCGCGAAGACAAAAACCCACTGGCAAAAGACCAGCGGACTGGCCATCATGCTCGCGAATATTCCTCTTCGACCATGAACACCACGCCGCGCTGAGGCCCGAAGGGCACGCTGCGTCGTCTCGGGCGTATTGGGCCCGGGGTCAACAGCCGTAGCCGACAATCGCGCAATATCTTAGCGAGAACGATCTTCATCTCGAAGATGGCGAATGACGCGCCGAGGCAGCGATGCGTCCCCCCTCCAAACGGCACGAATTCAAAAGGCGAATACTTACGACTGAGGAAACGTTCGGGGCGAAACTCATGCGCTTGTGGGTATAGGTCCTCGCGCATGTGCACGAGCGTCGCCACGGATGCGACGCCCACCCCTGCAGGCAGTGTATATCCAAGTAACTTCAGAGGGCGGCGAAGCAGTCGCGTCACCTCGGGCAGGATGGGGCACAAGCGCAAAGTTTCGTTACAGACTGCGTCCATGTAGGGCAGTGCGAAAAGACGCTCGAAATTCGTTCCCACATCCGCCGTCTCTTCACGGAGACGGGTCAACGCTGCCGGCTCGCGATGGAGCCAGTAAAGAGCCCACGCGAGGGCGCTCGCCAGTGTCTCGTGCCCGGCCGCCACTAGCGAGACGATCTCATCTCGAACTGCGACGTCACTGAGCCCCTCCCCGTCCTCATAACGCGCCGTCAGCAGGAGTCCCAGGATGTTATCTTCGCTCGGCTGAAGACGCGCTTCACGGATCATTTGAAAGATCACCCTGTCAAAGTTCTCCATGGCCCGCCGAAAGCGTGCCCACGGCCCGAGGCCTGCGAATTGATGACGGATGCAAGGGAGGAAAGTGATGGCTGGGGTAATGGACTGCTGGGCTATAAGGAGCGCGTCCTCAATAGGCGCCAAGATCTCGGCCTTCGCACCAAAGAATACTTTGAGGATGATGTCTAGAGAGATGTGATGCATCTCATCTTGAGCTACGAACGACTTACCTGGACGCCATCGCGCCATCGCGCGCGCCGCGGCTTCTGCCATGGCCGCGGCGAATTGGTCTATATGCCGCCCGTGGAAACGCGGCAGCAACAGCCGACGATTTCGCGAATGAGTCTCGCCCGTCGAGAGCATCAGTGAGGATGCGCCCAGGAACGGCTCAACACTCGATTTGGCGAAAATGTCGAAGGTGTCGGGGTCTGCCGTGTAGATGGTCTGGATGCCTTCGGGTGCGCCGGTGACGACAAGCGGGCCGAAAGGAGTTGGCAAAGTAAATGGGTCACCGTAGCGGCTCTCGCAACGGGCGTAGTAGGCGCAGGCATCGTGCAGGTAACGCGCCGCAAGCACGACGGTGGAGCGAGGTCCTGCGGGAAGCCGATTCATCTGTATTTCCATACGCGCCTGACTCAGAACGTCGGCCAAGGGGAACCAAACATCAGCCCTTCAAACTGTCTCCGGCGCGAACCGGACGGGCAGGGACCTTCGAGAGATTGATGAGCCACTGATGCCGCCTCTGTGAGCAAGAAGCATAGCGGGAAAGCACTTAGGCGCCAAGTACGAGGGGCGCCCGGTGTATTAGATACGAGTAGAGCGCCGCGGTGGATTCATCCAATCGCAACAGCGTCATCTGTGGGTTGAAAGACCCGGATGAGGCATGCCTGCACAGTCTGGGCTGCGAATTGAACTTCGAGGGCTCGCTCTACAGGAGGACAAAATCATCACAAGCGGGATGTATCTGATCACCCTCCGATATCGCTAACGGGCTTCAATGGGGAATGGTTGTTGTCATCGCGTGAGAACTCTCGACAGGCACTGATTCTCTGCACCAAGCGTCATTAAGTATGGTTTGGGGTTCCAGTGTGCAGGCTAAGACATAGCCGCAGCGGCGCACCGAGCAACAAATTCGACCGCAATTGCAACTCGCAATGAGCTCCCGTAGACGCTTGACTTCGTCGGCCTTCGTCCCGCCATACTGACCCATCACCTCTCGTAAATCGACTGACTCGTCTCCAAGGTCTGCAGCACTACCGCTGACTATCCCCCGACTTATGTACCAGATGGAGTGAGAGAATCGAGATAGATCAAATTACCCTGAAGATTTACCCTGGACGTTGTAATATTTCATTAGCAACCACTCATATAATGAGTATGGAATTATGCTACGGATGTTCGGAACTAGCCGTTGTCCGAGTTTGCCAACCCGATAGCGCAACTTAGGTCGACGGTGATGGAGGAGGTTACCCACAAGGCGAGCAATTTCCTGCGGCGGACGACCTGCTTGTTCTTCCTGCTCCATCCGTGCCAGAGAGGCGGCCGCCCCGCGGTAAGGGCTGTCGCCCAAGCTGGCGGATGTCTGTCGACGATTGACGCTAAATGCCGTGCGATAGTCGCCTGGTTCGATCAGGATCACTCTGATACCGAACGGCTTAACTTCCATTCGCAGCGCCTCAGTTAGCCCTTCCAGGGCGAATTTGCTGGCGCTGTACAAGCCGTGAAACGGAATCGCCAACAGACCCGCTAGTGAACTGACATTGACGATGAGTCCGGCACGTTGCTGTCGCATGATCGGTAACACGGCGTTGCACACCCGCAGTGTGCCGAAGAAGTTCGTCTCGAATTGGGCCTTCGCCTCGCCAATCGATGTATTCTCCACAGCCCCCACGATGCCAAAACCGGCCGAGTTAATGACCGCGTCAATCCGGCCGGTCATGTGGATAATCTTCTCGACACCGCGGTCGACGGAAAGATCGTCGTCCACATCCATGACAATCTGCTCAAACTGGTGAGAATCGATCTGCCGTCGGCTTCCGCCAAACACTTGATGGCCAAGGTCCCCAAGATGTCGAGCGATGGCCAGGCCGATCCCGGAAGATGCTCCGGTTACCAAAATCACTTGCGCCCGACGGTTCATCGATCACCTCGTGTTTAAGTGGCAGCCAGAGCCAGTGCGGCACTGTGGGCCAACGCCATGACCGTATATTGAAGATTTAGCGTGATCGGCGATGGAAACACGCTGGCGTCGCAGATCCAGAGGTTCGTAACGCCGTGCGCTTTGTTCCACTCATCTACGACGCCGCGGCACGGATCCGGATTAATCACGTTGCCGCCTTGTAGATGTCCGGTTTCGATCTTGAGATATGTTCGTTCGTCGAGATGGCGGTAATGCGCCTCAATTTTCCGGTGGTCCTCCGCACTTCCCGTTCCGGAAAGCCGCAGAAACTGCCCTGAGAAGCGGGTGTCGTAAATCCGGACGGCGCCAGCGTCGGAGAGGGCGCGAGCGGCGACAGTCATGCCGCGCGCCATTCGTGCCCAGTCGTCCGCATCCAGCTTAAAATCGATCTGGTCCTGACCAAAATAAGGTAACTCTATACGATTGTTGTTGTTGCTCGAGACGGTAACAGCGACTGCTCCAATGTGATTGAAGTTGCTGGCGAGTTCCTGGAACTGAGGTCCTAACTGCGGGGCATACAGACCTAAGGCAGTGGGCGGTGCAAATGCAGTCTCAATGATTGTGCCTTCCTCAGGGATATTGTAAACGAAGCCGGCTTGAAACCCCTGGCTGCCAAATTGCGGCTGCGTGTACTGGCCGAACAAGGCATTGCCGAAGTTGCAGGAAAATCGCTGTCCAACGGTGGTCTCGAAAGGATCCGCGCCCCGAAAGCCACTTCTCATTAGTAATTGGCTGGAAGCGATGCAGCCCGCGGCCAGAATGAAGCGCCTCGCCCGCACAACGACTCGCCTCCCGGACGGGGTGCGACACACCACCGCCTCCACCGACTGGTCTTTGGTCGAATACTCAAACACAAGACCGGTCGCCCTTGCTTGCTGAACGACCACAGCTCCCAAGGCTATCGCTTGCGGGATGAGCGTGATCAGCGGCGCACGGTGCGCGTCATAGCTGCAGCCAAGATTGCATAGACCGCATCCAACGCAATCCAGAACGTTTACCGGCACTTGTTCGAGGCGCGGCGAGGTTCCAAATCCGGACTGAACCAGCTTTGTGGCATCGGAGAGCACATAGTCTTCGGTAGGTTGCACGTTAAGGATCGGACCAAGAGCGTTGTAAGATGCCTCAAGTGCCGCCCATCGGGCGTCCGAAACCGGCCATTGGCTACGGATACGCTGGGTCCAACTTACATTTGGACGCAGGCAAATGGCGTTATTGACTGTTGCCGAGCCACCTACGCAGTGCCCTTGGCGGAATGTCGTGCGTCCATCAATGCTGAGAGTGCCTCCGCTGTTGAAGTAGAGCTTGGTAACGGCATCGAGCAGGCGGTCTGGAAAGGCTTCGTTGGTGTGCAGGGCGCCGCTCTCCAGCATGATCACCCGCGGCCGGGGCTGCCCAGCGGGACTTCCTGCGAGGAGTGCATGGCATGCCGCCGCCCCGCCCGCACCTGAACCGATAATGCAGTAGTCGAATGTACCCATGTCTTCAGGTAGATCGTTCGCGTGGCGGATGTGGTCGTGCAGGTACTGCCCTACGGGCGTTCGCAGGGGCCGCCCAGCCGTCCCAGAAGGGGGCAATACAGGTTGGCCCGGAAGGCGGTCGCGGAATGGTGTGCGGCGGGGATTGTAATCCAATCGATCCCACACATCCTGCAATTCCATATAACAGCCACTGAGCAGTCCCTTGATCGAGGATAGAATCATGGCCGTGTCGATCAGGTCTCCAGGCACTTCGTTAACATATTCTGCAAAGATGTCCGCCAGCACGGCAGCTCTTTGATGCAGCGGCAGGCTGATGAACCACGGACGTTCTAGAATGAATGGCGGCATGAGCAGGACACCAAGGACGATGCGGTCGACGATCGCCTTCGGCGCTTCGGAAAGATACTGGTCGAACCGGTCCACCGCTCTCGCCCCGACCTGATCTATGACCGTGTCAAACACTGCGGCCTCGGTGAAAGCGATTAGGAAGGAGCGATCAAATGCAAGTATGTCAGAAACGATTTCTTCCGAGGCCAGATCGCGTTCGCCGGCGAACGCAA
>JAOAPO010000589.1 GCA_025462945.1 Bryobacterales bacterium
TACATCACCTTCGATGACGAAGTGGACAGCTACTTCGCACGCCAGCAGGTTCTGGAGCGGCTGCAAACAACCGATCTTCCGGCCAACATCAAACCCGAGATCGTTCCGCTGTCGAGTCCCATCGGCGAGATCTACCGAACCTATCTGAAATCCGATAAGTACGACGCCACCGAACTTCGCAGCATCCAGGACTGGACCGTTACTCGCGCCATCAAGCTGGTGCCCGGCGTGGCTGACATCGTCGACCGGGGCGGCTACATCAAGCAGTACCAGGTAGCGCCTGACTTCACGAAGATGAAGGCGCACGCCGTCACCCTGAAGAAGCTGTCCGATGCCATCGAACACAGCAATCTGAACACCGGCGGCGGCTACGTGGAGCAGGGCGAGCAGCAGGTCATCATTCGCGGCGTTGGCCTGCTCCAGTCGCCTGACGACATCAGCAACATCGTGATAGACGCTCATGCCGGCGTCCCCGTTCTGGTTCGCGACGTCGCGGACATCACCACCAGCTTCCAGCAGCGCCAGGGTCTGGTCGGCATGAACGAAAAGGACGATGTCGTGACCGGCACCATCATCATGCGCAAGGGCGAAAATCCCAGCGTAGTGCTGGCCGGCGTCAAGGCCAAGATGGCGGCGCTCAACGCCAGCATCCTTCCCAAAGGTGTGGAAATCGTGCCTTACTACGATCGCGCCTGGCTGATCGATACCACGCTTTCTACCGTATTTCGCAATCTGGCCGAGGGCGCACTTCTCGTGACGCTGGTGCTGTATCTGTTCCTGGGCAACATCCGGTCCGCCGCGATCGTCGCGATCATGATTCCGCTGGCGCTGCTCGGCACCTTCCTCGGTCTGAAGATTAAGGGCATTCCGGCCAATCTGCTTTCGCTGGGTGCCATGGACTTCGGCATCATCGTGGACGGTGCGGTCATCGTGGTGGAGAACATCTTCCGCCGCGTCTCGCACGACCGCGATACGCGCGTGCCGTTCCGCGAACTCGTTGCCGACGCTGCGTTTCAGGTGGGCCGACCAACCTTCTTCTCGATGGTGATCATCATCATCGCCCATATCCCAATCTTCACCCTGCAGCGGCATGAGGGCCGGATCTTCGCGCCGATGGCCTACACCATTACCTCGGCTCTCATCGCCTCGCTGCTCTTTTCACTGACCCTGATCCCGCTGCTCTGCACGTACCTGCTGAAGCGCGGCATGTCGGAGAAAGAAAGCCCCATCGTTCGTCTCGCCCAGTGGTTCTACCGCCCCACTCTGCGGATTGCGCTGGCAAATCCCGTGCTGGTTCTGGCTTTCGCCGGAGTCGCGCTGGTGGCCAGTGTTCTCGCCGTCCCGAAGCTCGGCAGTGAGTTTCTGCCCGAGCTGAACGAGGGCAGTATCTGGGTCAACTTTACGCTGCCAGTCGGCACCTCCATTGGTGAGGTCAACAAAACGCTGCACAAGGCACGCGCCCGTCTTCTGACCATCCCGCAGGTTTCCAGGGTCGTGTCGCAGGCGGGCCGTCCCGACGACGGTACGGATCCGAAGCCGATCAACATGGTGGAAATGCTGGTCGACCTTAAGCCGCAGGAACAGTGGGGCGGCAGCATCACCAAAGAAGACCTGATCGCGAAGATGGAGAAGACTTTGGACGATATGCCTGGTGTACAGCCTTCGTTCTCCCAACCGATCCGCGACAACGTGCTGGAATCGATCTCTCAAATCGATGGCCAGGTAGTCGTCAAAATCTTCGGTGAAGATTCGAATCTGCTGAAGACCAAGATTGACGAACTGCTGAAGCTGATCTCTCCGGTGCAGGGTGTCGCGCGGGCGTTCGTCGACCGCGCGGGTCGCACTCCGCAGCTTCAGGTGGAAGTGGACCGCGAACGGGCCGCCCGCTACGGTCTCAATGTGTCCGACGTGGAAGAGGTTCTGGAAACCGCATTCGCGGGCCACGTAGCCACCGAGATCTGGGAAGGTGAGAAGCGCTTCGCCGTCGTCGTCAGGATGGAAGAAATGCAGCGGCAGGATCTGATGAACCTGCATAAGCTTCTGCTCGACGGGGCCGGCGGTTCACAGGTGCCTCTCGATCAGGTGGCGAAGATCACCGAACGTGAAGGCGTGATGAACATCAGCCGGGAGGGCGGACGCAGTACCGCCGCCATCGGCATCTTCATCCGCGGCCGCGACATGGGCAGTCTGGTCACCGAAATGAAAGACATCACCGAAAAGAAGTTCAGCCTGCCGCCTGGCTATACGGTCAAGTGGGGCGGGGAATTCGAGAACCAGGAGCGCGCGATGAATCGTCTTCTGCTCATCGTGCCTATCAGCGTGCTGCTGATTTTTGTGTTGCTGTTTCAGGCCTTCAACTCCATCCGCAGCGCCTCGCTGATTCTGCTGAACGTACCGTTTGCGCTCATCGGCGGCATCTTCGCTCTGCTCTTCACCGGCATCCACCTCAGCGTGTCGGCGGCAATTGGTTTCATTGCCCTGTTCGGGCAGGCGGTCCTCAACGGTGTGGTCATGGTCAGTTACTACGACGAGTTACGAAAAGAGGGGAGATCGGCTCTGGAAGCAGTTCAGGAGGGTTCGCAAACCAGGCTTCGCACGGTGCTGATGACGTCGATGCTCGCGATGCTGGGTCTGCTGCCCATGGCACTCTCGCACGGCATTGGCTCGGAGGTGCAGCGGCCGCTCGCGACCGTCATCATTGGCGGTCTGGTCTCGGCCACGGCACTTACGCTGTTGGTGCTGCCCACCCTTTATCTGATGGCAAACCGAAACGTCCCCGCGGAGGTGCCCGAAGCATGAGACGCCTTACGCTTACTTTTCTTCTGGCTGCTTGTACGGGTTTCGGCCAGAACGTCCTTACTATCGACGAAGCGATCCGTGAGGCCATGGCGAACAACCTCGACCTCGCCGCGGCGAAGTACAACATCAGCATCGCTGAAGCGCGTCAGATCACCGCTTCGCTCCGTCCCAATCCGGTTCTGACGCTGTCGGCCAATCACCTGGATCTTCTCGGTACCGGCTACAGCGCGTCGACCGGAGCAGGCCCCAACGAGTTTCAGATCCACACCGATTTCATCCTCGAACGTGGCAGGAAGCGAGAGGCGCGGATCGCCGCTGCTCTCGCCCAAAGGTCACAGGCCGAGCTGGAGTTCCGCGACACCATGCGCCGGTTGATTCTCGACGTCGAGAATGCCTATGTCGACCTCCAGGGTGCCAGAGAAGCACTTCGTCTTACGCAGGACAACTACCGAACCATCTCCGCGCTCGCCGACATCAACGCTGCCAGAGTCCGGGCCGGCGATCTTGCGGCCGTCGAACTGAAGCGATCGCAAGTGGCCGCGCTGCAGATTCAGACAACCGTACGGCAGGCTGAACTGCAGGTCCGCCAGGCTCGCAACCGGCTCCAACTCGTGTTGGGCCGGACCCGTCCAGTGGATACCCTGGAGGTCGCGGGCGACCTTCGGCGGGATACCACCCCGGTGGATCAACCGACCATCACCGAGCGAGCCCGCGCGCTCCGCCCAGACCTGCTCGCGGCACGCCAGTCTATCGTGAGGAACCGCGCAAGCCTTCGGGTCGAGATCGCTCAGGGCCGCGTCGACTATAGCGTCGGAACCGAATACGTTCACCAGCAGGCGCCCAATGCCGTGGGCAACTCGCTTGGCGTGACGTTTAGCGCCCCGCTCCCGATCTTCAACCGCAACCAGGGCGAGATCGTTCGCGCACAACGTGAAGTCGATCAGGCTGGTGCGGCCGTCCGTTCTCTCGAACAAAGGATTGACGCCGAGTCCATGGACGCGTGGCAGCGCTACTCCACCGCCAAAACTCTGCTCGACGACATCGAGCGCAACATGCTCACGGCAGCGAAGGAGGTTCGCGACACCACCGAATACTCATATCGACGTGGAGAGGCCAGCCTGATCGAATTCCTGGACGCCCAGCGCGCCTTCAATGACTCCGTCCTGAGCTACAACGACGCTCGGGCGAACTATGCGCGCAGCCTGTACCTGATCGACGCAGTGGCGGGGGCGGACGCGGTACAAACGAAGTGAGCGCCTTGGCCACTGACTTCACACGTGAAATCTCGCGACGCACCCTGCTGCGCGTGATTTCTGTGGGTCTCGGGCTGATGCTGCTGCTGGTGATGGCAGCCGCTTACTTCGGCTATCGCGAATCTGTAGTCATCCAGGAGAACGCGCGTGACCTGGTGGGCGAGCAACTGCCGCGCTCGGAGCGTGCCGCTGCACTCGAAGGCAAGATCGTCAGTGAATCGGCCGAACTGCTGGGCGATCTCGAATGGATCCTGGCCTCCTGCTTCCTTGTTGCACTGGGCATCTCAGCACTCACCGTCTGGTCGACGAACCGCGTTTTCCTGCGGCTCGCCTGGCAGACTCGCGAACTCGACCGCGTCTCCTGGCATCTGGTTGATGGGCACGAACGCATCAGCCGGCGCTTCTCGCATGAAATGCACGACGAGCTGGGACAAACCCTGACGGCCCTCAAGACCATGCTTCGCCGCATGACCAGCGAAGATCTTCCGAAGTCCAAGCCCGAGATGATGGAAGTCCTCGACGAAGCGATGCGGGATGTGCGCGAGCTTTCTCAGTTGCTGCGCCCCGTGATCCTGGACGACCTCGGTCTTGAAGCCGGACTTCGCTGGCTGGCCGAGAGGTTCGGCCAGAGAGTACAGATTCCCATAACGTGCGATCTGACAGTGAACCGGCGCCTGCCGGAAGAGATCGAGACGCACCTGTTCCGAATCGCGCAGGAAGCCTTGACGAACATGGCGAGGCATTCGGGTGCCACGGCGGCTACCATCCGCCTGGAGTCTGAAGGTTCAAGGGTGGTGCTGACGGTCGAAGATAACGGCCGAGGTCTGCCCAGTGAAGGCCCAAGCGAACGAAATTTCGGCATCGTCGGAATGCGAGCCCGGGCGCGCCAGATTGGGGGCGAACTGACCGTCCAGAATAAGGTGGATAAGGGCCTGCGTGTTCGTGTTTGGGCAGAGGTGCCGGAGCAGACAAATGACCCCAAAACCGAAGACCCGGATCATACTCGCTGACGACCACGCCATGGTGCGTCGAGGCTTCGGCCTGATCGTCTCGCGCGAACCTGATCTTGAGGTGGTAGGCGAAGCGCAGGATGGGCTCGAAGCCATCCAGCTTGTCCGCACACTGCAGCCGGACGTCATCGTGCTCGACGTCTCCATGCCGCACTGCAATGGCATGGAAGCGGCCCGGCAGATTGGCGAGATCTCACCCCGGACCCGGATCCTGGCGCTCAGTATGCACCGCGATGGCGTTTACGTGCGCGAGATGCTGCGTGCCGGCGCGCGCGGGTATCTGGTGAAGGATGCGGACGACGAGACCTTCCTGCAGGCCATACGGGCCGTTGCGAGGGGAGAGGCCTACATCAGTCCGGCCGTCGCAGAGACCGTCCTGACCGACTATCGCCGCCACGTCACCAACCCAGTGGATCTGCTGACGGCGCGAGAGCGCGAGGTTCTGCAGCGCGTGGCCGAAGGCTTGACGAACAAAGAGATTGCGACTCTGCTCAGCCTCAGCGTCTACACAGTTGAAGCGCACAGGGGCAAGATCATGGAAAAGCTGAACCTGCACAATACCGGCGATATCGTGCGGTTCGCGTTACGCAACGGCCTGATTACCTAAGCGACCACGCGAGAGCGGCTTCCAGATACTCAGGGGCGCGGTTGAAAATCGGAATCTCAGTATCCACTTTCCAGCCCCCCTTGCCCGCATGCACAATTCCGCGGCCACGCTTGAAGTCGGCCGGTTGCTTCGCCCAGTTCACGCCTTTTCCATGCAGCAGTTCATGCTTCTCCGCCGTCGAACGTCCGACCAGGTCATTGTGGGCGAAGTGCGCCGAAGCCAGCATATTCAGGCTGTTCGCGGAAGCATCGAGCTGTCGCCACAGCAGGTACTTCTCCACCTCGCTCCTCTGCGCGATCACAATCACCCGCGAATCGAACGCGCCTGGCTTCTCTCCGCCGAAAGCCTGATTGAAGAACCCGGTGAACAGGCTCGCTGACACGGAAACAATCTTCTGGACGTTGCCGTCGAACCAAAGCGGCGCGCCTGGCGGCTCCAGATCCGAAAGCACGAACGAATACTCATCGCTCTGGCCATAAGCGAACCGGCAGCCGATCATCTCCTGACAAAGCAGCAGAGCGGCCTGATCCATCGCATCAGCCAAACGGTGGCAGTACGGCCGCTCCAGCTTCGCTGTGAACGTGTGAAAACCACGCCCGTCGATGCGGATTACAACGTGCGTGCGTCGCGGAACGTAGAGGCGCAGGGCATCCTCGTAATCCGCTTTCATCCTCGCTCCCAGTTCGTCTTTCATGCTTGCCAGTATCGATTGTGGCAAACTCGAATTTCGTGCGTGTCGTGCTGGATACCAATGTGCTGATTTCCGCTGCCCTTAAACCGGGCGGACTGGAGGCCTCCGTGGTGGCCGCGGCACTGGCCGGTCACGTGGAGGTCTGGGTCACCAGCGAAGTTTGGGCGGAGTACGAAGAAGTACTCGCGCGCCCCAAATTCGCGAAAGTTCGGGCTCAGGCGCAGCTCATGCTCGGAGCCCTGGGCGCCAAAGTTCACCGAACGGCTGCCACCGCTCCTGTCACCTCCGCGACGGATGAGGACGACAACCGCTTCCTCGAATGCGCAGCCGCTGCTGACGCCAGCTACCTGGTCACCGGCAACCTGCGCCACTACCCCCTCGAATGGGGTCCAACCCGGATGGTAAATGCACGTGGCTTCGCCGACGCAACGGGTCTGATTCATTGAAACTCCCCCTCACCCACCACAGGACTGTCGCCCGCCTCTACTTCTGGCTCTCTCTCGGCTCCGTTATTCTCGGCGTCCTGCTGTCGCTCGTGATGCGGTTCCATCTCGTCTATCCGTCAAAAGCGGTTGGGCTATTCCAGCTTCTCTGGCCGCGCGGCGCTCAGGGCGGCGTGATGACGCCCGAACTCTACCTCTCTCTGTTGACGCTCCATGGCACTGTCATGGTGTTCTTCGTGCTGACCCTCGCGCCCATGAATGCCTTCGGCAATCTCATGCTGCCGCGCCAGCTCGGGGCCGCGCACATGGCGTTTCCGCGCCTGAATCTCATCTCTTTCCTGATTACCCTCGTGTCTTTCGGGCTGTTGCTTGCCTCGGTCCTCACCGAAGACGGCGGACCGCTCTCCGGCTGGACCGCCTATCCCCCACTCTCTGCTCTTGGCGCGATCGCGGGCCCGGGCCAGGGACTGGGACAGACGCTCTGGTTCTTTTCGATCGGCGTGTTCTGTATCGGCGCGCTGCTCAGTTCCGTTAACGTGGTCGCCACCGTCATCGAAATGCGGTCGCCCACCATGCCGCTGATGGCGATGCCCATCGCCTCCTGGAACTGGTTCATCACGGCGATACTCAGCCTCCTGTCGTTCCCTGTCCTGCTCGCGGCGGGTATGCTGATCCTGCTCGATCGGCTGGCAGGTACCAGCTTCTTTGTCCCGGCTGGCCTGATGATTGCCGACTACAAAAGCCCGCACATGGGCGGCTCGCCGCTCTTGTGGCAGCACCTGTTCTGGTTCTTCGGTCACCCTGAGGTTTACATCGCGATTCTGCCTGGGATGGGCATCGTGACAACGGTGATTTCGGCCTTCTCAGGCCGCGCGATCTTCGGTCGCCGTGCCATGATCTTCGCCACCATTGCAATCGCGCTCCTCGGCATGCTGGTCTGGGGCCATCACATGTTCACGAGCGGCCTGAACCCGTGGTCCGCGATCGCATTCTCGATCCTGACTCTGGCGATCGGAGTTCCCTCAGCCGTGAAGACCTTCAACTGGCTTGCAACACTCTGGCTGGCCCGCGGTGAACTCCGGCTCACCACGCCGATGCTCTTCGCGGTCGGCTTCGTCTCCATCTTTGTCACGGGCGGACTCTCCGGACTGTTCCTGGGCCAGCCAGAGCTGGATGCCTACTTTCACGACACTTACTTTGTGGTCGCGCACTTCCACATCATCATGGGCATTGCGGCGCTCTTCGGCATCTTCGCCGCGACGTTCTACTGGTTCCCCTTCCTTTTCGGCAAGGTTCTGAACGAAACGCTGGGAAAGATCCACTTTTACCTCACCTTCGTGCTCGCCTACGCCACCTTCCTGCCGATGCACTTCGCCGGTTTTGCGGGCACCCCCCGGCGTTACGCTGATTTCACGTCGTTCGACTTCCTCACCCCCATACTGCCGCTGCAGAAGGGCATTACGCACGCGGCGTTCGCGCTCGCCGCCGTCCAACTGCTGTTTATAGGCAACTTAATCTGGACGCTCTGGCGCGGTGCCGCTGCGGCGGAAAACCCGTGGCAGACGAACGCCGATAATGGGGAGGCGTACTAACCATGCCTTCCCTGACGCAATCCAACATTGGCGGACCGCCCCCGGTTCACCCCGAACTGCCTCCGGGCGGTGGCGGGGGAGACGGCGACGGCGGGCGCGGGTCCGGCGGCGGCAGCACTCGTGCCGCATCCATGACGGCCATCATCGTCGTCATGTGCGCCAGCTTCATGACCTTTGGCGCCTTCCTGAGCGCCATGGTCATCCGCCGCGGACTCAGCAACGACTGGCATAAGTTCGCGCTCCCCAGGATTCTTTGGTACAACACCATCGTGCTGATTCTCTCCAGCATCGCCATCGAGGCGGCTCGACGGATGTTGAAGCGCGGCCGGCGAAGCTACTTTACCCCTCTCTGGACAATCGCAACCGTGCTCGGCACGCTGTTCCTGATCGGTCAGTTTACGGCGTGGAATCAACTGGCCGCTCAGGGCGTGTTCCTTGTCGGCAACCCGTCCAGTGCGTTCTTTCACGTGATGACGTGGGCGCACGCGGCGCACGTCGTCGGAGCACTGCTCGCCGTCATCTACGTCGAATTCCTCGCGCTGAAGTACGAACTGGGGACACGCGGTCGCACCTGGGTGGACGCGAGTTCCCTGTTCTGGCACTTTCTCGACGTGCTGTGGCTCGGCATCATGGCACTCTTCGTGTTTTGGGCATGACACCGTTCATCGCTCCCTACTTCGCTACCCGGCCCCGTCGCATCACCGCCATCATCATCGCGGCGAACTTCATGTTCTTCGCGGCCCTTCTCGCCGCCATGTTCTACCTGCGCTCCGCCGCGGCGGACTGGCCCGTGCCGTTCCACTTCCCCTCCATGCTGATGTCCGCCAGCCTGACGCTTTTTGCCCTCTGCGCCAGCGTTACGGCTGCGGTCGGAGCGGCGCAGTCGCACAATGCCGATCGTGAGCCGGCGGTCCGCTGGGTGGCCATCGCCATCTCCTGCTGGTTCGTGTTTCTGTTCCTTGAAATCGTGGAATGGGCCCGTTTGATCTGGCTTGAAAAGCTCGGGATCGACACGCCTTTTGGCAGCACGTTCATCGCGCTCACGGGCACGCATTGGGTCTGTGCCATCGCCTGCGTCGGCTGGCTCGCCTGGGGCGCTGCAGACGTCGGCAAGCGGGACGTACTCGCCGCAGCCCTCTACTCGCACTTCCTGAACGCCTGGTGGCTGGTGCTTTGGGTATCTTTGTATGTGTTCAACGCCAACCTGACCGAGTTCTGATGCCGACCCTGATCGCCCAATGCGTCATGTGTTACCGGACCGCCGCCGCGCAGCAGGGCGGGCGTTCTGAAATCCTGAACTCCGGCATCCTCATCATGCTGGGCGCACCACTGCTGGTTCTGATTTCACTCGCGGTTCTGGTTTGGCGGCGGGAAGTGAAGCGGCGCGGTGCATCCCGGGAAGGTCTATAAGGTCGCCGCGTCCCGCGAGGTGGTCCTTCAGCGAAGTGTCTTGTTCAGCCAGCCCACGAGTTCTGTTTTCCAGTGCTGCATCGCAGGTGCCTTGTCCCAACCGACCATCCCATGCTTTCCGCCTTCGATGGTGATCAGTTCACAAGGTGACCCCACCTTCTTCATCGCCTCGCACATGGCGGGTGAAAGTTCGTAGGCAACCTGCTCGTCCAGAGTCCCGTGGATCAGCAGCGCCGGTCCCATCCCCTTGTGGACTGCGTTGACGGGTGAGATCTCGTTCAGCTTCGCAATGCCGGCGGCGTCCAGCTTGTCCACCCCAAAGAAGTGGATCCCGCCCCCGTTTGCCAGATGCCGGTTCGCGGAGGCCATATCGAAACGCTCCGGATGATCGCGCCGTAGTTCCGCAAGCAAGCGGTAGTTGGATGGTGCGTAGAAGTGCACGCTGGCTGCGACGCGAGTCTCCGGCGTGTCGTGAGTGACCGCATAAGTCGAAAAATACGCACCGGCCGACTCGCCTACGAGCGCAAGCTTCGCCGGGTTCACATGGTACTCGGCCGCATGCTGTTTCACCCACCGGATCGCACTGTTTACGTCCTCGACTGGCTGCGGGAACTTCGCGTCGGGAGCCAGGCGGTAATCGATCGAAATCCAGGCGTAGTTCGCTTTCGTCAGAACCTCAAGAACCGGCCCGACGTAACTCGTCTTCGTTCCCTGATCGAAGCCGCCGCCATGCACCACTATCGCGGCAGGGAAGGGACCTGCGCCGTCCGGAACGTGGATGTCCAGCAGCAACGGCTTCCCGTTGGGGCGGGAATACTCGACGTCCTTTTTATCGAGCGGAGCGGAAGATGAAGATGATGCCAACAAGGGCAGCAGAATCAGCGCGAACTTGACCATGAGCGCTGAGTTTATCAGAAACGCCGAGACTTAGCCCCGACCGCGCCCCGCAACGATGGGCGCCTTCAGCGGTTCAGGCTCCGGCTCAACATCCTCTTCCTTTTTGGGCTTCGCATTCAGCCTCGCGGCGATCAGGCTGGCGCGAGCCTTCTCGAACTTGGGCGTACCTGGCTTGGCTCCCGTCGCGGCGACTTCCTCATCCGTAACTTCCATGGCGATCGGCAGAAACTTCTCGAACCACGCCCGAATCCGGTCCTGCACCGGGCGCG
>JAOAPO010000630.1 GCA_025462945.1 Bryobacterales bacterium
CGTAATGCGGGCGACGGCGTCTTCGTTGAAGAGATAAGCATTGGCCATCTCGGCAGCCACCAGGATACCCATGCGATCGGCCCAGTAAAGGAAGCGCGGATCTTCGACTTTTTGGTGTTTCCGAATAGTGTTAAAGCCGAGGTCTTTGACGATCTGCAGATCTCTGAGGATGGCCTCGTCCGACGGTGGCGTGAGGTTCGACTCGGGCCAGTAGCCCTGATCGAGGATGGCCTTCAGGTAGATGGGGGTGCCGTTGAGCAGAACCTTTCCGTCCTGGGTAGTGACGGAACGAACCCCGAAGTAACTGTCGGCGTAGTCGAGTCGACCGTCGGAGCCGTGGAGTTCCACGCGCAGTCCGTAAAGATGCGGAGTTTCCGGAGACCAGAGTTTCGGGTCGGAAATCTCGGCCGAGATGCTGGCGCCGGGACCATCCGCAAGGCTCATCGCCGAGGCGATGAGTCGATCACCGTCAAGGATGGAAATGGTGACAAACTGAGCGGTCGCTGGCTTGGCGATCTTGACAGATACCGAGACAACGCCACTGGTCGACGGAGTGATCCGGATGATTTCGAAGTGGCTGATGCCCACCGGCTCAATCCAGACCGTCTGCCAGATGCCGGTGGTTCGGGCGTAGAAGATACTGGCAGGGGTTGACTCCCAGTGCTGTTTTCCGCGAGGGATGTAGCGGTCCGTGGGAGGATCTTCAGCGCGTACGACCAGCAGATTCGAGTATGGCAGCAGGGCGTCAGTGATGTCAGACGAGAAAGGTGTGTGGCCGCCTTCATGCCATGCGACAACCGTTCCGTTGACCCAGACGGTGGCGCGATAATCGACGGCACCGAAATTCAGGACCATTCGCTTTCCCGACCACTCAGACGGAATGTCGAAGGTGCGCTGGTACCAGACACAGGGATGGAATGATCGATCGCCCACCCCGCTGAGGTCGCACTCCGGAGAGAAAGGAACGACAATCTCGTCGGGGTAGTCGGCATCGAGGAACCAGCGTTGCTGCATTCCTACGTTCGCGTCATCGGTACGAAACTTCCAGGTACCGTTCAGGTTCATCCAGTCCGGTCGGACGAACTGAGGACGGGGATATTCAGGCCTCGGTATGAGGCTGGCAGAGGATTGCATGTGAGATGGGGGCGAAAGCGAAGGGGCCAGCACTGATTATCTCTGGTAAGTAGATGGTTCACAAACGCCGCGGAGAAGTTTCCGGTCTGGCGAGCGCTCAATTGATCGCAGGTGCGATCCCTCGTAACATGCGAACGAGCATTCAGGTGTGGAGTCAAATTCCATATAACTTGCACTTCTGTGGTCGGAGAGTAGAAGGAAATGCAGCAGATGGTTCGAGGGACGCTAAGATCCCCTGCACGTGTAGAGCCGCTTAGGTCCTGATTAGTTACGGCAAGTTGCGCTCCGTCGGTGATAAAACAGAGACTCGGCCGCGGACTCGGGAGAGCCCCCATGGCCTGTCGATTGCTCGCCTGAGACTCACATCGCCTTCGCTATGAAACGTACAATCCTGAGCGTGGCCTTTCCGCTCGCGCACGTTGGTCTGGACGCGGTGGGCGGAGCGGAACAGATTGTGGCGCTCCTCGACCGCGCCCTGGTAAAGGCAGGGCACCAGTCCATCGTGACCGCAGCAGAGGGTTCCCGTGTGGCCGGAACGCTCGTTCCATTTCTCGCAGCCCCGGGGCCGATCGACGATGCGCATCGCGACCGGGCCTGCCAACGGTATCAGCAGTTGATCGAGGAAGTGCTCGCGACTTATCGCGTCGATCTGGTTCATCTGCACGGGCTGGATTTCCATCGCTACGTCCCCGGAGGCAGTGTGCCCGTGCTCGCGACGCTGCACCTGCCACCACACTGGTACTCCGAAAGCATTTACCGGATGAGCCGCGAGAATTTCAGGATGAATTGCGTTTCCCCCTCGCAGCACCGGGCTTGTCCGGCATCGCCGCATCTGCTGGAAGCCGTGCCGAACGGAGTGGATGTCGAGGGTCTTAGTGGTGTGACCGGGAAGAGAGACTATGCACTGACGATGGGTCGCGTGTGTCCGGAGAAGGGATTCCACCTCGCTCTGGATGCCGCACGAGCAGCCGGCGTAGAGTTGCGTCTCGCGGGTCAGGTGTTCCCGTATGAGTACCATCACCGATACTTCAGGGAAGAGATCATCCCTCGCCTGGACAACCTGCGACGTTTCATCGGGCCGCTTGGGTTCAGGGCGAAGCGCCGGATGCTCAGCCAGGCAAAATGTCTGGTGATTCCCAGCCTGGCACCCGAAACAAGTTCTCTGGTTGCGATGGAGGCGCTGGCGTGCGGCACGCCGGTGATTGCGTTCCGGTCGGGGGCGCTGCCCGACATCGTTGAGGAAGGCCGTACGGGGTTTATCGTCGAAAATGAGGAAGAGATGGCACTGGCTTTTCTGCTCGTGGACCGTCTCGATCCGGAGCAGTGCAGGGAGGCAGCTCGTGCCAACTTTTCCGCGAAACTGATGTCGGCAAGGTATATGGATCTCTATGAAAAACTGATCCAGAATCAGGCGGCGGCTCCAACGGCTGTCGACGCGTATGCCGCCTGATGCGCCGCTCGTGCTCCTGGTGGCGGCTCACCCCGATGACGAGATTTTGGGTGCGGGGATCTGGTTAGAGCGCCACCGGGAGTACGAGACCCACATCCTGCACGTAACTGATGGAAGCCCGCGAGACTTGCGAGATGCCCAGGCTGCCGGGTTTAGAACCCGTGAGGCGTATGCTGCAGCGCGTCGACGTGAAGTCTTGGCAGCTCTACGGAGTGTGGGTGTTCCGCCCGAAAGATGCCATCAGCTCGGGGTCACCGATCAGGAGGCGTACCTCTGCCTCGGCAACGTGGTGCAAGGCGTAAAGCAACTGGTAAAGGAACTGCGCCCCGACATCGTGTTGACCACCGCCTACGAGGGGGGACACCCGGATCATGACGCGGCAGCATTGGCAGTCTGGGCAGTCCAGCGCTCCGAGCGAAATTTCGAGCACCGGGAGTTCCCCCTGTATCACGCCGGACCGGCGGGGGAGATGATGACGGGTTCGTTTTTGCCCGGTCACGCAGCAGGCTCCGAAGAGGTTCTGCAGTTTTCAGCGCAGGAACAGGAGGGGAAGCGGCGTGTGTTGGACTGCTTCGTAAGTCAGGCGAAAACGCTGAGCCAATTCGGGGTTGAGTCAGAGCGCTTCCGTAGCTGCGGCCGGTACGACTTCACAAAAGCGCCCCATCCCGGAACGCTGCTTTATGAGCGTTGGGGATGGGGCATCTCGGGGGCCGACTGGCGAAAAAGAGCGGCTGCGGTCCTGGGGACTTTGGACAACGAATCGTAATGCTTTAGAGTGCTGCGGTGACGCCAGGCTGATCGCTCAGGGTCATGTCGTCATCGGCATCGTCTTCTTCGGTGGCGTAGATCATCTCTGCCACTTCGGTGAGCTTGGAATCCGCGTCGGCTTCCTCGCTTTCGCTTTCGTGGAGCAGATCGGCGGCATCGTCGAGCTCCAAATGTTCGGCGATGGCTCTGGCCGTGCCGTAAGCCGAGATTTCGTAATGTTCCACACGCTGCGCAGCCGCGATGATGGCGAGGTCGCGCAGGTCACCTTCCGCCTCTCTGGAGGCTTCGTCCCCTTCGGCCACCAGGCCAGCCATCGCCCGGCACCTCTTGCGCTGCGGGCTGATGCCAACCAGGCCGAACACCTGTTCGAGCCGGGAAACCTGCTCCTGCGTCTCGACGAGGTGAGTTCGCAGCGCCTCAGCCAGATCAACGGATGTAGAAGCTTCCACCAACTTGGGCAGTGCTTCTAATAACTGATGCTCGGCGTCATAGATGTCGCTGATTTGCTCAACCAGCAGTTCCTGTAGTGTCTCTCGCTTCATAGTTGCTCTCCACCGGGTAGACCTTTGCGGCATGGTCATGTTTCGATGATTTCGAGATACTACGATGCGAGTTGTTACAGGTGGCTGGTGGCTCGGCCTAAACAGGCAAGCTGGACGAGCCCATCAGGAACTGATCAACTCCACGCGCGGCTTTGCGGCCTTCAGCGATCGCCCAGACGACCAGCGACTGACCACGCCGCATGTCACCCGCGGTGAAGACGCCAGGCACCGAGGTCATGTATTCGGCATCTGCCTGAACGTTCCCTCGGGCATCGAGGCCCACGCCGAGGTCGTCCAGCAGACCGCTTTTCGTCGGGCCAGTAAAGCCCATCGCAAGAAGCACCAGATCGACGTCGAGATCGAACTCGCTGCCGGCCCGGGGCGTGAATGTCGGCGGCGGGCCGACGCGAACGGCGTGCAATTTCTTAACGTTGCCATGCTCATCGCCGGAGAAGCCCAGCGTCGAGACGCCCCAGTCGCGGTGGCCACCTTCTTCATGCGAGCTTTCAATTCGCAGCATGACAGGCCAAAGCGGCCAAGGCGTCTCCGGAGAACGAGTCTCGGGAGGCTGTGGCATCAGTTCGAACTGGGTCACCTGAGCAGCGCCGTGCCGGTGTGAAGTGCCCAGGCAGTCAGCGCCCGTATCACCACCGCCGATGATGACGACGCGTTTACCGGTGGCCAGAATCTGGTCGGGAACAGTATCCCCTTCGCAAACCCGGTTGGCCTGAGGCAGGAACTCCATGGCGAAGTGGATACCTTTGAGATCACGACCGGGAACATTCAGATCCCGCGGATGTTCAGCCCCGCCTGTCAGCAGAAGTGCATCGAAGTCCCGACGGAGATCGGCAACCTTAACGTTCCCGCCTACATGCGCGTTCACGACGAACTTGACACCTTCCGCTTTCATCTGGTCAACACGGCGGTCGATCAGATGCTTTTCCATCTTGAAGTTCGGGATGCCGTAGCGCAGCAAACCGCCGATGCGATCCGCCTTTTCAAAGAGCGTGACATCGTGGCCTGCGCGGGCTAACTGCTGTGCCGCAGCCATGCCGGCCGGACCGGAACCGATGACCGCGACCTTCTTGCCGGTGGCCCTGGCTGGACGCTCGGGAACGATCCAGCCTTCATCCCAGGCACGATCCACGATGGTCTTCTCGATGTTCTTGATGGTGACCGCTGGTTCGTTGATGCCGAGCACGCAGGCGGCTTCACAGGGTGCCGGGCAAATGCGCCCGGTGAACTCCGGAAAGTTGTTCGTGGAGTGAAGCACTCGATTGGCTTCGTGCCACCTGCCGTGATAGATCAGGTCGTTCCAGTCGGGGATGATATTGCTGACAGGGCAACCTGTATGGCAAAAGGGCACGCCGCAATCCATGCAGCGGGCACCCTGCTTCTTGATATTCGCCTCAGGGAAAGGCTCGTAGATCTCAAACCAATCGTGGATGCGCTGGGCAGGCGGACGCCGTCCGGGCGTTTCGCGCTGGTATTCAATGAAGCCGGTTGCTTTACCCATTTCTTACCCGTGAACCTCTTGCATAGCTGGCGGCCCCTCGACGGGAACAACCGGAACAAATCTCGCCTCGGCCGCCTGCGCCTTCTGCCGCGCGATCGCTTTTCGGAACTCGTGCGGAAACACCTTCACGAACTTCGGCAGCATGGCCGCCCAGTTGTCAAGAATGCTGCGCGCCCGGGGACTTCTGGTTTCGTCGAAATGCCTCTGGATCAAGTTCTTCAGCCTGGTCTGATCTTCGATGTCAAAGACCGGCTCCAGATCCACCGAAGCCTTGTTGCAGCGAAAGTTAACGAACTGGCCATGCTCGTCGAGCACATACGCGATACCGCCTGACATACCGGCCGCGAAGTTGCGACCAGTTTTGCCAAGGACAACGACAGTGCCGTTTGTCATGTATTCGCAGCCATGGTCCCCAAGACCTTCCACCACGGCGGTGGCGCCGGAGTTGCGAACCGCGAAACGCTCGCCCGCCATCCCGTTGAAGAAGGCCTCGCCGGTAGTCGCCCCATAAAGAACGACGTTGCCGATGAGAATATTCTCCTCCGGGATGAACGTTGAATTCCTCGGCGGATAGACAACGATGCGTCCGCCCGACAGACCCTTGCCGACGTAATCATTCGCGTCGCCCTCAAGTTCGAGCGTGACGCCCTTCGCGAGGAATGCGCCAAAGCTCTGTCCGGCCGAACCGGTGAACCGGAACTTGATCGTTTCGTCTGGCAGACCTGCCCCGCCGTACTTCGTCGCAATCCGGCCGGAGAGCATCGCACCCACGGTGCGGTGAATGTTCCTGATCGGTAGCTTGATCTCGATCGGAGTACCGTGATCGATTGCTTCCTGCGCGTGGTCGATCATCTTGTAATCGAGTGCTTCGTCGAGGCCATGGTCCTGCTTCGTCGTGCAGCGACGGGCAACACGCGCCGGAGCGGGCGGATTGTAGAGGACCTGCGAAAAATCGAGACCGCGCGCCTTCCAGTGATCCACGGCGGCTCGCGTGTCGAGCATGTCCACACGGCCAACCATCTCATCTACCTTACGGAAGCCGAGTTGCGCCATGATCGCTCGCAGCTGCTCGGCCACGAAGAAGAAGAAGTTGATGACGTCTTCCGGCTGGCCTGCGAACTTCGCCCGGAGTGCCGGATCCTGTGTCGCAATCCCCACCGGGCAAGTGTTGAGGTGGCACTTGCGCATCATGATGCAGCCAAGGGCAACCAGTGGCATTGTAGAGAAGCCGAACTCTTCGGCACCCAGCAGAGCGGCGATCGCGACGTCACGGCCGCTGGCAAGTTTGCCATCGGTCTGAACGCGGATGCGACTGCGAAGATCGTTCATCACCAGTACCTGCTGGGTTTCGGCAAGGCCGAGTTCCCAGGGAGCGCCCGCGTGCCGGATTGAGGTCAGCGGGGATGCCCCGGTACCGCCATCGTGACCGCTGATGAGAACGACATCGGCATGCGCCTTCGCCACACCAGCCGCGACAGTACCAACCCCCACTTCAGCCACCAGCTTGACCGAGATGCGTGCCTTGGGGTTTACGTTCTTAAGATCGTAGATCAACTGCGCGAGATCTTCGATGGAGTAGATGTCGTGATGAGGCGGCGGCGAAATCAGACCGACGCCCGCGACCGAGTGCCGAACACGTGCGATCACGTCGTCGACTTTGTGTCCGGGCAGCTGACCGCCCTCGCCCGGCTTTGCGCCCTGCGCCATCTTGATCTGCAGTTCGTCTGCGTTCACAAGATAGTTGGTCGTAACCCCGAACCGGCCAGAGGCCACCTGCTTGATGGAACTCCGGCGAAGATCGCCATTCGGATCGCGCTTGAAGCGCTCTTCGTCTTCCCCGCCCTCACCGGTGTTGCTGCGCCCGCCGATCCGATTCATCGCAATCGCGAGCGTTTCATGCGCTTCTTTCGAAATCGAACCAAACGACATGGCACCAGTGGCGAAGCGCTTCACGATTTCGGTAGCCGGCTCGACATCGTCGATCGGCACGGGATTGCCCTTGCGAAACTGGAACAGCCCACGCAGAGTGCAGAGAGCTCTGTTCTGCTCGTCGACCGTGTCAGTGTACTCCTGGAATGTCTTGAAGCTGCCCTGCCGAACGGCGTGCTGCATTTTGCCGATCATGGAAGGGTTGAGCAGGTGGTGCTCGCCGCGCACGCGGAACGCATAGTTGCCGCCGACAGGCAGTTCGGTATCCGCCTCGGTGATGGTGGCGTAAGCCTGCGCATGCTTCATCAGCGCTTCGCGGGCAAGAACATCGAGGCCGATACCCTCGATGCGGCTTGCGGTGCCGGTGAAGTACTTTTTCACCAGCGCACTGTTGAGGCCGATCGCCTCAAACACCTGAGCGCCTCGATAGCTTTGCAGCGTCGAGATACCCATCTTCGAGAAGACCTTCAGCAGCCCTTTGTTGATGGACTTAATGTAGTTGTAGAGCGCCTTCTCGAAGGTGACGCCGTCTGGCAGCATCCCGCGAATCGAAAGATCTTCCAGTGTCTCGATGGCGAGGTAAGGATTGATCGCACTGGCACCGTAGCCGATCAGCAGGGCGTAGTGCATCACTTCGCGAGGCTCACCGGATTCGATCAGCAGCGCAACCTGCGTCCGCGAACCCTCACGCAGCAGGTAGTTGTGGACAGCCGTAAGCGCGAGCAGGCTGGGGATGGGCGCGTACTTCTCGTCCACGCCGCGATCGGAAAGAATCAGGATCGTGTAGCCGGCTTTCACTGCGAGCGAGGCTCTGCGGCAGATGCCGTCGAGGGCTCGTTCCATGCCGACTTCGCCGTCGGCCACAGGGAACATAGTCGGCAGCGTGTTGGCAAGGAAGTCGCCCTGGGAAACACGCCGCAGTTTTTCGATCTCGCGGTTCGTGACGATCGGGTGCGGCAGCTTCAGCGTGTGGCAGTGCTGCGGCGTCTCGGCAAGGATGTTTCGCTCAGTCCCGATGTAACTGACCAGTGACATCACCATCTCTTCGCGAATCGGATCGATTGGCGGGTTGGTGACCTGCGCAAATAACTGCTTGAAGTAGTTAAACAGCGGCTGTGGTTTATCGGAAAGGCACGCGAGCGGTGTATCGATGCCCATGGAACCCAGAGGCTCTTCGCCATTAGCGGCCATCGGAGTCATAAGGACTCGGACATCTTCGTCTGTGTAACCGAAAGCACGCTGACGCCGAATGATGGTGCTGTGATCCGAACCCTGAACGCGGGTCGGCTCCGGCAGTTCGTCCAGCGTGATCTGGTATTCCTTCAGCCACTTGCCGTAAGGCTGGCGGGCGGCTAACTGTTCTTTGAGTTCGTTGTCGGAAACGATGCGGCCCTGCTCCAGATCAATCAGGAACATCTTGCCGGGCTGCAGGCGCCCCTTCCTGCGAACATTTTGCGGTTTGATCGGCAACACACCGGTCTCGGAGGACACCACCACCATGTCGTCGTGCGTAACCACATAGCGCGCAGGACGCAGACCATTGCGGTCGAGGGTTGCTCCGATGACGCGGCCATCAGTGAATGCAATGGCTGCGGGACCATCCCAGGGCTCCATCAGAGAACAGTGATACTCGTAAAACGCCTTCTTGTTCTCATCCATGTAGGGGTGACCATCCCACGCTTCCGGGATAAGCATCGCCACCGCATGGGGCAGACTGCGGCCAGCCTGGACGAGAAGTTCGAGCGCGTTGTCGAAGGCGGCCGAGTCGCTGCCATTGGGCTGAATGACGGGCATCAGCTTAGCCAGGTCGTCGCCGAACAACTCGGAACGAAGGATCGACTGGCGAGCGTTCATCCAGTTAACGTTGCCCTTCACGGTGTTGATTTCGCCGTTATGGGCCACGTACCGGAAAGGATGCGCAAGCTGCCACGTGGGGAACGTATTAGTGGAGAAGCGCTGGTGTACCAGGCAGAGCGCGCTCATGACGTCGGGATCGGAAAGCTCTTTGTAGAACTTCGCGATCTGCGGCGCCAGCAACAGACCCTTGTAGATGATCGTGCGGGATGACAGCGACGGGACGTAGAACATCGCCCGGTGCTGCAGTTCCTTTTCGCCGCTCACCGCGGTTTCGGCTCGCTTCCGGACGATATAGAGCTTGCGTTCGAACTCGTCCTGCGTCATGCGGCTGTTGCCGCGGCCGAGGAAGATTTGTTGGATGTAAGGCTGCGAGGCGCGAGCCACGCGGCCGATTGCGTCGCCGTCGATCGGCATGTCACGCCAGCCGAGAAGGGTCAGGCCCTCTTCACGAACAACCCGCTCGAAAATGCCTTCAGTGATGAGGCGTTCGTGGCGCTCTACGGGCATGAAGACGATGCCGACGCCGTACTCGCCCGCGGCAGGCAGGGTGAAGCCCAGGGTCGCTGCTTCACGCGCAAAAAACTTATGGGGAATCTGAATCAGCAGTCCGGCTCCGTCGCCGGTCTCCGGATCGCAGCCACAGGCGCCGCGATGCGTCAGATTGATGAGAATCTGAATTCCCTTCTCGATGATTTCGTGCGACTTCTGACCCTTGATGTTGGCCACGAAACCAATACCGCAGGCATCCCGCTCATTTGCCGGGTCGTAAAGGCCCTGACGCTCGGGTAGGCCCGTTGCGCCGATCTGAATACCATTCACATCGACACGGATGATGTTTTGCTCTGAAGCCTGATTCATATTGCTGGCCCTTCGGGTACGGGGTGACACCCCGTGTAAGTCTACATGCTACCAGCACCCGGAGTATTATGCAATCGAAATTCAGGTAGGTTGCATTATTCGAAATTCTTATGTACCATAAGTGCAGTGTTTTTCGACGACTGCAAGCTTTTCCGCGATGTGGCGCACACCCGGAGCCTCAGCAAGGGTGCGCAGCTGAACAACATCAGCCAGCCTGCGGCGACGCAGCGCATCCACGAGATGGAGCGCCGCGCTGGCACGGAGTTGCTGGATCGATCCACCCGTCCGCTGGGACTGACGGCTGCCGGCAGGATTTTCGCCGACCTTTGCCGCGACGTTCTCCGGCGCGAGGAGGATTTCACCTCGCAACTGGAAGATTTAGTGGAGTCACTTGAGGGGACGGTGCGAGTGGCGTCCATCTACTCAATCGGGCTCTCTGAGATGACGCGCCTTCGAGAGGAGTTTCAGCGGCTGTTTCCCAAAGCCACGCTGCACGTCGAATTGCTTCGTCCCGACAAGGTTTACGAGGCAGTGGAGGGCGACCAGGCTGACCTCGGCTTCATCAGCTATCCCGAGCACCGACGAGACGTGACCGTGATCCCATGGCGTGACGAACGCATGACGCTGGCTGCATTTCCTGGCCACCGCCTCGCCTCGCGCACCATGGTGGAGCCCGCCGATCTCAACGGGGAAGCCTTCATCGCCTTCGACGAAGAGGTGATTATCCGCAAGGAACTGGACCGCTTCTTCCGAGAGAACGACGTCGAAGTCTCCATCACGATGCAGTTCGACAACATTCAGTCCATCAAGGAAGCGGTGGCACAAGGTGGTGGCGTCAGCATCTTACCGGAGAGAACGATGCAGGCGGAAATCGAACAGAAGCGCCTGGTGTCGATTCCGCTGCATGCACCGCGTTTGTTGCGGCCTGTTGCAATCATCCACAGGCGCAAGAAGAAGTTTAATCGCACGGGGCGCGAGTTCCTCAAGCTTGTTACGGCGTGAAACTGCGGTAGCATTTCTGCATGAGGATTCCCTTCGTAACGGTTGTTGGCCTCAGCTTGCTGTTCGCCGCGGCAGCCCCGGCTCAGCGCGGTAAGTATTCAAGCCCCGCTGCGACCGTGAAACAGACGATCGGCGGCGCCGAGTTCAAGGTGGACTACTATGCACCGTCCATGCACGGTCGCAAGGTGATGGGCGGCCTCGTGCCCTATGGAGAAGTCTGGTGCACGGGCGCAAACATCGCGACCGGCTTCACGGTGGGTGCGGACATCCGCGTGGGAAGCCTCAAACTGCCCAAAGGTGAGTACAGCATCTGGACCTTGCCTCGCGAGAAGGAATGGACCCTCATCGTCAACAAAGAAACAGGCCAATTCCACTTGAACTATGACGCGGGACGCGACCTCGGACGGACGAAGATGAACCTGAAGACGCTCACCGAACCCGTCGAGACTTTCCGTGTAGAGCTACGGGACGATGGCGCCAACAAGGGGACCCTGGCCCTTCTCTGGGAACAGACCGAGGCTTCGATAAGCTTCACCGTTCTGAAGTAGATCGCGCGCCTGCGGGGCCCGCGTTACAGGGGCGCCATCTGCCGGCGCGTCGTTCGCCTCCGGCGCAGCACCGGCAAACGATGCGCCTGGTCACGCCGCTTCCGCGACGCCAGACCAGCAAGCATCAGAGCACTGCCGACGAGAGCGGCTCCAGGGACCATTGCCTGTAGAGGAAGAGAAGGTAACGGTAACGCCTCGGCCGCTCCCGCCGAAAAGTAACCGACCGCATTGATCGCCGTGGCGATGCAGAGACCGGGGTCCTGGGGAGTGACCTCGAGCGGCTGATCGATCTGGTCCGCAATGGTTCCCGCAGCGGTTTTATGGAGCGCGGGAGCAGCACCGGCGTAGCAGGAAAGCGCGGTCTGTACAGGTGTAGCTTTCAAAATGGCGCCGGTCTTCCGAAACAGATCGAACGGCGAGGCGTGAGCAGGCGCAACCGCAACTGCCCATGCCAGAACAGCAATTCTGATAATCACTAAGGGCTACAAACCCTATAGTGCTATCGGGGACCAAAACTTCTCCCCAAAGTTATCGCGCGTGCGGGAAGCCGAGGTTTACGGCGCTCGTGGCCGGGTCTGGCCAGCGACTCGTGATGACCTTGTTCCTGGTGTAGAAGGTGATGCCCTCCGGTCCGTACATGTGGAGATCACCAAACAGTGACGACTTCCAGCCTCCGAAGCTGTGATAAGCAACGGGCACGGGGATCGGCACGTTCACACCAACCATTCCCACCTCGACCTCCGTCTGGAACTGCCGGGCGGCACCGCCGTCTCGCGTGAAGATGGCAACGCCATTCGCGAACGGGTTGCTGTTGATCATGTGCAGCGCGTCTTCGTAAGTTTTCACGCGCGCCACGCTCAGAACGGGTCCGAAGATCTCGTCGTCGTAGCAACTCATACCCGGCCTCACGTTGTCCAGCAGTGAGGTACCCAGGAAGAAGCCGTTACCCGCTGTGGCCGGATGCTCGCGCCCGTCCACGGTCACGGTCGCGCCGTCCGCGGTGGCGGAGTCGATGTAATTCGCCACCCTGTCGCGATGCTCGCGCGAAATCAGCGGACCCATCTCACTGGTGTCGTCGAGACCTGGACCCACCTTGATCTTCGTCATGCGTTCCCGAATCGCGGCGATCAGCGGGTCGGCGATAGAGTCCACGGCAACCAGAACTGAAATAGCCATACAGCGCTCACCAGCGGAGCCGAAAGCGGCGGATACGGCGGCGTCGGCAGCCATTCCGATATCGGCGTCGGGGAGCACCACCATGTGGTTCTTCGCCCCGCCCAGCGCCTGCACGCGTTTGCCGTTCTTGGTACCGGTTTCGTAGATGTACTTTGCAACCGGGGTTGAGCCAACGAAGCTGATGGCCTTCACGTCGGGATGGTGCAACAGGCTGTCCACAGCGACCCGATCGCCCTGAATCACGCTGAAAATACCATCCGGCACTCCCGCGCGATGCGCCAGTTCGGCGAGTATCAGGCTGGCCGATGGATCTCTTTCCGAGGGCTTCAATATAAAGGCATTTCCGCAAGCGATGGCATTCGGGAACATCCACATCGGCACCATCGCCGGGAAGTTGAACGGAGTGATGCCCACCACGACGCCATGCGCCTGCCGGATCTGGAGAACATCCACGCCGCGGCTGACCTGTTCACTGAACTCGCCTTTCAGCAAAGTCGGAATACCGCACGCGAACTCTATGCATTCCAGTCCGCGCGCGACTTCACCCATCGCGTCCGATACCGTCTTGCCATGCTCCAGTGTGATGGCCTCGGCGATACGCCGCCGATTCTGATCTACCAGTTCGCGGAGCCTGAACAGGATCTCAGAGCGACGGGACAGCGCGGTGTCTCGCCACGCTGGCCATGCGGCCTTCGCGGCGGCAACAACGGCATCCACCTCCTCTGCGCCCGCATACGCGACCTGAGCCTGAGGCTGGCCGGTGGCGGGGTTCCAGACCATCCCCGACCGCCCTGACGTGGAGGGTACCGTCGTGGCGCCCATGAAGTGGCTAATCTTCTTCAACTCAGTTTCCGCAGTGGTCATTGCCTGTTGTTCCTCGCTCACCGGGTATTATCTCGCAGGATCTACGCTACGTTTCATCGGCAAGGGCGCCCGTGAGCGACTGCACGAACATCATGACTGCCGGACACTCCTCGCGCTCGGGGATAGGTGTTCGGCATTGCTCACAAGACCCTCCCTCGAAGCGTGGACATGTGTACATTCATCATCGCCCCGAGAGATGTAGTTGTACGTACTACAGAGACGCCTATCGGTTGACATTCGCGCGACGGCCTCGCTAAACGTGAGAGATAACGCAACGAACCTAATAGATGAGCAGAAATTGGACTTCCCGTACACCGCTTTTACGCAGAGACGGGTATCCGAATGCCTGCCTTCCCGCCTATAATTGAGGCGTGAGCATGTTATCCCCCCGGTTGCAGATGAAGGTGGCGCAGAAGCAAATTCTGACGCCGGGCCTGGTCCAGATGGTGACCATCCTGCAGCTGAACCGGCTGGAACTCAAGGAAATGATCAACCAGGAAATGGTTGACAACCCTGTCCTTGAGGAAAGTCTGGACGGCTCGCAGGAAATCTCTCCCGAAGAGCTACAGCCGCTGCTCGAGGCAGAGCGTAACAACGCGGAGCCGGCGGATCGCGAGATGCTGGAAGCGGCCAACATCCAGCTGGAGTCGGAAGCCCAGCAGGTGGTGGACGGGTCGGCAATCCCAAGCCACGAAATCTCCGCGGATTCTCCTGAGATAACAGAGCCCAGCGAGACGACCACCGCCGATCCCTTCGACGAAATCGATTTCGGTTCCTTCTTTGATGATTATCTGGATCCGGGCTACAAGTCGCCGGCCTCTGAATCGGTCGAGAAGCCCTCCTTCGAAACCTTCCTTTCTCAACCCCAGACGCTGCCCGACTATCTTCGCTCGCAATTGAGTCTTTGCGTACTGGACGAAGAAATTCGCGATGCCGCTGAGACGATTATCGGGAATCTCGATGAAGACGGCTACCTGATTGCCTCGATGGAAGAGATGGCAGAGCAGGGTGAATATACGCGGGAAGTCCTCGATGCGGCGCTGAAGGCTGTGCAGGGCCTGGACCCTGCCGGTATAGCGGCGCGCGACCTGAGAGAGTGCCTGCTGCTGCAGATCGAAAGCAAGAACGGACGGGGCGGCGTCGCATGGAAGATCGTCTCCGATCATATGCGGATGCTGGAAATGCGTCAGTTCAAAGAGCTGACGAAGCTTCTTGGCCGTCCGCAGGAGCACATCGACATCGCGGTATCCATGATTCGTCACCTCGATCCGCGCCCCGGAATGCGTTTTTCGGGCCCGGGCGAACGCGCCATTGAGCCAGACGTCTACTTCATCCGGGACGGCGAAGACTTCATCATCCAGATGAACGACGACGAGTTGCCGCAGCTGCGTCTCAACGCGGATTACCGCAAGATGCTCGACCGCGATAACGGCGCCACCAAAGACGTTCGCGATTACGTTCGCGACCGCTACACTTCGGCAATCCAGTTAATCAAGAGCATCGAACAGCGCAAGCAGACCATCCTTCGTGTCTGTGAAGCGATCCGCCGCAGGCAGGGCGATTTCCTCTCGCAGGGCATCGACCTGCTGCGTCCCATGATGATCAAGGACGTTGCCGAGGAAGTCGGCGTTCACCCTTCCACCGTCAGCCGTGCCGTAGCCAACAAGTACGCACATACGCCGCACGGTGTATACGAACTGCGCTACTTCTTCTCCGAAGCCGTACAAGGGCCATCGGGCGGCGAGACGCCCCTGCTGCTCCTGAAGCGCAGAGTGAAGAAGATGATCGAGGATGAGGACAAGCGCAGGCCCCTTACCGACGATCACATCACAGCGAAGCTTTTGGAAGAAGGCATCGAGGTCACGCGACGAACGGTCGCCAAGTACCGCGAAGACCTGAAAATCCCGTCAACCCACCAGCGCCGAACGCGCGACTAAGCGCCGCCCGCCAACAGCACAGATTCCTAAGTAACAGGACCGGTACGGACATCCACTCCGAAACGGGCCTAAACACCGGGGGGCCGTGTACCTTCCCGAACCCATTGTGCGATGTTAAAAGCATGAAAGTAACCTGGGCAGGACGCCACGTTGAGCTCTCCGAAGAGCAGACGCGCAAGCTGGAACATGAGTTTGAGAAAACAGGGAAGCTACTGGATAACGGAAAGGGAGAAGCAGGGCTTCATGTAGTGCTGGCGCACGAGAGGCACTTGCATCACGCAGAAGTCACATCGCATTACCACCATCACGATCTCGTCGGAAAAGCGTCCGACGCAGACCTGTTTAGCGCAATTCACCAGGCAGCAGGTAAGCTGGAGGCACAGGCGATCCGCCTGAAAGAAAAGTGGCGAGACGCAAAGCGTGCTCCAAAAACTGAAACGACCATCGAAAAAGTCAGCACCGGAGCCTAGAGCTGTAAAAAAAGCAGCACCGGCGGCCGAACTGGTCATCATCACAGGGATGAGCGGTTCGGGTAAAGCGTCGGTGCTGCGTTCACTTGAAGACATCGGCTACCACTCGGTAGACAATCTCCCGGTGGACCTGATCCCCAAGTTCGCAGAACTTGCCAGCGATTCCGCTTCGGGCCGCCGCTCCGCTCTTGTCGTCGATGCCCGTGAAGGCGCCGGCCTGAAGCGGCTTCCCGGTATTCTTCGCAAGCTCCGGTCCCAGCTTTCTGTGCGGCTCGTATACCTGGATGCGGCCAACGAAGCGCTGATGCGCCGCTTCAGTGAGACCCGCAGACCCCACCCTCTGGGCGGCGGCGACGTCCCGATTGCCCAGAGTATCGAGGCCGAGCGTTCCCTGCTGAAGCCAATCAGCGCGCTTGCAGACCTCACCATCGAAACGTCGAAGTTCAACGTCCACGAGCTGCGCGATTTCATCCGGCAGAAGTTCTCAGCGGAAGGTGATCAGGCGAAAATTCTGGTTTACGTGGTGAGTTTCGGGTACCGGCACGGTCTGCCGCCCGATTGCGATCTCGTCTTCGACGCGCGCTTTCTGCCGAACCCGAACTACATCCCCAAGTTCAAGCAGCTGACAGGACGTAATCCCGCAGTGGCCCGCTACATCCGATCATTTCCGCAAACCGCTGAGTTCATCCAAAGAATCTCAGACCTGCTGATCTATCTCCTGCCCCACTACATCCGTGAAGGTAAGAGCTATCTCACGATCGGCATTGGCTGCACCGGCGGACACCACCGCTCGGTGATGATCGCTGATGACATTCGCAAGAACATCGCCACCGCTGGCTTTCAGGCACGCGTGTCACACCGCGATATCGCCAAGCCGGTTTAGCGCTTCCAGTTCAGCCCGATACCATGTTCTTTCTGTGCCCAGCTGATGCTGCGCGCAAGGTCGTAGCGCTGCTGTTCCTTTAGCGCTGCGGTGTACTCGGCCGGCTTCGCACCCGGCGAATCCTCGATCACCATCGAACCCATGTACGGATGGCCCTTCTTCGCCATCTCCTCAAAGCGCGCGAAATCCCTGGCGGGCATCTTCGAAAAGCGCGTCCACCAATCCTTCTCGTAGTAAGACAGAATCTGGGGCGGCCGGCCAGTGATGATTTCGAGCTGCATTAAAGCCTTCGGACAGACCTTCTGATAGAGCGTGAAGAAAGCCTTCCAGTCCACCACGCCATCCCCCAATGCAACCCACTGCGCGGCCGCTCCGCGAGGGTGCTCGAAGACCACGGAATCACGTACATGAGTCGTGACGGCGTACGGCCCAAGCACTTCCAGCGTCAACATGGGATCTTCCATGACAGAGACCGGATTCCCCGTGTCGAGACAGGACGCGACAAAGTCTTTGCCGCTCTCTTCAATCACCGTGCGGGTCTCGGGTGCCGTCATATCGCCGTGATTCTCGATGGCGATCTTCACGTTCGCATCCTGCGCCTGCGCCTTGACCGAACGGAAGATTTTGATTGTCGACTCCATCAACTCCTCGATCGGGCGACCAGTTCGACGATCGTCCACACCGCCCATCACGCAGCGCATCGCCCTGGCGCCAACAGCTTTGGCGATCCTGAGCCCCTCGGCTAGTTCCTGCTCAGGAGTCTTCCCTCGGTCTTTCCAGCCTTTCGCGAGAGGACAGATACTGCCAATCCCGGAGTCCACTTCGATGTTGAGCTTCGCCGCGTGCGCCTTCACTCTGGTAAGGTGCGCGGCATCCAGACTCGCATAGTCGGCGGAGTCTGAAATCTGGACAGTATCCACCTTGAGGCTCGCCGCGAAGTCCAGAAGCTGAATGTCCTTCCACTGGAACGCCCGGACCGAATAGGTATCGAAGCCAAGCTTGATCCCGGCACCGATCGAACTCCCCGCCTGACCAGCCGCAAAAGCCCTTGCGAGGAGGCCTGTCCCCGCCACATGCATGAAACCGCGCCGATTCATGTAGTGGTTGTATCACGACGGCCAAAAGCTCCCACGGAGGCAGTGCCAACTGGCCTAAACTGGTGAGTGAA
>JAOAPO010000002.1 GCA_025462945.1 Bryobacterales bacterium
CCTCGACACCCAAATCCTCATCCGCCCCGCCGCGCGCGGGGGCAAGTACCTGGGCCCCGATGCCGCCCGCGCCCTGCATACCACTCCGCAGCACATCAGCGCCGTGGTCTTCATCACGGACGACGCCACCGGCCAACTCGCCGCGTGGAGCTTTGTTTACACCGATGGCAAGGAAGCCGGGCCGGCTAATCTGATGGACCCGGTGCGCCGCTCCAATCCCTACGCCACCGATGCCGGGACCGTGGGCGTCACCCTCACGGTGAGCATCGAAAAGCCCACCACCTTCACCGTCAACGTCTTCGGCCCGCTCAGTCACCCCGGCCAGGGGCGCCGGGCGGAGGCATCCATCACCGTGCTGCCCGGCGTCAACATCGGCATGGCCAATCCCCTCGACGCCCTGGCCACCACCCCTGAAGGCCTGGTCATCGAAGTGCCCGGCCTGTGCATCAGCGACGTGAAGCATGAACTCGAAGGCAAGACCGTCCACTGCTCCGCCATCGTCACCATGATGTGCGGCTGCAAGATCGGCAATCCCGACACGCCCAACCCCGGCTCCACCTATCCCTGGCCCTGGCCGTTCACGGATTTCAGCGTGGAACTCGTCACCGTGATGACCAGCGGCGCCCGCTACGCGTATCCGCTGACCTTTGCCTCCAACCTCCCGCAGCCCGCCAGCAAGTTCTGCGGAAGCTGGCCCAGCCAGGCGAAGGCGCACGACGGCGACATCGTCCATGCCTGGGTGAGCGCCTCCCAGCCATCCCTCGGCAACCAGGGCTTCTACCAGATCGTCCCCAGTCTCACGCCCGCGTTGCTGCCGCCGCACATCGAGGCGGTGGTGGGGAAGGTGGAATGATACCGGGGGACTCCAGACCAACGTTTGCACATTCAACGCGATCCGCTCACGCGCGGATTGTCGATTGTAACAACTGACTACAACTGACCCACAACTCGCCCCTTCTCTCTGCGATGGCCCTAGGAAACCTGGATCGCCCTGGGTTGCCGGTCGCGCCTTGATGACCTTCATCAGCCGTGAGGTCGGCGTTGCACCGAGCGGGGAAATCCAGTAATCTGCCGTCGTGAGTTTCGAGCAGATCAAAGCGGAATCCGCGACCTTCACGCGCGAGCAGCGCCGCGAATTGATTGGCCATCTGCTGGCCTTGGGTCGCAAAAACGACCCGGATTTTCGGCGCACGCTCGCGCAGAAGATCGACGACCACGACCCGGCCCATTGGGTGCCCGAAGAAGACCTCGATCACGCGCTGGGACTCGACCGGACCAATTCTTGAAGCCATACCGGCTGTTCGTGGACTGGGAAGTCGTTGAGCAGTTAAGTCGTCTACCGATCCGGCTTCGTCGTTCTTTGCGCAACGAGTTTCTACGCCCCAAAGAGTTCCCCGATGCCATCAGTGAGTTTGAGGAACGTGGCGAAGAGGGGCGACTGCTCAACCGGTTTATTTGTTACGGCATCGCGGTTCACTATTGGATCGATTTCGCTGATCGGCACGTGAAAGTGCTCGGGCTCACACGGGCAGATTGAGCTTGCACAGCGGCGCGGCGGACGCACGCTGCCCAGAAGCCTAACGCGCCGTCAAAACACCGGCCATGTTCGCGGGGAAACCCATGTTCGCGATGAAACATGCGGCGCGCTGCGAAAACAGCATTGGGGATCGAAGGGTGGGCGAGCGCCTCCCAACCATCTCTCGGCCGCCGGCGCGTCTTTCGGTGATCCATCCCGATGCGGAGCCGTGAGGGAAACGGAGTTTCGGGCCCTTCCCAAAGCGCTCCGCTAACTTTGGGAACGAGGAGAAATGGTGCCAACCTGAAGTGAAGAAGCGCGCCTCGCTCCGTGACGAAGATATATCGCAACCGTCGCAACTCCTGCTCATCCAGCTTGGTGTGCCACCTTAGCCTTGCTGAACAGGTTGGTTCGCCTGGCCACTGTCGCCGCTACGAATGCGGCGGCCACCGCAACCGCTAAAATACCGCAATGAGGAAACGCTTCATCAGGTACTGCGAGTCTACCGCTGCCGCTCGACTTCCGCGAATACAAGTTCGGCGTGGGTCCAGGGCAAGTTTTCGCGTTCGCCGTAAAGCCAGGACTCCGGAAGAAACTCAGGCCGCGCCCAGGCGGAGACTAACACGATCGCCATCTCCAAATACAGCGGCCCGAGGATGCGTTGGACTGACTCACATTTGCGGGAGGGACTTCATACGGATTTTTCTCCCCCGGCTTTTCTGGCAGTTCTGCTGGCGGCGGGCGCAGACAGTTCAGCCTCGATTTGGGCAACGCTCGGGAGGGCGCTCTGGAGCTGCTTCGGCAGGGCGCGGGTGAGTTGGTATTCGGAGACGCCGATCGCTTTCTGGAGGCCGCGCAGGGCGTACTCGGCGACGATGCGGTTCTTGTCCTGGCAGAGGATGAGGCCGAGGCTGGGCTGATCGCTGGGGTGGCGCAAGCGGTCGTCGGCGGCGTTCAGGTAGAAGTTCATTTTGCCGGCATACTCTGCCTTGAATGGGCCGACCTTCAGATCGATCACGATGAAGCAGCGGAGCTTGAGGTGGTAGAAGAGAAGATCGAGATAGAAGTCGTCGTCGCCGACTTCCATATGAACCTGCCGGCCGACGAAGGCGAACCCGGCACCAAGCTCGACGAGAAAATCCTGCAGATGCCGAAGCAGGCCGGTCTCCAGCTCGCGTTCGTGAAAGGGTTTTTCGAGGGTGAGGAAATCGAAGAGGTAGGGATCCTTGAGCAGTTGGGAGGCGAGGTCGGACTGCGGCGGCGGGAGGGTTTGGGTGAAGTTCGTGACGGCCTTGCCCTGACGCTCATGGGCCTGGCTCTGAATCTGGAGCGCAAGAACATCGCGGCTCCAGCCGTGCGCGAAAGCTTGGCGGGCATACCAGAGGCGCGTGGGCAGGTCTTTGACCTTCTGGATCAGGATGACGTTGTGCGCCCACGGCAATTTGGCAACTGCCTCCTGCCAAATTGGGACGTCGTTTGACTCGGCGGGTAATTGGGCAACTGGCGGTTGCCCTTTTGCGTTTCGGAACAGACGATTCGCTAATTCGGTCACGGATCGTGGTCCAGATTCATCAGTCGTCGGATGGCCGGCCAATTGGGCAACGGGCGGTTGCCCAATTGCGGCAAAGTGCGGATATTCCCGGAAGAACTGAGTCATGAGCTTAAGGTTGCGGGCAGAGAAACCCTTCACCTCAGGCAGGTCATTGCGAAGATCGACTGCCAGCCGGGGCAGGACGGCCGCACCCCAGCCTTCTTTTTTTTGGCGCCCTGCCAACACGCCGCCGATTTCCCAATAGAGCATGAGCATGCTGGCGTTGCCTGCCATCGCAGTGCGCACTTGAGCCGAACGAATGCGCTGCTTAATGTCGTTCAGCAGGCCGGCGTAGTTCCCCGCGGCGGTAGGGAGGCTTTCCGGTTTGGTCGGCTTCTTCCTCATCAGCAGGGATGGGTATAGGTCCGGATCCCGCAGGTGGGAAGCTCGCGGTTTGGCGCACTTCTCCCGCGCGTTCGCACCAGGAGAAACATAGGGCTCTCATGAAGTCGGGCCCTGCTAGCGTGTCCCCCCCTATCCCGTCAGCGCATCGCGACTGAACTTTATGCACTTCGCGAGTTCGGCCATGCGATTGGAGTCGGTGGGGACTTTG
>JAOAPO010000014.1 GCA_025462945.1 Bryobacterales bacterium
GTCATCCCAACCACATTGCGGATATCGCCTCTGCCGCTCGCTACTCCGAGCGCGGTTAGTGGCAGCGTAAGGCTGCCGCCTGCGACGTTCACGGCAAAGTCAGCGGTCGCTGTGCCACCGTTGCTCACCGCGAAGGTGGAGGGAGTGGCGCCGCCAGCGAAGGTGTGCTGAAACCCGATGGTTACTGGCGCTCCGTTGAGGCTGATGATATCGCCCGGAGCCACAATTGAGTTGAAGGGTTCGGCCGAGATGATATAGCTGCCGGGTGGCACCACCAGCGAATAAACGCCGTCGGTGCCCGTCAACCCGCCAAGCATCACGCCAGAAGCAAGGTCAGTGGCCGTAACGAGCCCACCTTTCAGCGGGAGCCCGGCGAGCGTCACTTTGCCGGTCAGTGTACCGCTGGCGGTATTCGGAGCCGGGTACACGGCGGTGACGAACGCGCGCTCATCCGCTGAGATCAGCCTCTGGCTCAGTACGGCTGAATTGCCAATAGCCGAGAGCGGAAACATGGTGGAACCAAGCAAGCCGGAGTGGTCTTGCCCAAGCGCATGACCGATCTCGTGGGTCAGTATGGTTTGAATATCGATCGGAGTTGAACCGTCAGTGGAGAAAAGATACCCGCTGGGATTGAGGACGATGTCGGAATCAAGTATGTCGCCCTTCTTTACGCTGACTCCCTCAACGGTTGTGCCGTCCTGCGCGGACGAGAAGTTCACGGTCAGGGCCAGAGCGCCGGAGGAGGGCTTGCCCGGAACCACACCCAGAACCGCCAGATCCTCGGGTCCACCGATCACCACGATATGGCGGCCGTCGCTCACGTCATGCACGGCAGCAGTTGTCTTCAGAGGAAGAAACTTGAGATCGCCCCCCACTCGTCCCCATTGGAAAAAAGCCTCACGGATGCCTGTCACCGGGTCACTGGAGTCGGCGATGACCTTGACGGAAGCGCCCGTAGCGCTCGACGTTGCACCAGCGGCGACTTTGTCATTGATGTAGTACTGGATAGCTCTGTTGTCGTACCGGCGAAGCGGAACCGCGGGCCCGGAGTCCACGGAGGAGTTGAGGCGAATGTAGCCGAACGCGGGTGCCAGAAGCAGGGCACCTGCTGCGAGAACGCGTTGTGAGCGGTTCATTACTTCACCATCCCGGTGTTGGCCGTACCCGTGGACCGCAAACGCGAAGCTACTCGCAACCGCGCTTCCTGCAGCGTCAGACCATCCAGCGATCTTAGCGGCTCAATGCCGGTGGTGGCCGTTTTCAGATCCACGTACTCAACGGCGCGCGACGCAATCTCTGCGCGCAACTTACCGTCGGCCTGGATGGTGTACTTACCCTGTCCCCAGCCCGCCGTCCGAATCACGCCGTTGGCCATTCGCTGGGCGAACACCAATACCTCATCACCGACCTTGTAGGCAACTGACCCAGCGATCGTCATACCCATACCCTCAACAACGCCTCCGGGCTCGGCGAGTTCAACCGTCGCGGCCTGAACTCCTTTCTCAGTCGCGGAAACAGCCACGGAGTAGTGGGTCCATATGTAGCGGTGGCCGGCGTCCCAGGCCGACCAGCTTCGTGTTACCTTTCCGGCAACAATGAGATCCGAGGTATCCGTTAACTCTTCAAAGCTCAGGCGCTGCAGCGTGGTCGCGGAGCCGATGGTCGCGAGACCAGCGCAGCACAAAGCGACCGTAACAGCTGTACGCTTGATTACTGAATAGATCATATTGATGGATTGTCCCATACAAGACTGATGCTTTTTACCCGTAGTTTGGTATGAAAACGCGCTATCCTCGGCTTATGATCCGCCTTGCCGCAGCGATCGTGTGCTGCGCCTTTTTGAGTCCGACTCACTCACTGGTTGCGGCCGAAGCTGCGCAGGGAAAGACATTCGCCCTCATCGTCGGCATCTCTGAATACAAGGTGCTTCCGCATGACCTGTGGCTCCAATATCCGGACGCGGACGCGAAGATGTTCCACGATTTTCTGGCCAGTCCGCGGGGCGGCTCTGTTCCGGCCGAGCAGGTCCTGACGCTCGTGAACGGGCAGGCAACAACGGCCGCCATCCGCAACGCCTTCCAGACGTTCCTTAAGGACAAGCCGAGTAAAAACGACACCGTCTACATCCTGATGGCGGGCCACGGCACGGTGGACGCCGACGGCGCCTACATCCTGACCTACGACAGCGACCCCGCGAACCTGGGCTCGACGTCACTGCCAATGAGCGAGCTGCGGGCGCTGGTGGAGCAGCAGCTAAATACCGCCGGCCATGTCATCCTCCTGGCTGACGTTTGCCGGGCCGCTACGATCGCGGGCCAGAAATCGTCGGCCATCGGTGGCGTCGTAGAAAAGATCGGTGAAGCGCCCGGGGAACTTCTTGGCCTGATGGCAGCGCGACCGAAGGAGCTCTCAAATGAGGGCCCGGAGTATGGCGGCGGCCACGGCGCATTCACCTGGTCTCTGCTTCGCGCCCTTGACGGTGCCGCCGACGCAGACAAAGACGGAGTGGTGACTTCCGGCGAGGTCATCGACTTCGTGACGAAAGACGTTTCGAAGCTCACCGGTAATCGGCAGCACCCCCGCGATTTCGGGACCATGGACGGCACTGTGCCGCTTGCAAATCTTTCGAAGGCGGGGATCAAGCTGCCTGAGCCCTCAGTACCCTAAGCTATAGAGAATGCGATTTACAGCACGGCTCGTACTCGCCTGTTTCGCCGTAGTCCTGTCGCTCGGGGCGCAGACCACGCAGGGCCTCATCTCCGGGCGGATTCTGAATTCGGTCACTGGGCGCCCCGTAGCCGGGGGATCGGTGGCGTTCAGCGGCACCACGCTCGCAGCCACTGGCACGGCGCGGAGCGATGCGCTCGGGTACTACTTCCTGCCGCTGCTCTCAGCCGGCACTTACACCATCCGCACCACAGCGGATTCGTATCAGCCGCAGGAGTTGCAGCAACTGGAACTGCCCGTGGCCGCGCGTCTCAACATCGATTTTCGCCTCCGCCCTCTCAATGACGTTTGGGAGTCAGGTCAATATCGAAGCGTATTTCTGCCAGGCACCAGGACGATCGTGACGTTCTTCGGACCCGACGTGGATGCCAGCCGTTCAGGCTCGTTCGAGTCGCAGAAGGGCTCGCGCGGAACACTCGACACCTCGGCATCATACGTAATCGACCCGAAGCAGATCGCCGCACTCCCGCTCCAGGGACGCGATGTCTACACAATGCTGGTGAGCCTGCCTGGTGTGGCGGCCGACTCCGGCACGGGCCGCGGGCTTGGCGTCAGCGTTGCCGGGCAGCGTCCCTCCGCGTCGAACTACCTGCTGGACGGCGTGGAGAACGACAACCACCTGATCACCGGACCCCTCGTCCGCGTGGCACCTGAATCGGTTCAGGAATATCGCATCTCCACCAATAACTACTCAGCCGAGTACGGCCGTACTGCGGGCTTCGTGGCCAACGCCGTGACCAGGGCAGGCGGCGGCGATTACCACGGCATCCTCTACGAGTACCTGAAAAATGACGTCCTCAATGCCACGGACTTCGCAGACAACCGGCTCGGCAAACCCAGACACAAGATGCGGGAAAATCAGTTCGGTTACCAGTTTGGCGGACCCGTTGTCCCGCGTGGCGCCCTGCGATCCAGACTGTTCTTTTCGAGCTCGCTGGAGAAGCTGATCAGCCACAGCACCGCCAGCGAAGACACCTTTCTCTTGCCAACAACGAACACTATCGCAGGGTTCGGAGCTCCCGCCACGCGGATTGCCACCCAGTTACTAAAGAAGTTTCCGTTCCCGGTGATCGAGTCGAAGCGAGTGGTGGAATTTTACAAGGTTTCACCGCCCGTGGTGGTGAACCGGCTGCTCGCACTGCAACGCGGCGACTACGTCAGCAAAACCGGCCGCGATCACTTCTCAGCCCGGCTGTCGACAGGCCAACAGGACCAGCCCGACTTCGCCTGGACGCCGTATCCGGATTTCATCACCCCGCTGCGGCAAACCACCACGGGGCTCGCAGGCAACTGGCAGCGCTCCTGGACTCCGCGCGTAACCAGTGAAACCAAGGTCAGCTACAGTGATGACGACCTGCGATGGGATCGGCCGCATCCGGAAATCCCGGCCTTAGCCGTCTCACCGGACTTCACCATCGGCATCTCGCCGACTCTTCCCGGCAGCATCCTGCAGTATGGATACCGCAACCACAACCGCTCCATCGAGACGCTTCATTCCACCGTGGTGACGCTGAATCGACACGTGCTTACTGCGGGCGGCGGCTTTGTTTTGCGCCTGAACAGTGGATACTTGACGGCTGGCAAGGATTCGTACTTCCTTTTTGAAGGGCTCCAGGCGTTCATGTTTGACAATCCATACCTGTTCCGCACGGCCATCGACCGCACCGTCACAGAGCAGACGCCGCCATCCTACGATCGCAGTTACCGCTACAACAACTCGTTCTTGTTTGCGCAGGACAGCTTCCGCGTCGCTCGACGGCTGACCGTCAACTTCGGGCTGCGCTATGAGAGGTTTGCCGCCCCGTCAAACACGGGTGCGGTCAAAGACGCTCTGCTGCTGCAAGGTCCCGGTAACACGTTGAATGAACGGTTGGCAGGGAGCAAACTTGTGGCCCCGTCTTCCGGAACCCAACAACTCTTCGGCACCGACAACGGGAATTGGGCACCCCGCGCCGGATTTACCTGGGATCCCTTCGGCAAGTCCACCACTCTGATCCGCGGCGGCTTCGGTCTGTTCTATGACCGGCCGTTCGACAACCTCTGGCAAAATGTTCGGGCCAATCGGTATCTGATCCCCATCTTCTACGTGTCGGAACCTTCTCTCAACTATCTGGCCGGACCGGCTGCTTTATTGAAGAAGTATACGGGGTTAACGAATGACACACCAGGCCTGACGCAAATTGACCCCAACCTTAAGAATGGCTACTCCATGTCGTCCTTCCTTGGCGTACAGCAGGCAATCGGAGAAGCTCTGACCCTCGACGTTAACTTCACAACGGCCCAGTCGCGGCGGCTGATCTCAACGGACGTCGTCAACCGCCAGTACACCACCGGTGTCGGACTCGGGCGGCCTCAGCCTGCTTTCGCGGACATCTCGTGGCGTTCCAGCCAGGGCTACGCCGATTACTACGCCATGGGAGCGCTGCTGCGGTATCGGTTGCGCACCGTGCAGTTACAGGCGGCGTACACTCTCAGTCGCTCCATCGACAACCAGAGTGATCCCCTGACCGGCGACTTCTTCGACCTCAGCTTCACATCTGTGGGCAGCGCGAATGCCAGCGCCCTGCGAGCAGCGTTCGCGCGGCAGTACGATGCGAGCGGCGATCGGGGCAATTCCAGCTTCGACCAGCGACACAGCGTTTTTCTCACCGGTATCTGGTCACCAGAATCAAGGTTTCGGATTGCCAAAGGCTGGCAGGCGGCCTACATGGCGGCATTCCGCACAGGAACTCCCTTCACGGTCCTGGCGGCGTCAGATTTTCATCCGCTCACAGGTGGCTCTTTCGTGAACCAGCGCGCCAACCTCGTCGACCCGTCGAACGCATATTACGCGAATCCGAAAGCAGTCGACGGAGGCGTGCAGATGCTCAACCCGGCGGCTTTCACGTTCCCGGAGGACACCGGGCCCGGCACATCAGGACGAAACGCCTTCCGCGGGCCCGGGCTCTACAACGTCGATGTATCGCTCTCCCGGACCTTCGCCATTCCGCGTTTGTGGAAGCTCCGCGAGAACGCGACCCTCACCTTCAGAGCCGACGCTTTCAACGTGCTGAACCACGCAAATCGCGGTAATCCCGGCAACCTCCTGGGCGACCCCTCATTTGGCATCTCCACCTACGGACGACAGGGTGCGACGACGGGCTTCCCCGCATCGTCGCCTCTCAACGACGCCGCACGAACGTTTCAGATCCTGCTGCGGGCACAGTTTTAAACTGAAGCTGCATGTCACGAATGCTGGACGAAATTCGGCAGCAGCCCCTGGCTCTCGCCCGAACGCTGAAAAGTGAGACCCGCGCCGCTGCAAAGCTGCGCGCCGCGATCCAGAAAAAACCGCCTCGCCTGGTGGTGATGGCGGCGCGCGGCACCTCTGACAACGCTGCTCAATTCGGCCGCTACCTCATCGAGATCACAACAGGCATTCCAGTCTCGCTCTGCGCGCCGTCAGTCCACACCCTTTACGGCGCGAAGGTCGACTACAAAGACGCGCTGGTGGTGGCGATCTCGCAATCCGGTGAATCGACCGATACCAACCTGGTGCTGGAACAGGCTCGCGCGTGTGGCGCACTGACGGTGGGCATCACCAACGAGGCCCAGAGTTCGCTGGCCAGTCTCGCGGAACATGTGTTCCTGGTCCGTGCGGGCCGCGAGAAGAGCGTGGCTGCCACCAAGACGTACACGGGTCAGCTGATGACGCTGTACCTGGTCGCCTGCGCTCTCGGCGCGAACATCAAGCACACGGACCTGGAGCGGCTGCCCGATCTCGCCGCCGAGGCCCTGAAGCTTGAAGACGAGATTGCCGCGCTGGCGGGTCGTTACCGGTTCATGAATCATGCCGTGGTGGTGGGCCGCGGCCTCAACTACGCCAATGCTTTCGAGTTTGCGCTGAAGCTGATGGAAACGTCGTATGTGATTGCCGAACGGTTCTCGGCTGCTGATTTTATGCACGGGCCAATCGCCATGGTGGAGGCGAACTTTCCGTCATTCCTGTTCGCACCCTCCGGGCCGACGTGGGGCTCCATGCACGAAACGCTGTTGCGGCTCCGCGAGCTGAAGGCAGAGACGGTCCTGATCACGGATATGAAGACTCGCGTGCCCGAGGCTTCGGCAACGCGCACAATCCGACTGCCGTTCAGCGTGGACGAAGCACTCTCGCCGATCCCGTACATCATTCCGGCGCAGCTGTTCGCAGCCCACCTGGCTGCCGAAAAGAATCTGGATCCCGATCGCCCGCGCACTCTGAGCAAGGTGACACTGACGCTGTAGGAGGCTGTGAAAGAGGCGCTCCCCAATTGAATCGGTCCCGCGTCCCTCGCGGTCACGGCTCAACAACCGGCTGCTTCTAAGAGCCGTGACCGTAAGGGAGCCGGACCCGTTCAGCGGGGGAATGGTAATCCAGCAGTCTGTCAGGTTAGGAGCTTTCGTATCGGACGCCTAAGCGCATTTTTCAAAGGACGCATCCGCTACCGCATCACCCAGGGTGGACTGCTGTTTTTGTTTGCGCTGTCGCTCATCGGCGGCGGTGCCTTTCTCACCGGGAACAACATGCTGTTCCTGATCTTCTCCGCGATGCTGGCTCTGCTGCTGGTTTCGGGCTTTCTTGGCCGCCTGGTGCTCGCCGGCCTCGAACTCGAATTGCTGCTGCCCCGCAACGTGGCCGCCCGCGCGCCGAGCGACGCGAGACTCCGACTCCGCAATCTCAAGCGACTGACACCATCGTTTTCGATCGAGCTTGCCGGACGCCGTGACCCACTCACCGGCGTCGAGCCGATTCTGAAACATCCTGTGTACTTCGCAGTGATCCCTGGGGGTGGAGCGGTGGAGGTTCC
>JAOAPO010000015.1 GCA_025462945.1 Bryobacterales bacterium
TGCCAAGATTCCTGTTTGCCGCCTGCAACGCGGCCTCGGATGATTCGAGGTTCCGGCGCACGTCACTCAGTTGACTGTGCAGCCATTCACCGGTCCGTTTACTGGCCTGCCAACGGGACTGGAGAGCTTCTTCCGCGTACTGCTTTGTCAACTCATTGACGAACGCGGCGGCGAACTCCCGGTCCGTCGAACTGAAAGCGATCGTGAGCATACTGGCCTGTTTGGATGGCTGCACACGCAAATTGCTTAGCGCTTCGTCAATAGCTCGCTCGCGCGGTTTAGCACTGATAGCCGGAGCGGCTCCGAGGGCACGATATATGCCAGCCAGCGCGCTCCCGTCGGATCGCTGATATTCCGGACGGCTGGCGAGGTGTAGCTTGTCCACCACTCGCCCCACCACTGTTTCGCTCTGCAGAATTTCGATCTGCGTCCGCAGGTACATTTCGCCGGAGCCCGGAGCATCGCCATTCGCGGTGTTCGGGTCCATCGAATGGAGATTTAGAAAGTTCTCGTTCATCCCCATCACTTCCACGAGGGCGCGGGCACGGTAGACAGGCGGCTTCGAAAGGGTCACTGCGAGCGAAGCCGCGGTGCAGGTGAAAACGATGGAGGCGAAGACAAGCCAGTGCCTCCGGAAAGCCGAAAAAGCGCTTTCGATGATTCCTGTTTCTTCGGCGGACGCCAGGACTGATGCTTCAAGATAGTCTCCGGTTTCAGCGGGCAACATGCTGCCCATCGGCGCATCCCCGCTTCGCAGAACTGGATAGAGTCGGCTCATGATTATCGATTCAACCTCTGTGTGTTGTTTTTAGTAGGTGGTGCCGGAAGTGGCAATCGGAGCCACGGGAGAGACTCAGCTGGCCAAAGAGAGCTTCGAATGTGCGCCGGCGTGACGCTCCGCGCCGGCAAGAATTTCGAGCAGACAATGGCTGACGTAACGGACCTGCTCGCGATCCATGTTGAAGCCGCTCGGAAGATTGAAGCCGCGAGGCGACAGGCGGTATGCGTTTACGTTGCGCGTTGGCGCAGTCGGTGCATCCGGCGCGTCCATGTAAGCAGGAAGGGAACTGAGCGGATATTGAAATGGCCGCGTTCCTATACCTCTCTCACCAAGTGCCTGCATGATCTGCTCTTTCTCGATTTCGTAGCGTTCAGGAACGATAACGGTCGTCATCCAAAACGTGCTCTTCGTGTCGGGCGGCTCGAAGTTCAGAACCAGCTCCGGGTTGCACGCAAGCTCTTCGCGGTACCAGCCGAAGATTTCCCGGCGACGCGCCACCAGTTCGTCAATGCGTTCGAGTTGAGCCAGTCCCATAGCCGCCTGTAGCGCTGACATCTTGTACTTATAGGCGACCGTTGTGTTCCAAAACAGCCTGGTGCCCGGCTCGCGTCCGTGATCAGCCAGATACCGGCACCGGCGGTTCATCTCGTCATCGTCAGTGAGAAGCATGCCGCCCTCGCCGGTCGTCAACAGTTTGGTGCCATGGAAGCTGAACGCGCTCGCAAGCCCAAAGCTTCCTGCTTTCCGCCCGTGGAACTCGGCTCCAATCGCCTGCGCCGCATCTTCGATAACTGCGACTCGATGATCCGCGGCGATCTCGAGGACCGCATCCATGTCAGGGAAGGAACCATAGAGATCGACGAGGATCACTGCTTTTGTGCGACGCGAAATGCATCGCTCGAAGGAAGACGCATCGAGGCACCAGGTCTTCTCGTCAACGTCCGCGAAGATGGTCCGAGCTCCCAACTGCTTCACGGGGGCCGACGTGCCGATCCACGTGATTTCAGGCACAATGACCTCGTCGCCGGGACCCACGCCGAGTGATGCCAGCGCGAGGTGAATGGCCGACGTGCAGTGCGGCAGAGCGATGGCGTGTTTACGGCCGGTGTATGCTGCGAGCGCCTTTTCGAAACGCGTATGGTACAGCGTTGCGTTCTCGTACCATGCATTCGCGGCGGCGTCTGCCACCGCGTCGATCTCCTTCTGCGTGATCCACGGCCCGGTAACCGGGATAGGGCGCGAGTTTACCTGCGAAAAGTTTGTCATGGCTGATCCTGCTCACTCACGCTGCCATTGCGGTGCGGTCCGCAAAGCGCCACTGGAGCGAGTTGTCCAGTTGCTTCGAGTCGATGAGGCGCTGGATGTGGTGAAGTCGCCTGAACTGCGGTCCGCTGATCATTTCTTTGGTCAGACCAGCCCGTCGGTATGCCTCATGAAGTTGCGCCGCCCCTGTGCGTGCAGTCCACCGCAGCCGGAAGTCGGGTAAGAGACGCCCGATTTTGGCGAAGTTCACTCGGTAGTTGCGCTTGTCCGGACCGCCGCCACTTGCGTAATCGACCTCCGCCCCGGGAACCTCCTGGCAGGCGATTCTCGCCAGATCGCGGACCTGATAGTTCTCCGCGTCACCGCCCACGTTCACGGCCTCGCCGCATACGCGACTGGCCGGGGCATTCAGTGCCGCGACGAAAGCATGCGCGATATCTTCGATGTGAACCATCGGGCGCCACGGAGTACCGTCGCTCTTCACCACCACGCGCCCGGTCGTATAGGCGTCGGCGATGAATTCGTTAAGCACGAGGTCCATGCGGAGAGCAGGTGAAGCCCCATACGCCGTTGCATTGCGCAGCGACACGGTACAGAAGCTCTCGTCAGCCAACTGCAGCAGCGCCTGCTCCAGTGCCTTTTTGGAATGGCCGTAAGCGGTGATCGGTTCCTGCTCCGACGTCTCGTCGACCGCGCCCGAACCGCCGCCTCCGTAAAGGCTGCAGGATGACGAGAAAAGGAATCGGCTGACGCCCGCCTTCTTCGCCAGCCTGGCGCACCGCAGCGATGCGACGAAGTTAATCTCATTCGTAAGGTCCGCGTTCAGATTGCCCAGCGGGTCATTGCAGATCGCGGCCAAATGGACGACGGCGTCGAAGCCTTCGAAGTCGCGAACCCCGAGGTCGCGGAGATCGAGCTGCCGTCCGGGTACCTCAGGCAGAGGGTAGTCGAACTTGCAGTTCGCAAACCAGCCGGCATCGATGCCGACGACCTCGTGGCCGTCCGCAGCCAGAACCCCTGTCAGCACGCGACCGATGTAACCCTTGTTTCCAGTGACTAAAACTCTCATTGTGTCCTCCGTAGCTCTGATGATTTGGGTGTTGGGAATCCGACTAAGCCGCCTCCGGCAGCTCGTTCGCGCCGACGATTCGCGGCGACGGGATCGGAAGAATAAACCGGCCACCACGCCTGACGTACTCGGCCTGTTGTTCCATGATTTCGGTGGCAAGGTTCCAGGGCAGCACGACTGCATAGTCAGGCTGGTGCTCAAGTAAAGCCTCAGGGGCAAGGATCGGGATTCGCGATCCAGGCAGAAGCAGCCCCTGCTTGTGCTCGTTCTTATCAACCGTGAAGTCGATGAGCTTGTTGTCAATGCCGCAGGCATTCAGCAGCGTGTTGCCTTTGGCTGGAGCTCCGTAAGCGGCGATAGTTTTGCGAGCGCTGCGAAGCCTCCTCAGCAACCCCGTAAATTCAGCCTTCTGTTTCTCGACGGCGCTGCCCAGCAAGCTGTAGCGTTCCGGCGTCAACAGTCCGGCCGCCCGCTCTGCCAGAAGCATCGCTTCAACGGCAGCGCTGGGTTGCTCGCGAGCATACTTCGCGAGAAAGACCCGTAGCGTTCCGCCGTGTACCTTCTGGTGGCTGACATCAACCAGGTGAAGGCAGGCTCGTTCCGCCAGACGCTTCAGGGCTGACAGTGAGTAGTAGTAGACGTGCTCGTGATAAATCGTGTCGTATTCGTTTCGTTCCAGAAGATCGAGAACATACGGGAACTCGAACACAGCATGACCGCTGCTGCCGAGTGCCCCGTGAACGGCGCTCAGGAAGGCGTTGATCTTGGGGACATGCGCCAGCACATTGTTTCCAATGATGAGGGTTACCTTCCCGACCTCCTGCTCGAGCTCCGGCAACAGATCGGGCCCGAAGAAGCGTGTCCATGTCGGGATGCCGCGCAGCCGCGCAGCCTCGCCAATGTTCTCGGCCGGATCGATGCCGAGCACTCGGACGTTCCTCTGTTGAAAGTACTGCAGCAGGTATCCGTCGTTGCTCGCAACCTCCACCACGGTGCTCTGCGGACCCAACTGGAAGCGGTCACAGAGTTCGTCAGCCATCGCTTTGGCGTGACGAAGATAGCTTTCTGAGAACGACGAAAAGTACAGGTACGAGAAAAACAGCTGTTTCGGCGGCACGATGTGGGTCAACTGAACCAGGTAGCAGGCGGGGCAAAATGACACAGCCAGCGGCGCACGGAACTCTTCAGTTTCCGACGAACCAGGCTCTGTGTAGGAGTTCGCCAGCGGGGAGTCGCCGAGATCCAGAAAGGGTGCGGGGAGTGGATTGCGGCACCCCGCGCAAAGGCTCTTCTTTCTCATGCGTATCTCCCGCTCCCGACTGCCGAGAGGACATCTCCGGGTATCGGGGCGGGCGCCCTGACCATCCAGGGCGGATCTCCGCTGTCCCACAACCGATTTAAGAGCTCGACCTCGCGCAGCGTATCCATGCACTGCCAGAAGCCGCCATGCTGGAACACGCCGAGTTGGCCAGCCTCAGCCAGAGGTTTCAGTACGTCCACTTCCAGGTTGTCTTCGTCGCTCCGGACCATGTCGAGAACACGTTTGTTCAACACCATGAACCCCCCGTTCACCCACACATCGGGTGCCTCGCATTTTTCTTCGAAGCTGTTCACCAGGCCATCGCAGACGCGCAATTCACCGAACCTGGAGACGTGGCGGACCGCCGTCACCGTGGCAAGCTTCCCGTGTTTGCGATGACACGCAAGCAGCGAAGGGATGTCGACGTTAGCCACACCGTCGCCATAAGTAGCCATCAGCAGCTCGCCGTCAACATACTTCGCGATCCGCTTCAGGCGCCCGGCCGTGTTGGTCTTTAGCCCCGTGTCGGCCATCGTGACTCGCCAGCCGTGCTCCGAATGGCCGTTGTGTACTTGAAGGTGGTTAGTACCCAGCGTGACCGTAAAGTCGCTGCTCCGGACGCGATAGTTCAGGAAGTAGTCCCTGAGACTGTCCCCCTTGTAACCGAGACAGACGATGAATCGGTTGTAGCCGTAGCTCGCGTAGTTGTTCATGATGTGCCAGATAATCGGCTTGCCACCGACTTCAACCATTGGCTTTGGTCGAAACTCCGTCTCCTCGCGAAGACGGGTACCCAGCCCACCGGCAAGAATAACCGTAGGAATGTTCATATGAGTCGTTTCCGGCCGATCGTTGCCGATTGGCCCGCAGGTGTTGTGTTAGTGAGTTGTTTGGTCCGGACGCGGCTCGGCGAGTCGGGGCCGAGGTGCTGTGGCTTCAGGCAGTCGCCGGGAGCCAGTGCGTCAGGTGGAACGGTACTTCAGTGGTGGATCCTTGCAGCCACTCGCGGTCTACTTCCGCGCAGACCGAGCGCCGCAAAAGAGAGATGGAGACGACCACCCTGGAACCGTGGGAGTCTTTCACGACCACGGCATCGAGGTCAGTCAGCGGGCCGCTGCTGAACTTGACTCTCTGCCCCGTAGTGAACACCGGCAGTGGCTCAACTTCCAGGTTGGAAGCCACCAGTGTCTGCAATGCGCGCATCTCTCCCGCATCCACGGCCTCCGGCGTATTCCCCCGGCAGAGCACGCAAACCACCCCGGGGCAAACCAGAACAGGCAACATGGCACGCGGATCGAACTGCGCGAAAAGATAACCGGCAAACAGCGGGACGTCGATGGACCCGCGAGCGCGTTGCCTGCTCTGGCGCTTTTGCATGGGAAGGAAGACTTCCACCCCGCGCCCCGTGAGCGCCTCCGCTACCCGTCGCTCCGCGTTAGCCTTCACGCGCAATACAAACCACGCCGTCGAATTACCTGAAGGATTCATGACATGCTCCGCCCCATCTGCTCCCAAAATCCAGAACTAAGAAAGGGGCCTCCGTTAAGCTGTTGGGCCGAGTCAGGAGTGGCTTTTGCCACTCTCCGCTCAAGCTCTCAGGACTTCATCATCGGTTGCGTCGGGAGCAGAGTCAAGGAAAAAACCGTCTCTTAACGAATAGAATTGTTAGGTTATTTTCTTTTACTCCGTTGGGTGTAAAATTTCGCTCAATAAGCTCTTTTGAAAAGCACTCATACACACATTGTTCGCCGATTGCCGCCGCGTCCAGAACCTTGAAAAAGTAAAAAACCACACTGATAAACAGACAAGATGGGGAATGGGCGCTATTCACCTGCGATCGCTACGGCGAGAGCCTATCGCATTGGAACTACTAGTACTTAAGTCCTTTCGTCACGACCCGCAACATTTGTGCGCACCGCGCAGAAACGACCGGAAGATTGTGCCTCGTTCGCGAACGGCCGCGATCATCTGAATGCGATAAATCTCTCAGGTTGACGGTAACCGTATTGAGCGAGCGAACGGAGCCCGGACAGGAAATGATCACGAATTCTTTTAGCAGATGTCGAGTATTTCAACTACTGCCGGGGGCTGCCGCTTCTGTCAACTTCGTGAGCCCGGATGGCAACGATCCGGCTGCACGGACGAAAACGCCGGGCGCTAAAACGCTCGCTGGGGCGGCCGGGTAAGTTACGCCGCACTTGATGGCGGAGAAGCGTAATCAGCGGTGGAGCCCGTCTGTCCCTCTGACAGATAGCTGCGCGGTGTGAGAGCGGCAGGGAGTTGCGCCATCGTGATGCTGTCGCGCGATTACGAAGAGGCGACTACTGGTCACTCAACTCACGGGCGCGGCTCCACTGGAGGCCTGAAAGACGGTGACCTGACTACCGTCACCACCGACACAAACCAGAAGCTTTCCATTCTGGACGTCGTTGGACCAGATCGTAATCCGGAACAAACAATCGCGCTGCGATCACGGTTGGGACATTAACCTTGACGAGGGCTCGTCGAACTATCACATCTGGCAACAAGCTGGCTTCAATGGCGGCATTAAACTCCGCGAAGGCTTCTACCGAATTCTCGAAGACAACGTGATGGTCAACAATTCGTTCCACCCTCACATCAGGTAAGGCAACAGCCAGGATGTCGCGCGACACAACACCGTCTTCACTCCGTACCGCCTATCCGCGTCGGGCAGCCTTGGAACCAGGAAGTCGCTGCGAACCGGCTTGCAGTCTCCGGGCCGGGTGCCGGAGCCCTCAACGTGACCGCGCGACGCTCACCTGGCGGGGTGCGACGGTTCGTTTCGTAATGTTGTCGGTCCCGGAGAAGTCTCCGCTTCCTGTCTGCCAGCCGAGGCAGGCACCCGCGTTTTCGGGTGTGATACCTCGCAGGCGCGCGGCACGGTGGGGGCTTTGCCATGGGGACGTCATCCTGCGGCTGGCGACACAAAGACCGAAGCACTGTTTGATTCCGGCGTGCGGTGCAGGATTCTTCCCTCAATGGTTCGCCGGTCATGATCCTCCGCGAGCAGCGGGAGGTCACGCTTGCTCGCCCCTGAGCCTAAATCACTGCCGTCTTGACGATTCGCGCTCGACCACGGTTGGCTCCAGCAGAATGGTCTGCGGCGGCAGCTTGCCTTTCGACTCAGCTACCTCGAGTGCCAGCGCGGCAGCCTTCTCGCCCAGCAACTCGCTTTTTTGGTCGACCGTCGTCAGCGGTACTCGCATCATGCGCGCATACTTCACGTTGCCGCACCCCACGAACGCGATGTCCTGCGGGATGCGGAGCCCTGCATCCAGAGTGGCTTCCATTGCTCCCATAGCCATTGGATCATTGAAGCAGAACACGCCATCAGGGCGCTGCTTGAAGTTCAACAAAGCCTTCATGCCTTCGTAGCCCATCGCGTCGCCGTTATCGTCAGCCGCGTCGAGCTGGAGTTCATGTCCCGCAACCGCCGGAAGTCCGCTTTCAGCCAGCGCCAGATGGTAACCTTCAAGGCGCCCCGCTGCGGTGCTGGCGTTTTTGCCACCCAAGTGAGCAATGCGTCTGCAGCCGTTGGCGATCAGATTCGCTGTGGCCAGCTTTCCAATCAACACGTCGTCCGCCCCCACGAAGTTCGCTGCCAGCCCGTCGAACTTCCGATCCACCAGAACGTACGGCTTTTCCTGCTCTTCAATCCAGCGGAAACTCTCCGGGCCTGCCTGCGCTGACGCCACCAGAAGCACGTCCAGTCCGCGGCTGAGCATCTGCCGGATCTCCTGCCTCTCCAGTTCCGGGTCCTGCTCAGACGACGAGATCATCAGCCCGTAGTGATGCTTGCGGAAGGTGTGCGCCGCTCCCTTCGCAACCTGCGCGAAAAACGGATGCACCAGATCGGGGACAATTAGACCGACCATAAACATCCGTCCCGTCGCCAGACTGCGGGCAGCCTGATTTGGTCTGTAATCCAGTTCCTTGATTCGCTTCTGGACCCGCCGTCGGGTCTCTTCACTGATCTCGGGAAGATTTCTGACGACCTTCGACACCGTCACCACTGAGACGCCCAGATCGCGTGCAATGTCTTTCATTCTGATGCGCATCTGTGCCCTATCCTGCCAGAGTCCCACTGGCGAAAAGCTGTATTCTCGGAGAGGTAGACAACCAAGTCAATAAAAAAGGGGGACGGTCACCCGTCCCCCTGCGTTTCAACTGCCGGCGGATTTAGAATTCAAACCGCAGCACTCCCTGCATCACGCGTGAAGCGCGCGCTGCATTGATTTGACCGAAAGCGGGGTTGGTCTGCGCCCCGGTCACCTGATCGAATCGGGCCGTGGTGTTAATCCCCGAATACTGCGTGTGGTTGAAAACGTTGTAAGCTTCCCACCGGAACGTGATCACCTTCGTCTCGCTCTTAAGCGGGAATCGCTTGGCTGCAACAAGATCGTTGTTGTTGACGCCCGGATTGCGAACGCTGTTCTTGCTCGCATTGCCGCTTCCGGCACCTGTGGGTAGCGTGAACGCAGCCGGGTTGAACCACGCATTGAACGTAGCCCCGTTCGCATTCGGATCGCCCACCACATTCACTCGCTGACCATCGCCGCCGCCCTGCAGGTCAAGTCCCTGCACGGTCGTGATGCTGATGGCCGCTGGAGTTCCGCTGACGAACTGGCTGATTCCGCTCAACGTCCAGTTATCGCCCACAACGCGCGTAAAGGCGTTGTTTTTGAACTTCGAAAGCTTCGGCGCGTCATAGGTAAAGTTGAAGACGACGTTATTACGTTGATCCGCGCCATTGTAGCCGTAAGCCCACTGGCGGAGATTGTTGTACGTCGGAATGCCGCTGTAGTCCAGATATTTGGACAGCGTATAGGTAACGCCCATCCGCAGGCCGCTGCCGACCCGGCGATTCAGCGTCAGCAGCATCGAGTGGTAGTTCGAGTTGTAAGCGTTGTTGCTGATCGAGATGCTGCTGTAACCAGGGTACGGGCGGAAGAACTGATCCGGTAACGGCTTGCCGCCGTTGCTGGCGTCTGCATTTTGTGGGAGGAACCGCCCACCAAGGGGGATGCGGTTGTACTCCACGCTCTGCGGCAGATGCTGGCCGAGCGTGCCGGCGTACGACACGTCGAGAATCGTCTGATGTCCCAGATCCTGCTGGACGCCGAAGCTCAGGCTGTATGTGTTCGGAGCCTTATCGTTCAGGCCATAGCCGCTCGTCGAGCCCGGCGATAAAACACCGCCCGCCTGCAGGAACGTCGTCATGTCGCCGAAGTTCAGCACGGGGGTGAAGGTAGCCGGCGGCCGGTTCACGAAATTACCCCATTTGGACACGCGAAGCGTGTAGAGGATCGCAGCGCCGCCGCGGATCGCCGTCTTGCCCTTGCCGAACGGATCCCAAGCGAAGCCGAGGCGCGGTCCCCAAAGGACCCCCCACGGATTGATGAACCCGCGCGGGAAGTTCTTGTCGCCTGAGAGCACGCCGCCCACACCAGGATCGCCCACACCCGGCACGAATGCGCCGATATAGGGGGCCGGAAGTAGTGCGCCGGTTAAGGGATTCTGCGCCTGCCGTACACCGCCGACAAGCACTGGCTGGTAAAGCGGTGGCGCCTTGCTGGCGTCATAGCGCGAGAAGCTGAACTGCGCCAGTTGTCCGTCGTAACGCGGATAAGCCTGCTGCGCCGTACTCATGCGGAGACCGGCATTGATGGTCAGACGCCGTGTGACGCGCCAGTTGTCCTGGACATACCATTCCGTGACTGACTGCCGCAGATTGCCGCCATAGCGCCCATTCGACTCCTGATAGTTATTGAAATACCCGAGCGCCGCATTCGAGAACGCATAATTCGTGTCCAGAGGATTCAGCGTATTGCGGCCGAAATCGAACGTGCCGCTGAACGTGCTGGTCTCGCCCTCATACTCGCGCTCACGCAGGAAGTTCAAGCCCATTTTCATCTGATGGTCGCCCCGCGTGATCGAAAGCGCGCCGTCAGCGTTGAATTCAAAGTCCGTGCCGCCCTTCAGGAACCGGCTGTCATAGCCCACGTTGGGCGGGTTCGTCAGGTTTCCGAAGTTGTACCTCGGGATCCAGCCTTCAGGATTCGAGTTCGGATACCACTGGCCCAGCGCGTAGCCAATCTTGGAACGCGTCACTTTGTCCAGTTCCTGCTGATCGGTTCGGCCATTGGTGCCGAACGGGTGCCAGGCTTCGTGATTGTGCCGCACGCCGGTGTTGTACTCCAGCACGATCGTGGGGCTGAAGATGTGCGTGCCCACCACGGCAAGACCGGACTCCGTGAAGCAGTAGCACTGCCCGAAGAATCCCACCGGAGTGGCACCGCTCGAAACCGAGTAACCTTTGTTTTCGGACAGATATGTCTTACCGCGAACGTACACACGGTCTTTGTCGGTTGGTACGTAGTCGATCTTGAATAACTGACTACGCTTCGGAGTCTGCAGTATCTCCTGAATCTGGTAGTTGTAATTCCCCAGACTGATGGCACGATTGTCGAAGTTCGGTAGCGGCAGCACGTTCAGCAGTGCGATGCCATTCGCGTTCAGGCGCGAGGGCGGAACGATGTTGCCCGCGAACTGAGCGCCGCCATTCTTCGGATCCTTTACCGGGATCAATGCACCATTCAGGTCAAGGCTTTGCGAAAAGTTCCCGCTGCGTTCCAGGGCGCTCGGCATCGTGTAGGTAGTCAGGTTGCCCGGGCTTCTTACATTTTGGATGTCGATGTTATAAAACCCGAAGAGCTTCGTCTTATCCGTATTCCAGTGACCCGGGATGTAGATCGGGCCACCCAGCGTCGCGCCAGGAGTGCTGTAGCGGTACCGCGGGGTGCGCAGCCGGTTTGTCGACGTGCTGTTCCGGTTGTTGAAGAAGCTGTTGGCGTTGAACGCCTCATTCCGGAAGAAGTCGTAAGCCGTGCCGTGGAAGGCCTTGCCGCCGGACTTCGTTACCACCTGAACCACCGGACCGCCATTGCCGGCATATTCCGCCTGATAGCTGTTCAGCAGAACCTTCACTTCACCAATGGCATCCAGCGAAGTTACGCTCGAGAACACGTTTGGGCTGCCCTGATCATTGCTCGTGACACCATCCACTGCAATGTGGTTAACATTCGCGCTCGATCCAAGAATCGCCGGGGTACCCTGGCCGAAAGTACCGCCCGCGGAGTCCGGATCTGCCTGATAGGTCACGCCTGGGATGATCCGCAGCAACGACACCACTTCGCGACCGCGGGTGGTGAGATTCAACAGTTGATCCCGATTGATACCGGCGCTCACCTGTGAACTGTCGGAGGCGATCTGCATAGCCTGTTCTTCTACCGTGACCGTCTCGCCGACCGCACCAACCTGGAGTTGAATGTCGCCCAGGGCGACGTGATCTGTGGCCGCCACATTGACGTTCTTCTGTTCGGCCGTCTTGAAGCCTGCGTGCTCGATCCTTACGGTGTAGCGTCCCGGCTGTACGGCCGAGAAGGTGAAGGTGCCGCTGGCATTCACCGTGTTACTTCTTGATTCGTTCGTTGCTTCGCTCCGCAGCGTGGCGACTGCTCCTGGCACGATACCGCCGGAAGCATCCACCACGGAACCGGTAACGCTCCCCGTAATGACTTGCGCGTATAGTGTGCCGCTGGCGAACGCCAGACAACACAAGGCGATTAATTTCTTCATTCCACTCCCCTGGCCCAACTTAAGGACTGGCGTCGATATTATCAGATCCGCCGGACTGAATGTAAGGGGTTACCGCTAACTTTCTGAGGAATACTCCGATAACGGGCTACGCGATATTGATAAGGGTGATATGCTGGGGGCCGCACGAGGGTGGAGACGCTCTCCGGTCCGCGCTTGCCGCTAACGTCTCCCGCACCCCGCTTCCGGCACGCTATGACATCTAAGCTTTCCCGCAACCGCCTGCAGACCAGTTGTGCTGTTCTCACGCTTTCCGCCGCGTCTTTGCTCTGGATCATGCACAATCCGTCGGCGCAGGCCGCGCCCGGTGCAGCAGAAGCGAGGGAACTCGCTTTCCGCCAGTCCATCAAGCCATTCCTCGTGCAGAACTGCGTCCGCTGCCATAACGCGGATGGCCCGACGGCTGGAATCAAACTGGATGGCCTCGACGCTTCTTTCGATGACCGCCATATCCCCGTTTGGGAAGCGGTGAAACGGCGCGTCGCGGATAGCACAATGCCGCCGAAAGGTCTTCCACAGCCGAGCGACGCAAGTCGGACCCTTGTTGCCGAGTGGATCAGCGGCGGCATGGCTGAAGCCCGCGTTCGACCGGCGCCGAAGAACGGCCAGATACGCAGGCTGACCGTTGCCCAGTACCGGAACACTCTGCGCGAACTGATGCGGCTCGACGACGACCTCACCTCACGAATTCCGCCCGACGCCATTTCAAAAGACGGCTTCGTCAACAATCAGGAGACGCTGCAGCTCTCCTCTCTTCTCCTGGAGTCCTGGTTCGAGATCGCCGATGAGGCGCTCCGCCGTGCGATCGTCGATCCGAAGAAAAAGCCTTCCATTCAGGATTTCAAGGTGGAACTCGGCGCCGGGATCAACCCCAATCCGTTCCCGGAACAGCTCGTGCTCGGTGCCGGCAGCCAGCTGCTGAACAACAAAGACTTCGTCATCACCCAGCCAGTGCCGGTAAAGCCTTTCGCTTTTGAACCTCACGCGATGCGAACGAAGTACAGGTTTATCGAAGGCTATCAGGGCAACGATACGGTCCGCGGCTGGCGCGAATACGACAGCATCTATCACGCTGTCTTCGCCGATATGCGCGGGAGCGGCGGATACCCGAAAGGCACCGCTTACAGCACGGTCCCGGGGGGGCTCCTGCTCCGTCCCGCAATCCCGAACGATGAACAGTTCGGCACCGACGGCACCTACGGCCCGAAAGCCAACTTCAAGCTCTCCGTACGTGAACTGCCCGACGATGGTCGCTTCCGTGTCACAGTCATCGCGGCGAAGTATAACGATGGCCTTTTGTTGGATGCAGGCGCCGCTCCCCAACCCGAGAACGGTCCGGAAGCGATCATCGCCCGCGACGCTGGCACGCCGAAAACCGTAACCATCCCGAAACCGGGTGTTTACCAGGTCGACCTCTATGCCGCGGCACCCAGAACCACACAGGAGGCCCCGGATGCCTCCCGCCTCACAGAGGGTCTCGCCGTCGACCTGAATTTCAACGAAACTGCTCCAACAGAAGCTCTTGGCGCAAAACTGCAGGGTGGCGCCGCCTTCGGAGAGTCTCCCTTCGGGAAGGGCCTTTCGTTCACTGGTGACGACTCTTCCGTCCTGATCTCTCGCCGCGACACTATAAACGTCGGCAGCGGAGACTTCACCGCAGCGTTCTGGATCCAGCCGAAGCAGTTTGGCGAGGCTTCCATCCTCGCCGCCGGTGCTTCTCCAGCCTCACAGGGTTGGTACCTCGATCTCGACCAGCGAGGGGCGATTCGCCTCCAGGCCACCGGACCCGATAAGCGGCCGGCCGGCGCCATCTCTTCACCCCGCGGCAACATCCGCCCCAACACGTGGCAGCACGTCGCCGTCTCCGTTCAGCGCGGAAAGAAGAACGGAACCAGAATTTACGTTAACGGTTTTGCCGTCGCAAAGGGCGACATTGATGCCGCCAACCTTGACGATCTGAAAGCGGCCGTGGTTCTTGGGCGTCTCGGCGGAAACCAGCAATTCAAAGGTGACCTCGACGAAGTTCGCCTTTACCGGCGCGCTCTTCGCGAGGGCGAGATTCAGGCGCTTATTCAGCCCGGTAAGCAGTTCATAAAAGCGCCGCAGGGCCCGGGCAGGGGACCCAGACCGCCCCAGCAGGAGGCCACGCTCACGCTCGGCGACCGCGAGTTTTCCGGTGGCGTCCCACAACCAGCCTTTCTCGCCGTCAGACTACCGGCGGGCCCGCTCAAGCTGGACGCTCAAATGAGCGGCATGGCAGAGATCGATCGCGTCGTGCTGACGCCACTGCCCGCAGCCCATGACGTGATGAAGCGCTTCCTGACTTTCGAGAAGCGCGCGCCGAAGATCGGTGTCCATCTTGGCTTCCGGCGAGATTGCGGCAGCACCTTTGCTCCCGTTGGCGCTCCTCAGGTCGTCGCGGGTGACAAGCTCGCGCGCTACGTATTCGAAGGCGCCATGCGCAACTTCCCGAACACCGAAGTCGAGAAGGACAACGTCAACTATCTGGCCGGTGTTCGCGAGATCGGCGTTCGCAGTGAGTACACCGACGGTCGCGATATGCCGCGGCTGCTCATCAAATCTGTGGAATTCGAAGGTCCGTTCTACGACTCCTGGCCGCCCGCCCCACATCGCAACATCTTCATCGAATCCCCGAACAAGTTGAAAGCCGGTGCTCCCTACGCTCAGGACATTCTCCGTAACTTCGCGACGAAGGCTTACCGTCGGCCCGCCACCGCCGAAGAGATCGCCTCGCTCATGGAGATCTACACCAAATCGTCGGCCGCTGGCAGAAGCTTCCAGGACAGTGTCAAAGACGCGCTTCAGGTGGTGTTAACCTCTCCGCAATTCCTCTTCATCACGGAGAACAGCCGCACCCCGCAGGCCGAGCCGCTTGACAGCTACGAGCTCGCTTCCAAGCTTTCTTACTTCCTCTGGAATGGCCCGCCCGACGCCGCTACACTGCGGGCTGCTGCCGCGGGAACCCTGAACAGGAACCTCGACGCCGAGGTCACCAGGATGACCGCCGATCCGAAGTTTTCGCGCTTTACGCGGGAATTCACATCCCAGTGGCTGAACCTCGACAAGTTCGCCGTTCTCGAACCAGACCGCAAGCTGTTTCCGCTACTGACCGGCTTCACCCGAACTCAGCTCAGGGAAGAGCCGATCGCCTTCGTCGACTACCTCATCCGCAAGAATCTGCCCGTAAAGGACCTTGTGGCTGCCGACTTCATCGTCGCGAACGAAACGGTCGCCGGCTACTACGGGCTTGGCGAGAAAACAGAAAGCGGCTTTGAATTCGTCGCACTCCCGCATGGGCGTCAGGAACTGGGCGGCGTGCTCACGCAAGCGGCCATCATGGCCGGCCTGTCTGACGGCCGCGAATCGAACCCGGTCAAGCGTGGAGCCTGGCTGGCACGAAAAATTATTGCCGAACCCCCTTCCGATCCCCCGCCCAACGTCCCGGTGCTGAAGGAAGACAAAGCGCACACCCTTCGCGAGAGAATCGAGCAGCACCGGAGTCAACCAGCCTGTGCGCAGTGCCACGCAAAGATTGATCCGTGGGGCATAGCTCTCGAAGAGTTCGACGCCGGCGGTCGCCTGAAAACGAAACCCGCCGATGCACGCTCTACCCTGCCTGACAAGACCGAAGTACGAGGCATCGATGATCTCAAACGCTACCTGACGCAGGACCGGGTAGACCAGGTTGCCTACAGCGTACTCAAACATTTGGCGACATACGGAACGGGTCGCACGTTGACCTACAGCGAACTCAACACTTTGCGCCAGGACCTGCAGAAGCAGGACGGCCTCAAAAAAGACGGCTATCGGATGAAGGATATGGTCCGGTACGTCGTCAGCAGCAAGATGTTCCTCGAAAAGTAAGACACTACAAAAACATAGGACAATCTAAGGAGACGCCCATGGGACATTCATTCAGACTCGATCGTCGTGCTTTCCTCCGCGGTACCGGAGGCGTCACGCTGGCACTGCCCGTTCTCGATGCTATGGGCGCGGAAGTCGCTGACCATATTCCCGCTCGCTTTTGCGCGCTCTACACGGCCAACGGCATGTCGCTGCCGAAGTCGGAGCACAAGATTCCCGAATGGTCATGGTTCCCCACTGCCCAGGAGAATGGGCAGTTCGCGTTCGGCAAGTCCACGGCTCCGTTGGCACCCTTCCGTAAGCAGGTCAGCTTTATGGGTGGCCTCTACCATCCGAGCGGTCCCAAGGCGGACCCCCACATCTGCTCCGATATGTGGCTCACGGGTGCGCCCCTCCACAATCCGAAGCCGGGTACGTTCAACTCGGTCGGTCTTGATCAGGTCATTGCGAAGCACACCAAGCAGTACTGCCGCAGGCCCTCGCTGGTGCTTTCGATCGACGCCGGTACAGGGTACCTGTCGCGTACCGGCACGATCTCGTATAGCGTCGAAGGCCGCCCCATTCCCGCCGAGAACAATCCTCGCCGCGTTTTTGATCGCCTTTTCCGCGGCGATCACTCGTCATTGGAAGCGGAGCGCGACAAGCTAAAGCTCCGCACGCGTCTCGTCGATGCGGTGGCCGCGAACGCAAAGTCGCTGGATCGTCAACTCGGGAAGAGTGATCGCGAGCGCATGGACCAATACATGTCGTCGCTCAATGAAGTGGAATCGCAGCTCATCGCCTCGGAACGCTGGATCGACGTTCCCCTCAAGAAGCAGGAGTACTCGCACCTGAATCTGGACGCCACGCCCGAAGGCGAGCCCGCCGAGTACTACAAGACGATGTTTGACCTCATCGCCCTCGCGTTCGACGCCGACATCACTCGCTCGGTCACCTTCATGCTGAACCGCGAAGACGGCATGGGGATCAGCGACACCTTCCCGCTGAAGCTGGGTCTCTCAAAGACGCATCACAACCTCTCCCACGCTACCGATCCCGAAGGCCAACTGCAGTTCGCTAAGTACGACCAGTTTCTCAGTCAGCAGGTCGCGCACTTCTTCGAGAGAATGAACAGCTATAAAGACCGCAACGGTTCGGTTCTGGACAACACCATCGTGTTGTTTGGCAGCGGTGCCAGCACGACCCACAACTCACACAACCTCCCCACCCTGATCGCGGGCGGTGCCAACCTCGGCCTGAAACACGGCAACTACTGGAAGAGCGCGGGCGAGACTGAAACGCCGATGTCGAACGTTTATCTCAGCATCCTGCGCTCCATGGGCATTCACGAAGAGTCGTTCTCGGACAGCACCGGTACGCTCAGCGGGTCTATCTTCAGCAAGGTCTAATAACCGGTTCACCAGAGCGTCCGAACGCAGCAACGCCGTGGACAGCCCTTCGGGTGGCCGTCCACGGCGAGTAGTACTACCGACTGAATTGAACTACTTGCTGGCTACAGCGCCTTCGCTGTCTGCGCTGTAGAACGTGACTTCCACGCGGCGATTCTTCGCGCGCGCGGCTGCCGTCCGGCCCTCGTCGACTGGCTTTACTTCTCCCAGACCGACCATCTGGATCCGGAACACGGGGATTTCATGCTGCGCCACAAGGTACGCGACCACTGAGTCCGCGCGGCGCTTACTCAGGGCGGCGTTGTACGCCTCATCGCCCGTCTTATCGGCGAAGCCTTCGACCGCGATGAAATACCGCTTGTATTTGGTCGGATTGGCAGCCATCTGGTCAAGCTGTGCCTTCGACTCTTTGTCCAGCTTGTCGCTGTTGAACTTGAAATTCAAAGTCACAGCCGAGACTTTCTTATAATCATCGAGGCTCGCCACCTGAGACTTTAGGGTGCCAACATCGCGCCCAACTTCGTTCGCGCGGCTGGTGGCCTGATCCGCTTTCGAGGACGCCTCCGTTGCCTTCGTGGTCGCCTCACCGGCGCGGTTCAGTGCGTCGCTGGCGCGCGAGTCGGCCGACTGAGCGCGCTCCTTGGTAGCATTCAGAACGGTCTCATCGGCTTCCAGCGTCTGTTTCGTCTTTTCCAGAGATTGCGCGGTTTGCTCGATGACCTTGCCCTGGTCGTTGACCCTGCCGTTCACGGGGTCGATACTTTTTCTTACGAACGATTTCGTCGCGCACCCACCCGCGGCGAGCGATACGGCGACTGTGCAGATAATCGGTAAATATTTCACTGAGAGTTCCTCTGCACTGTATAAACGCAAGTCCCGGGCCAAATCACGTTCAGGTACAAAGAAGGTCGCCAATGTGTCGTAGAACACGTATGCCGAAAGGCGTTGGTAACGCTTAGCGCTTCGCTTCTAATTTTCGGTGGCCGCTGAGACCGGTAAGAATTACGTCAGAGTTCAAGGAGCCGAAGCCAGGCCTCGTAACGAGGCCCCCCGGCATCCCGGATCGCACAATCCGGCTCCAGCTTGTGCGTGCAGTCCTGAAAGCGGCACCTTTCCGACGTAAATTCCGGAAACGCAGCCTTCAGCTCATCCAGAGTCACCGGACCCAGCCCGAACTCACGAATCCCAGGGGTATCGATGATTCGGGCGCCATTGCTCAGGTGGTAGAGTCGCGACGCGGTCGTCGTGTGCTGGCCCTTGCCCGTCTCCACGCTCAACGCCCCCACTCGCGCATCTTCACTGTCCGTAAGTGCATTCAGAATCGAACTCTTACCAACACCGCTGTGCCCGGTTAGAACGGCAAGGCTGCCGGCCAGCATGTCACGAAGCTCCTGAATCCCTTCGCCCGTCTTCGTGGAACATTTGACCATCGGCAAATCGTATCCGGCCACCTCAGATGTATCGGACGAGATGTCCAGCTTGTTGATACACAGGATGGGCTTGATCCCGCCTCGCGCCGCAGCAATCATGTAGCGGTCGATCAGCCCCGTTCGCAGGGGAGGGTTCGTGATCGCCGCCACAATCACCATATTCTCCACGTTCGCCGCAACAACCTTCTCCCGGCGAGCATTCAGAGGATCCGTTCGTATCAGCACCGTGCGCCGCGGACTGATGCCTGAAACAGCGTCGTTCATTACGCAGACCTCATCTCCCGGCACCACCGGGATCTGACACCGAACGTGGCGCAACATCCCGTCCAGTTCGACACTGCAGAGCCCCGGACCAAGGCCGATTACCAGCGCATTACGCTCGCCCTCCTCGGTAGCTGTCGGGTTGGCCTGCGCTGCCAGAAGGCGCTGGCGGCGGACGTTTTCTTTTTTGGCTTTGCTGCCATCACGCATGGATGGCATATCGCGAACCTGTAGGCATGATCCAGAGTATCGGTGTGCCGTGGCTCAAGCAATCCCCGGCCCACCATCACTGGCTCAGGTCACATATAATTCGAAGCGTGTGCATTGTGTGGAAGTCGTTGACCGGACCCGGCCTGCTGCTGGCCCTTGCGGGCTCGATGGTCGCGGGGCAGGCTCCCCAGGGCGTTCAGTCGTTTGTCACCAAACAGTGCGTCGGTTGCCACAACGCCAAACTGAAACAGGGGAACCTCGACCTCACCTCACTACCTTTCGAGCCAGCCAAACCCGACAACCTGAACATCTGGGCGAAAATCCACGACCGAGTTCGTGATGGCGAGATGCCGCCCGTTGCCTCGCCGAGTCTGACGAAGTTTACGCGCGATTCCTTCCTGACGTCCCTCTCCGCTCCCCTCGTTGCTGCTGACCACGCGCGCTTTGCTTCCACCGGCCGGGCGGTGATCCGCCGAATGAACCGCCAGGAGTACGAGAACACCCTCCGCGATCTGCTGGGCGCGCCGTGGCTCCAGATTCAGGACATGTTGCCGGAAGACGGCATCGCTTACAAGTTCA
>JAOAPO010000047.1 GCA_025462945.1 Bryobacterales bacterium
TTCATCAGCGATTGATTGACCGCAATGCGAACGTTCCATGTATAGATGCGTGAGTTGCCCTGAATCTGATCGAGGTGTTCGTAGGCCTTCAGGAAAGCTTCCTGGAGCACGTCTTCGGCATCTTCACGATTCTGGGTGATGTTCATCGCGAGCCGGAAGATCTTGCTTTCGTAGCGGCGGATCAGCGCGGAGAACGCTGCGCCGTCACCGGTGCGCGCGCGGTCCACCAGAGCAAGTTCTTCACGAACTTCTTCGGTTACTTCTGCCGTCGCTTCAACTGCCGCTGCGCCGTTGGGTGCCATCTTTTGGAATGCCCCATTCTCCCATGAATGGTGGTCAGGGTCCAGGGTTGGTGCTTTCAAAGGTTCGGATGCCGTGCGTTTGACCCGGCTGAATGCATTTGCAAACAGGTTGCACGGTCCAAAACCGCAATCCGCCGTGGTCTGGAGAACCATATATCCGTTTGGATGGTGAACTATAACGAAAGATTCGGTTATTTCGGCGCGGATTCGCGGGTCCAGCGTTCCACCACACGCCAGATGTATTGGCGCGTCTCAGCAAATGGCGGCACACCGTGATACTTCTCAACGGCCGCGGGTCCGGCGTTGTACGCGGCGAGCGCCAGCAAAACCTGGTCGGGACGGCCTTCGTATCGTTCCAGAAGTTCACGCAGGTACCTGGCCCCGCCAAGCGCGTTTTGTTGAGGGTCGTGAGGATCGACGCCCAGGCTGCGGGCCGTCGCGGGCATGAGTTGCATCAGGCCGATGGCGCCTTTGGGCGACAGAGCCGCGAGTTGGAAGCCGGATTCGGCTCGCATCACGCTGCGGACGAACGCTTCCGGAAGGGAGTAGGTTTTGGCAGCATGAGCGGCGAACTCAGCGGCCGTTTTAAGCGGGAGCACTACCGGCACAACAGTTGGTTCCCCAACGCCCGTCTCAGCCGGCATGGGCGGGGCCGGTCGGCCGTCGTCCTCGAAACGAGCGATCAGGGCAGCCGGCAGTTGGGTTTCGCCTCCGTTATGGAAGAGCCGGATGCGGTCGCCCTCGACCTGGTGACGGTCCGCCGGGAGTCTCGACCCCGAGATCAGGACGGCGAATTCGCCCGCCTGACACGCGAGGGCGGTGAAGCTGAGCACGCCGATAATATGTAGAAGTCTTCTTCCCATGCCCAACAAACCAATTTCTCGCTCTACATCCGTGACGAACCTGGAGTGCAGTGTGTGCACCCGAATCTATCCAGCCGGCCAGCCCGCCAACCTTTGCGAGTGCGGCGAACCGTTATTAGTTCGCTACAACCTCGATCAGGTCCGCGAGTCCTGGTCGCGAGACATCCCGGCTTCCGCACCCAACACCATGTGGCGCTACGCACCGGTCCTGCCGGTTACGTCGGAATCCAATATTGTCTCACTGGGCGAGGGTATGACGCCCCTTCTGACGACCAAACGCACAGGGAAACGCATTGGCGCGAACAACCTGCTGATTAAAGACGAGGGACTGAACCCCACCGGCTCTTTTAAGGCGCGCGGGCTGTCGTGCGCCGTTTCCATGTGCGTGGAACTGGGTCTAAGGCGGCTGGCGATTCCATCGGCTGGCAATGCGGCCAGTGCTCTGGCGGCATACGCGGCGGCTGCGGGCGTTGAGGCCAACATCTTTATGCCGCAGGATGTGCCGCAATCGAACTTCATTGAATGCAGCGCTTACGGCGCGAAGGTCACGCTCGTTGACGGTCTGATCAGCGATTGCGGCCGGATCGTAGGCGAACGCAAGCAGGCTGAGGGCTGGTTCGAAATCTCCACGCTGAAAGAACCGTACCGTATTGAGGGCAAGAAGACGATGGGGTACGAGGTGGCGGAGCAGCTTGGGTGGGAACTGCCGGATGCGATCTTCTACCCGACGGGGGGCGGCGTGGGCATGATCGGGATGTGGAAGGCCTTCGCTGAGATGGAGGCGATGGGCTGGATCGGACCGAAGCGTCCGAAGATGATTGCGGTGCAGGCCGAAGGCTGCCAGCCGGTTGTGCGCGCGCTGCAAGAAGGCGCCGAGGTAAGCCGCTTCTGGGAGGACGCCACGACGGTGTCGGCGGGTTTGCGTGTGCCGAAGCCGCTGGGTGACCGGCTGACCTTAAGAGCGGTGCGCGAGAGCGGCGGGACGGCTCTGGCGGTGTCGGATAAAGATACGATCGACGCCGGGATTCGCCTTGCCACGGATGAGGGACTGTTCGCCGCTCCGGAAGGCGCTGCCTGTGTCGCGGCGGCGCAGCGGTTGATCTCGGAAGGCTTTTTAAAGGCAGATGACCGTATCGTTATCTACAACACGGGGTCCGGACTGAAGTACCTGGAGGCTTATTCCACGCGCTACCCGCGGGATGCCTCGGGTGAAACTGGCAAATTGGGTGGTCTGATCACACCAAGGTAACTGTATAACCTCGCAGTCATGTTGTACACTAAAGGTTTCCTAATCCCCCACTTCAGAGACAAGAATGCCTAAACGTACCTTTCAACCGAATAACCGCCGCCGCGCGAAGACGCACGGTTTTCGGACCCGCATGAAGACCGCCGACGGTCGCGCTGTAATCTCTCGCCGCCGTGCTATTGGCCGCAAAAAGCTGACTGTCAGCGACGAGTAATCTGCATAGCGACTGCTAAGAAATACGGCTTCCCCAAAAGTGTCCGGCTGCTTCGATCCAGCGACTTCCGTAAGGTTTACGATAACGGGACACGCCACACCTGTCCTCTTTTCGCCGCTTTTTGCCTCGCCGGACCCACAGGGTCCGGTCCCCGCATTGGATTCACAACACCGCGAGCGCTCGGCAAGTCCGTGGTTCGTAACCGCCTTCGACGACGGGTTCGCGAAGCCACGCGTCTGGTCCTGGCCGAGTTGAGCACGCAGTGGTCAATCGTCTTCAATCCACGACGCCGGGCCCTCGACTGCACTCTGCCAGAACTTCAGGCGGAGGTCAGGCGTCTATTCATCAAGTGCTCCGCGCAGTCGCAAAAGCTTTCGGAACTGGCAGCAGCCGAGCCATCCTTATCGTCCTCAGAGGGTACAAGCTCCTGATTTCTCCTCTCCTTCCATCCGCCTGCCGCTTCCACCCGACCTGCTCGGAGTACATGCGGCAAGCCGTCGAAATCCACGGGCCGGCGCAAGGTGTCTGGCTCGGCGTAAAGCGGCTGAGCCGCTGCCACCCGTTTCACGAGGGCGGGGTTGACCCCGTACCGCGCTAAGGGATCTGTATCAACACATGAGTTCACCGACACCCCCCAAGAAAAAGCAGCTATCCAGCGAACTTCGCATGGCATTGGCGTTCGCGCTGATGGGCATCATTCTCTATGGCTCGCAGTGGGTCTACAAGAAGCTGGGCTATGCCGTGCCGGGGTCGACGGAAACCAAAACCCAGACAACGAAGGCGGCGACTGGTCAGACGGGTGCCACTGGCGCTGCTGAAACCGCCGCCAATGCCCCTCTCGCGCCCGGCGGTCCGGAAGCCCCCGCCGCTGCTGTCGCCGCTTCCAATGAGACCGAGTGGTCGCTCAACACCGATGTCTATCACGTGGTCTTCACCAACCGTGGCGCCGCTGTGAAGAGCTGGACACTCCGCAAGTTTCAGGACAGCCACGGCAAGCCTCTGGAACTCGTCAATGTCAAAGGTGCCCAAAAAGTAGCCTGGCCTTTCACGTATGCGTTCCGCAATCAGAAGCCGACCGCCGATCTCAATACGGCTCTTTGGGTTCCGAAACCGTCTTCGGACGGCCTGGGCATCACCTACGAGTTTTCAGATGGGCAGACCACCGCATCGAAGACATTTGCATTCACAAAGTCCGGCTATCTGGTGCAGCTGGCCGATGAAGTAAAGGTTGGCAGCCAGGGCATTCCGCACCTGCTGCAGTGGCGCGGCGGGTTCGGCGACATGGCTGTGGACTCTCCGGAAAGCCACCAGGCGAGCATCCATTACGACCTTGAGAAGAATAAGCTGGTGTCGGAAGGTGCCAAGGCGGCTAAAGACGGTCCACTGCGTCAGGATGGTCAGTATTCCTTCGCCGGGATTGAAGACCAGTACTTCACCGCGGTCTTCCTGGCACCGGTCTCGAATCAGCTGCGTACCACCACCTTCTATGACCAGGTTGGCACTCCCACGAAGAACGAAGAAGCTCCGTTCCCCGGTGTTGCCGCAGGCGGCGAAGCTCGCAATCAGCTCGGTGTTTTCGTCGGACCCAAGCAGCTCGCTGAGTTGCAGGCAGTTAATCCGAAGCTGCAGAACGTGATCGACTGGGGCTGGTTCGGCCTCATCGCCAAGCCGCTGTTCCTGGTGTTGCAGTGGATGACCTCTGGCCTTGTTCCGAACTACGGCTGGGCCATCATCGTGCTGACGATCGCGATCAATATCGCTATGTTCCCGTTGAAACTGGCGAATCTGAAATCCATGCGGAAGATGCAGGCATTGCAGCCGCAGCTCGCCAAAATCAACGAAAAGTACAAGGGCCTGTCCATGACGGACCCGAAGGCGCAGAACAAGCAGGCGGAGACGATGGCGCTGTACAAACAGCACGGCGTCAACCCCATGGGTGGCTGTCTGCCGATGCTGATTCAGCTGCCGTTCCTTTACGCCTTCTACAAGGTCCTCTCAGTGACCGTGGAACTGCGGCACGCCGACTGGCTCTGGGTCACCGATCTGTCGCAGCCCGAACATCTCGCCATCCGCGTCCTGCCCATCGTGATGGTGGCTTCCAGCTTCCTCATGCAGAAGATGACGCCCATGACCGGCGCCGACCCCAGCCAGCAGAAAATGATGCAGTTTATGCCGCTGATGTGGGGTTACTTCTTTTGGTCGGCATCCAGCGGACTGGTGTTATACTGGCTAACCAGCAACGTGGTCGGTATCGCACAGCAGTGGTTTTTCAATCAAACCGCAGCGCCGAACATGGTGATAAAGACGCCACCGACAATCCAGAGGGACGGCAGGAAAAAGGCTTGACGACAAAGTATTCGGTTGACGAGACCGGACCGCGCATCGAAGCGTTCCTCAATCAGATCATCACGAACGCAGGGTTCGACCTGACGTTCAAAATCGGCCCCGGAGACCATAGCAATCCGGAGTACGAGAATCCCGACCTGGTGGTGCAGTTCCAGGGTGGCGACATCGATCTGCTGCTGGCCAACAAGGCTGAGCTTCTGCTGGCGCTTGAGCTGGTGACCATGGAACTGCTGCGAATGCACTCCGACGATCACTCGCGGATCTCATTCGATGCAAACGATTACCGGGCGTTGCGGTTTGAAGAGCTGCGTAGCAGCGCGCTCGACGCCGCGGAGCGCGTGAAGCATTCGGGTACTTACTTCCGGTTCAATGCGATGAACAGTCGCGAACGCCGCCTGATCCACATCGCTTTGCGGAACGAGACGGCCGTGCGCAGTGAAAGCTGCGGAACTGGTCCTCAGCGCGGCGTTGTGATCTATCCGGCGAGCATGGCATCAATTCCCGACCTGCCGCCGCTCCCTCGGCCGCAGACGCACGGGTTCGCTGATGGGCCAAGAGCGGAACGCCCGCCCCGTGAAGGTGGCGGACGCTTCGATCGCGCTGGACGTCCCGGCAGTGGTGGCCGTGGCCCAGACAGACGCAGCGGTGGCGGTGGTGGTGGAGGCCCCGGTGGTCCGCCTCGTGGTCCTCGCGGACCTCGCTAACGCCCCCTCAGGGCTGTGAATCTGCAAGACACAATCGTTGCCATCTCGACGCCGGCTGGGCGCGGGGGGATCGGTGTCGTTCGGCTCTCCGGCGACCGTGCCGCTGAGATCGCATCTTCCATAACAATGCTCCGCGCAGAGCTTCGATCATGGTGCGCTTCGCTCGCTATGCTTGTGGATCAGCACGGCGAGATCGTCGATGAGGTGATCGTCACCTTGTTTGCCAGGCCGCGTTCCTACACGGCTGAAGATGTTGTCGAGATCGCGTGCCATGGTGCGCCCGTAATCCTTGCACACTGTCTGGAGCGGGCTGTCCGGGCTGGTGCGCGCCTTGCCGAGCCCGGGGAGTTCACGCTGCGGGCTGTGATGAACGGGCGTATCGATTTGCCTCAGGCGGAAGCTGTCCGAGATCTGATCGCCGCCACAACGATCTATCAGGCCCGGATCGCGGCACAGCAGACGCAGGGCGCGGTCTCGCGGCGTCTGGCACCCATCAAAGCGCAGCTGATCGAGCTCATTGCGCTCATGGAAGCCGGGATCGACTTCGCGGAAGACGACATCAGCGTGGCCCCGGCCAGTGAACTGTTCCGCCGCCTTGATCCCATCCTCGCGCAGACGACCAGTCTGGCACGCAGTTTCGCCTACGGAAATCTCGTTCGGCAGGGCTTCTCGCTGGCGATCGTCGGTGCCCCCAATGCAGGCAAGAGCAGCCTGTTCAACCGCCTGCTGGAACAGGACCGCGCGATCGTTACGGAGATCCCCGGCACCACGCGCGACCTCGTCTCCGAGACCGCTGAAATCTGCGGGATTCCGGTGCGAATCGTGGATACGGCGGGCATCCGCGAATCTGAAGAGCGCGTCGAACAACTGGGTATCGCCAAGAGCTATGAGGCGATGGCGGATGCCGACCTGACGCTGGTGGTTGTGGACGGCACGCTCCAGCGCGATCCGGCGCTGGGTGAACAGGCAAGGTCCCAGGGAAGGTGTCTGGTGGCCGCGAACAAGGCTGACCTGCCGGGCTTCACCGTCCAGGAGGGCGAGTTGGCCGTGTCAGCCGTTACTGACCAGGGCATCACGCAACTGCGTGAAGCCATCGTCGATGCGCTGGCACCACGCGGCGAGCTGGAGCTTTCCGGCGGCTTCATCACCAGCCTTCGGCAGGAGCAACTGTTGCGCGAGAGCGCCGCACTGCTCACCAGTGCACGTGAAGCCATCGAGACAGCCTACCCGCACGAGGTCATCATGATCCATCTGGAAGGTGCGCTGCAGGCATTCGGAGCGATCGCCGGAGCCACCAGTGCTGACGACATCCTGAACCGCATCTTCTCCACCTTCTGCATCGGCAAATGAGGGTGTGCTGCGATACTATGGCGGCAGGTCAATCTGAACAGCCAGGTCCAGCGCAAGAGAGGTAAGAGCCTTCTCGGCAAGATCGCCAAATCGGCAGTCTTCGCCATTGGAGGTTTCGCAGCGATTGCAATTCCCCTCCATTTTCTGCTGAAGCGCGAACTGAAAGATTCGCTCGAAGACATCCGAACGCAGGGCTGGCCGATCCGCGTTCTGCAGGTGCTCTTCGCCCGCTACATACTGCGCCGCATGGATATCGAGGGTCTGGAAAACCTTCCGGACTGCTCATACGTGCTGGCTTCGAACCACGCGTATAAATCGGGCGTCGACGGTTTTCTGCTGGGGCACTTGTTGGTGACCAAAGCCAATCGCGTGCCCCGTATCGTGATCACCGCCGAAAGCCGGAACTGGGTGGTTCGGGCTGAGCGCTGGGTTCTTCACCACTACGGAATAGCGTTGCTGGTGCCCGACGAGGCGCTGCCGCCCGAAGAGCGCCGACGCGGCATGTCGGACGTGATCGCAGCCTACCTTCGCGAAAGCAACAGGCATGCGGTGCTGATTTTCCCGGCCGGTCGCGCGATTGCCGACCCTCTGAAGCAGCTTGAAAACTGGAGCACGGGTGCAGTCGTCTCAGCCGCGAAAAGCGGCTGCCCGGTGGTGCCGGTTGCCATCGGCGGACTGAAGCTCGACTGGACGCCCGAGACCGTGATCTTCTCAGCCATGGACGATGACGTCGCGCGGCATCCGTTCCGCATTTACGTTCGAATCGGCAAACCAATCCTGCCGACGAAGGATGCCCGCCAGGATCTGGAAACGGTGCGCCAGGCCATACGCGGGCTGATGCAGCGCATCCCGGCGTATCAGCCCGCCGCTGGAGAGTCGGACGCGGAGTTCGGGAAGATCTCGCTGCGCGATGGCCGGACGCTCGCCTTCATGGACCGAGGGCCGCGTGAGGGCACGCCGGTGATTTACTTCCATGGCTTCCAGGGCTCACGGCTGGAGTCGTTTCCCGGTCTCCGCGCGGTGCTGGCGAGGCTCAACATCCGGCTGATCTCCCCGGATCGGCCGGGAATCGGCCTCTCGACCCCGGCACGCGATCGAACCGTGGCGAGTTGGGCGAACGACATCCGCCAGCTGACCGAGGCCTTGCTCGGGGCGGGGAAGCCCTTCTCGATCGTTGGGTTCTCCGCGGGTGCCACCTATGCATTGGGCTGCGGCAATTTGCCCGGCCTCAAAGCGGTGTCGCTGGTGAGTGGCATGGGCCTGCCGCATCTCATCATGAACTGGCGGCGCTACTCGCAGCAGGCATGGCGCATCCTGCTTTCAGCGAAGCTCGCGAATTTCCGCTCGAAGACTTTTCTCGATGTCGAAAAGCTGCACCATGACCGCGTCTTCGACCAATGGCCGACCTACTACCAGGCCGTTCGGGAGAGCCTGAGCGAAGACGACCAGCGCATTCTGCAGCGCTCCGCGGTGGAAGCGCTTTTCCGGCTCAATCGTCGCGAGGGTTATTCGCAGGGTCCGGGGAGCCTGCTGCAGGAAGTGCAGGCGCTCTACTCCGATCCGCACATCGATCTGGCGCATCTCGATCCGTGTACGGTGCTCATCAATCACGGCAGCGCGGATCGCGTAGTGCCTGTGGGTGTGGCACAGGATCTTCACGAGAGCATTCCTTCCAGCCGGCTGACAACCCTGATGGGGCGAGGGCATTACTTCATCTATGACGAAGCTGAGATGGAGCGCATATTCAACGACTTGCTTGCGGCGCACGAGGCTTGCTGCTGCCCGCCTGACGTGGCGGCATAACTTACTTCTTGCCGGTCTTGGTGGGCGCGAGGCGAAACGGAATCTCTACAACGACATCCACAGCCACCGGTTCCCCGCCGCGCGTTGCCGGGTAGAACTCCCAGCGTGACAGCGCGTCAGCGGCGGTCTGATCCAGTCTCGCGTCGAGGCCATGCAGCAGCTCCACACGCGAAACATGGCCTTCGCCGTCGATCCTGCAGGCGAGCCGTACATTGCCCTGAACGCGCTCTTCGGCTGCTGTCGCGACGTACTTCGGGTCCACTTTGCGATGCGCTACAGGCGGCGCGAGCGGTGCCGCCGAAACCTCGGTGGCGGTGGTGGCAGCGTACCACATCAGCCAGCTGCCGGAAAAGCTGGTCAGGTTCGGCATCTGAATCGCCATCATGTAAACTTCTCGCCCGCTGAGCCTCGGATCCGGCGCGGAGGTGACGCGCGTGGCATTCGCAGTCGGCGTGGCCGCAGTAAAGGTACGTGAACTCATGACCGGCTCACCGGATCGCATCACGGAGGCCAGCGCCTGCTGCGAAGTCGGGGCGGTACGAGCCTGGGCGATGAGTTCGGCGGCTTTGGCGGAGTCTGGTCCGGTGGGCGCGGTGCGCGGGGGAGCTTTCACGAAGAGTCCGGGAACGCTCAGCCCCTGCGATCCTGGTTCCGTGGCAGCGCCGGCGGGGTTCAACTTCGGACCAGCCGAGAAGGACGCAGGGCTGGACGCGCTGGGCAACGTGATCGCATTCTCGACAGGGCGCAGCCCCACTACCGCAATGTTTAGGGGATCGTTCTGCGGCGGCGCATCCAGTGTGGGTGCACTAAGTGAGGGTGCAGCGGCCGTAGCGCGTCCGCGCCCGGAGCTTGCAGCAGGAGCTGTGAAGCGTTTCGGCGGGAGCTTCGTTGACAGCACCGGCTGCGAGGAGCCGGGAGCGCTCGTGGCCGCTACATCGGGCGCTTCTTCCAGCTTCGCCACCTCACGCTTTGCTGTGCGTGCCGGGGCTGCCGAAGCCCAAAAACTCCGCGGCGGAACTTTGATTGTCGGCAAGTTGCTGGGTACCAGCGCGTTGTTCGCCGCGAGCTGCGGTGCATCGTCCAGGATCTTCAGCGGCGAAGTCGACTTGGGCGCCTGGCGTTCCGGCGCAACAAACTGCCGGGCCAGCCGCCGTGCCTGCAGCTCGGGTCGTTTCAACTCCGCCAGCTCCGTGAGTTCGGGTGCTGCGGGGACATCCACAGGCGGTGCAGGCGTTCGCACAATGTCAGGCGGAACAAACGCCTTGGGAGCGGGCGGCGGAAGCCGCAGAGCCAGCAGGTTGGCAGAATCGAGAGGCACGGCAGGGCTGACCTCCGGTGCCGGTGTCCACACCATCTGGTCGCGTTTCGGGCCCAGTGCCGAGGAAACGATGGCCTGGTCTGCCTTCTTCTCTGCGCGAAGGCTCTCCTTCGTGGGTTGCCGGTTGTTTGGCGTCACTGCCGGAAGCTCTTTGCGGAACTTGTAGAGCACGATCTTATCTTTCGGCCTTTGCGCGGCCATCATCTGCTCGTACTCAGACGGGGCGCGCTTCGGGACCTCGAACGTCGGCGCGTTCATCAAACCCCAGAAGGCCACAATGTGCAGACCCAGCGACACGAAATGCGACCGGCGCACGAGTTCCATGGTCAGACGCCCTTCGGTATGTGCCCTGAGCCGTTCGTGGAAGCAGCACGCCTCATCTTCTCGACGTAACGCACGCGTTCCAGGTACTTCGGCGCGGTCTCGATGATGAGCTTCAGGCGACGGGTCTCGGAGCGCTCGCGAAGTATGGTGTCGAGAAACTCCAGATCGCGCACCACTGGCGCAAGGCGGAAGCTCAGTTCGGGGTCAGCCAGATCAGCCATAGGCGCCGGCGTATCGTCGGCCAGACTGGTGTGCAGGTCGATGCAGACACGAAGCGCCTGCATTCGGTAGCCGGGTGGGACGGGCTCCACGTCGTCATCGCCGAAGAACTCGGCTTCGGCACGAAGACACTCCTCGTCGTCGTTGACAGACAGGATGTTAAAGCGGCGGCGTCCACGCGCGATGATGTCGAAGCGCCCGTCCGGATAACGCTGCGTGATCGACTCGACAATGACGGTGCAACCTGCGCCTGCGATACTTTCGTCTTTAGCAAGTACGATGCCGAACTCTTCTCCCGTGACCGCGGCCTCGCTCACAAGTTCGCGATATCGAGGTTCGAAGATATGCAGCGCGAGCGCATTGCCTGGGAGCGCAACCAACTGGAGCGGGAACAGCGTCAGCAACCGAGCCATACGGCCATTATCCCTGTTACCCGCAGGCTTGTCTTGCTCGAAACGCCCCGGCTTGTGCCGGTGTTATCATCACGAATTCCCACTTTGCACTCGCTAACCGGAAAAGTTGTCATCGTGACGGGCGCCTCCGAAGGTATCGGCTCCGCATTGGCAACAGCGCTGCAAGCGCGCGGAGCGAAGCTTGTGCTGGTTGCACGCAGCGAAGAGCGGCTGCGGCAGCGAGCTGGTCCAGACGATCTCGTGATCTCCGGTGACCTGACCAAACACGATTTGCGGGAGCGCATTGTCGCCCAGACAGTGGCGCACTTCGGCCGCTTCGATGACCTCATCAACAACGCCGGACGCGGCTCTTATCTCAGTGCCGTCGAGTCGCCTCTCGAAGAAGCCCGGTCTCTTTTTGAACTGAACTTCTTTGCACCGTTCCATCTCACACAGCTGACTGCAACACACGTTCGGCGAGTCCAGGGCACAATTGTGAATGTGAGTTCCATTGCCGGCCAGATCAGTCTTCCCTGGCTTCCTCTTTATTCGGCATCGAAGTTCGCGCTGGCCTCTCTGACCTCAACGCAGCGGATGGAACTGCGCCGTGACGGCGTGCATGTAATGGGCGTGTTCCCGGGGTATGTGGATACAGGGTTTCAGGATCATGCGGCTGGCGGTAAGCCCCCGGCCAGCGTAGTCAAGGGTAAGAAATACTCCATCTCAGCAGCAGCCTGTGCCGAGGCGATCGTGCGCGGAATGGAAGAACGGCGCGCCACGGTGGTGACGCCAAAGATCGGGTGGCTCCCGGTATTGATTGCGAGGATGTGGCCGGAGTTCTTCGAATCGCGACTTTGAAAATATGCACATCAAGCTGAAGCGTGCGCCGGGAATCTATCTGGCTGGATTCATGGGATCGGGTAAGTCGACGGTGGGGACCGCGCTGGCCGCACACCTTGGCTGGGAGTTCGTGGATCTCGATGCCGAGATTGAGGCCAGCGAAGGCGAGCCGGTCGCAAAGCTCTTCGACACCCGTGGTGAGACCGAATTTCGGCGTCTGGAAAAAGAAGCGATCAAGCGCCGAGTGCGAAAGATCGAGTGCGGCTGCCCCACGGTGGTCGCTCTCGGCGGCGGCGCATTTGTGGAACCTGGCAACTACGAACTGATCGAAAACCATGGCGTGACAATCTGGCTCGACTGCGAGTTTGAGGAGATCGAGAGGCGCCTGGCGTCGCAAGGGACCGATCGCCCGCTGGCCCGCGATCCCGTCCGCTTTCGCCAGTTGTACGAGGCGCGGCGTTCCGGTTATGGGCGTGCCGATTATCGAGTGGAAGGGGCCTGTGAAGAGACTGCCATCGTGCAGTCGATTCTGGCGCTGCCGTTATGGAAGTGAAGCAACTGCGGAAAGACGCCGCAGCCATTCTGCGCGCCGCGTTGAAAGCCGCCGATCCCTCCGAGGCCGTGGCAGCGGCTCTGCGACGCCGTCGCGATCTGGACAAATACGAGCGAATCCTCGTCGTAGGCGCCGGTAAGGCGGGCGGTACCATGGCGCGCGCCGCTGAGAAGGTTCTCGGCAAGCGCATCGCCGCCGGTGTCGTAAACGTGAAAGACGGCGATCCTGCGAAGACGCGGCGGATTGAACTGGTACCGTGCGGCCATCCGGTTCCGGATGAACGGGGTGCGGCGGGTGCGGCGCGTATCGCCGAGGTCTGCGCCAAAGCTGGTCCGCGCGACCTGGTCCTCTGCCTGATCTCAGGCGGAGCTTCAGCGTTGATGCCCGCTCCTGCCGAGGGTATCACCCTGGCCGAGAAACAGGACGCCACCCGCCTCCTGCTGGCATCCGGGGCAACCATCCACGAACTCAACGCCGTTCGCAAGCACATTTCGACACTGAAGGGCGGGCAGCTGGCGAGGCTCGCCGCTCCGGCCAAGGTGGTCAGTCTAATCCTGTCGGATGTCGTGGGCGATGACCTGGACGTAATCGGGTCCGGTCCGACCGCTCCGGATGCGTCTACTTTCGCGACCGCGCTCGGTGTACTGGACAAGTACGGGCTACGAGGGAAAGTCCCCGGAAGCGTTCGCGAACGTCTCGAGCGAGCGGAGACAGAAACGCCGAAAGCCGGCGAACGCCTGTTTGCCAAAGTGGAGAACCAGATTGTCGGGAGTAACCAGAAGTCACTGGAAGCGGCACTGGCGGCCGCGAAGAGCCTCGGTTACAGATCGCTCATTCTGGCAAGCACCATCGAAGGTGAGACTCGCGACGTCGCCCGCATGCACGCAGCCATCGCGAGGCAGATTCGTGAGTACGGGCAGCCGTTGAAGTCTCCCGCCTGCGTGATCTCCGGCGGCGAAACAACGGTGACGATCCGCGGCAGCGGTAAAGGCGGCAGGAACCAGGAATTTGCGCTCGCAGCCGCTCTCGATATCGCGGGCCTCGATCGCGTGCTCGTCCTGTCGGCCGGTACTGACGGAACCGACGGGCCCACCGATGCTGCCGGCGCACTGGCCGATGGCGCCACGGTCACCCGCGCCTCAACGGATGCGCGCCAGGCTCTTGCCGAGAATGCATCCTATGCGTACTTCGCTGAACTCGGCGATCTCGTCATAACAGGTCCCACCGGAACCAACGTGATGGACCTCCACCTGGTGTTGGTCGGTTAGAGAGCGTCAGTTCTTACTGATTGCCGGTCCCAGACCCCGCACCGCCCACGATGTCGCCGCGGCCGAAATCCACTGGTCATGATCGAACGGGAAGCCGCTCTGGAAATACGGCTGAAACTTCGGAGCGCGGCTGCGGACGTACCAGGAGCCGTCCTCCCACTGCGTGCTCAGCAGATACTGCACGCCCTTGTTATAGGCAGCGTCTGAAGGCGTAACCGCACCAGCCATTTGCAGTGCCCAAAGCGATTCGCCCGTGGCATAAGCGTCGCTGGTCAGGTTCGGATTTTGCTTCCAGCCGCCGTCCGGGTTCTGTTCCGCGAGCAGCGCCTTCGCCAGCGCCTTGATCCTGTCGGGATTGACACCGGCCCAGTGCAGTCCGGCAATCTGCATCGCGGCCTCGTCATTGGTCCGTGCATGGGCCTTCATCAGAAAGTCGCGGGCACGCGCGATTCGGGGTTCGAGTTCCGCCTTCATCCCCGGTGTGCCGTAGACCTGCATGTCGCGCAAACACAACGCAGTGCGCGCAATGCTGCCCTCTTCCATAGGCGCTCTTGAGATGCCCGCAGCACCGCCCCAGCTTCCGTCCTGATGCTGGAAGCCGACGACGTAGCTCAGAGCGGAATCGGTGACCGTGTTCGGCTTATAGCCGGCATCGGCCAGTGCCGCCAGCATGGTCATGAACGGATCGAACGAGCCGCCGACATTGCCGCGTTCCACCAGTGCCTGCTGGAACTGGCGGGTCATGCCTTCTGACATCTTGATGTAGCTTTCAGCCTGAGGTTCGTCCACCTTGATCGCATGCTGACGAGCCACGCTGACGGCGGCCAGAGCGGCCGGCTGGTGATGGCAGCCGACGCAGCCAGACTGCCGGAAGAACTCGCCCGCGCTCTGCTGCAGCAGGCCAGTGGCCTTTTCCACCGACGCCCGCGTATCCAGAGGCTGCGAGGCTTTACGAACGGGGGCAGTGTATGGCACGCCCACCTTGCCGCCAGCCGCTGTAAGCACTGCGATTACCTGTTTGTTGCCGAATTTCTGCGCCCAGTCGAGGGCCGTCTCGCCGCTCTTGCTTTTGGCATTCACGTCAGCGCCTGCCTTGATCAGCAGGCGTGCCACCGCGGGATCCTGCTGCTCGCTGGAGACAGCAAACTGAAGGGCGTGCATGCCGCGAATGTCCGTTGCATTCGGCTTCGCTCCTGCATCCACCAGAGTCTTGACGAGTTCAGGAGAACAGTAAGCAGCGGCGAGCATCAGGGGCGTCAGGTTAATCAACTGAATTTTGCCGAACTTCACCACGCCACTTTGCGAGTTCCCGAAATTCGGGTCTGCCCCTTTCGAGAGCAACAGTTTCACGCTGTCCAGCTTGCATGAGGCAGCCGCCATTGCCAAAGCCGTGTTGCCAGCCTTATCGGCCGTCTTCGCCTCCGCCCCCGCCGCGACCAGCAGGCGCACGCTGTCGGCATCGCCGCTCTCTGCTGCTCCCAGCAGCGCCTCAGCGCCCATCTCCGTTTGAGCTTTCGGGTCGGCACCCTTTTCGAGGAGAAATTTCACAATCCGCGAGCAGCCCTCGTAGGCCGCCGCGATCATCAGCGGTGTCCGGCCGGACTTCGTCCGGGCGTTCACATCGGCGCCTTTCTCCACCAGAAGCCGCGTCTTCTCGAGGTTGCCCGCTGCGTACAGCAGCGCCGTGTTGTCGAACTGATTTTTGGCTTTGACATCGGCACCGCTGGCGAGCAGCAGCTTCATAGCATCAAGGCTGCCGAAGCCCGCAGCGTACATCAGCAGGGTAGTCTCGCGGCCATCGCGCGCGTTCACCGTGGCGCTGTTGAGGTTGGTTTTCAGGGCGGCGAGGTCATTGCTGCGAATGAGCTGGATGAGATCGTCGGAAGAAGTCTGCGCGAATGCCGACGCCGCAATCAGCGTCACGGCGAGGTAGCCAGGTTTGCTCATGGTGTTTGTGCGAGCAAGTATAGCGCGGATCGCCGGGACGAACGCGACCCGAAATTACGCTACAGAGCGTCGTGGAGCGTTGCGATTCCCGCGAAGGCTTTCGAGGATGCCTCTCCACTTCCGCATCGTCAGTTCCACCAGATTCAGCACCAGCGCCAGGGCCAGCAGGCCAGGCCAAAGCCGAATCGTCGAATCCACATAGCGTCCGCCGGATTCGAACAACTGGCTCACGGTCGGATTAAAACGGCCTCCCGTCGACTGCGCGATCGACTTCAGCAGTGCCTCGTTCGATCCGTAATCCGAAAGCTCCGACTCCTGCCGGTAGAGCCCGACCTCGGGGAAGGTTCTCGACTCGTTCAGCGGTCGCACACGGAACAAGCCTTCCAGCGTGCCGATGCGAACGCGGGCGCGGTAATTGCCCGGTGCAATGCGCTGGACTTCCATCGGCTTGCGGAAATCGTTCGGTCCGATCGCATAAAGCTCCGGCACGTTCGCAGCCTGATCCACGGCACGGCTCGTGAGTTGGTAATCCACCACCAGTTCCTCGTTCGCGGCATCGTATCGAGCCGCGGCTTCGCTGTCGTTGCCATGCGGGAGCAAGTCGCGGAAGATATTCGTCCACAGCCGATCGAAGCCTTCCCACTTCACCCAGCTCGCAGCCCAGCGGCTCTTGGCATCCGATGCGAAAACCGCCGCGCGCCCCAGCCCGTACTGCCACCGCACCAGCAGCGGATCCTTGTCTTCCACTTCGAGGATCGACTCAGCCGTGGGCTTCAGGTCGAACCGAACGTAACCGGCCAAAGGCGGGGCTGCCGCGATGTCCACTTTATCCAGGAGATCGCTCGGTCGCCGCGCCGCAGCCTTAATGTCCTTCTCCACCGCGGTGGTTCCGGTGTGTTCTTTGACGTCCTTCAACAGGATCTGTTCGAGGCCGGAGGGGTCGTTCAGGAAGTAGCTCTTGCCCTTCGCATTCAGCGCGATCTTCTCCAGATAGGCCCGATTGACGTCCTGACCGAGGCCGACGGTCGAGATCGTCACCCGGTTGTTGGCTGCTTCGCGAGACAGTGTCAGGCTGTCGCCCTCTTCCGAGATACCGTCAGTCAGCAGTACGATATGCCGGTAGGTGGCGTTGACCGGCAGAATCCGGCGATAGCTCTCGTTCAGGGCCGGTGCGATCTGCGTGCCGCCATCGGGCATAATGCCCGCGATCAGTCGGCGCAGCAGCGGCTTGTCGTCGGCCTTGCGGATCGGCACCGCCCACTGGAAGGAGTTGTCGAACATCAGCACGCCCACGTAATCTTCGGGCTTAATATTCTCCACCACACCAATGGCAGCCGTCCGAGCCAACTCCATCTTCTTGCCTTCCATGGATGAAGACTTATCCAGGATCAGTACCAGGCAGGTGCCTTCGGGTGAACGGGGCGGAGCCAGCTTCGCGGGGAAAGTCCGTTCGAGTGGATCCTCGGGCCTGTCCTTATGTTCCACGTAAACGTTACGCTCGCCCGCGATCACCAGAGCGCCACCACCGCGCTGCACGAAGTCCTCGACGCGCTGCTTATCGGCCGGCCGCATGCTGTCCAGGTTGTCGTTATTGAACACGACTAACTGCGCATCGTCCAGGTTTGCCGGGAGACTCTTCGAAGGCGCGAAGTCGAACTTGTTCGCATTCAGCAGGCTGACGATATGTTCTTCAGTGCCAGCCGGGTCCTCCGAAACCCAAACGACCTTGGGGCGGCGGACAGAAACAGCGTTCTCGAAGCGAGACTCGCCAAGGCCCGT
>JAOAPO010000074.1 GCA_025462945.1 Bryobacterales bacterium
ATGCCGCCCAAGGGGGAACGGCTCTCGAAAGAAGAGGTCGCGATTCTGCGACAGTGGATCGATGCCGGCGCCGATTGGCCAGCCTCTGGCGAAGTTGAGGTCGTGGAAGCGCACTGGTCACTGAAACCGCTCACTCCGGTCGCGGTCCCTCCGCACGTTGCCGGTGGCCATCCGCTGGATGCGTTTGTCGATGCGAAGCTCGCACCGAAATCGTTGAAGCGATCGCCGCCCGCGGATCGACGAACTCAGATCCGGCGGTTGACGTTCGACCTGACGGGATTGCCGCCCACTCCCGAAGAGACCAGGGCGTTCGTCGAAGACGTCGACCCTAAGGCTTATGAAAAACTCGTCGATCGACTGCTCGCGAGCCCGCGCTACGGCGAACAGTGGGCGCGTCACTGGCTCGATGTCGTGCAGTATGCGGACACGCACGGCAACGACCACGACTATTACCGGCCCAATGCCTGGCCCTACCGCGATTATGTCATTCAGGCGTTGAATGACGACAAACCCTATGCCCGGTTCGTTGCGGAGCAGATCGCGGGGGATGCCTTGTTCCCCGAGGATTCGCAGGCCACGGTGGCACTCGGCTTTCTCGCCGCCGGTCCGTGGGATCAAACGTTGATTGCCGGAATTCGCGAGGACACCGTCGATCATCAGATGGGCCGGAATCTGGATCGCGACAACATGGTCAGTTCCGTGATGAGCACGTTCACGAGTCTGACGGTGCACTGTGCCCGGTGTCACAACCACAAGTTCGACCCCATTACGCAGCGCGAGTATTACGCGTTACAAGCAGTCTTCGCGGGCGTGGACCGCGCCGACCGCCCGTTCGACGCGGATCCAAAACTCCACGCGCGTCGCAGGGAGCTGCTGGCTCGCAAAAAGAAGATCGTCGCGAAAGACATCGACAATCTGGCGGTGCTCGATTCGCCTGAAATGGCTGCGAAGATCGCCGAACTCGCGAAGAACTCCCGGTGGGAATTGCTCGATGTGCTGAAGGTGACTGCCGCCGAAGGGACGGTGTTCACTAAGCAGGAAGACGCCTCATGGTTCGTCAGCGGCACGCGTCCGGATAAGGACACGTTCACCGTTACAGCCCGGACAAAACTGAAGGGTGTGCGCGCCTTACGGCTGGAGGTCCTGCCCGACAAGCGATTACCGCAAGGTGGGCCGGGGCGGTACGACAATGGCAACTTCCACCTCTCTCAGTTGAGGGCCACAGCACAGCCCGTGAACGCGGACGCCAAGTCTGCCGTGCCGCTGGAGTTTACCCGGGCGATTGCCGATCACTCGGATGCTGGCGATGTGATCGCGAACACTCTGGACGGCAATCCCGACACCTTCTGGAGCATTCATCCCCAATACAACCAGCCGCACGAGGCGGTCTTTGAACTCAAGAAGCCAGCCGGCTTCGACCCGGGCACAGAGCTGGTGATTCAGCTGGAATTTGCGGGTAAGACGGGGCACCAGATCGGCCGTTTCCGACTTTCGGCGACCATGCAAGCGGTGCCCGCCACTCAGACAACTCCGATGCCGAGCCTGCTGCCCCCTGCGATCGTGGCCATTCTGAACACGCCTGCGGAGCAGCACACGCTCGAACAGCGCCGCGACTTGGCGTTCCACATTCTCGGCGGCGAAATTGATCAAGAAATCGCGGCACTGCCACCGCCACAGATCGTCTATGCGGCCACGCGCGACTTCACCCCAACAGGTAGTTTTAAGCCTTCACTGAAGCCGCGACCGATTCACTTGCTGGCCCGCGGCGATATCACGAAACCCGGCGAGCTCATCGGTCCGGCAACTACCGCGTGCGTGCCGAATCTGTCCGGAGCACTCGCCATCACGAACGCCGAAGACGAAGCACTGCGTCGTGCTGCGCTCGCCCGGTGGCTGATCGACGAGCGCAACGTACTCGTGTGGCGGAGCATTGTGAACCGCGTCTGGCACTACCACTTCGGTCGGGGCCTGTGTGACACGCCCAACGATTTCGGGAAGATGGGCGGCGTTCCCAGCCATCCGGAAATGCTCGACTGGTTGGCAATGTGGTTCCGCGATGACGCGAAGGGTTCGCTGAAGGCGCTGCACCGCTTGATCGTCACGAGCGCGACTTACCAGCAGAGTTCCCTAGCGAAAGATCAGAGCACTGCAGTTTCGATGGATTCCGAAAATCGACTGCTCTGGCGCATGAACCGTTCGCGGCTCACGGGTGAGATGGTGCGCGACGCGGTCGTGCAGATGAGCGGCAAGCTGGACCTGAAAATGGGTGGTCCCTCCGTGGTGCAGTTTAAGCACCAGGACATCGCGAAGACGTTCATGCCTGCGGACGGTTCACCGGCGTTCCTCGACTACGAACATTTCGATCCGGACGCGCCGGAGAATTATCGCCGCGCGGTCTATCGCTTCGTTTTTCGAACCGTTCCCGACCCGTTGCTCGATGCGCTCGACTGCCCGGACGGTGGCGCCGCGACACCGGTTCGAAATGCCTCCGCGACCGCACTCCAGGCCCTGGTATTTCTCAACAACAGGTTTCTCATCCGGCAGTGTGAGCACATTGCGGCGCGCATCGAGAAGGAAGTGACACGTCCTGACGAGCTGTCCGCAGCAGCGTTTCGTCTTATGCTTCAACGCGCGCCGGATGCGCGAGAAACAGCGGCGTTCACTGAGTATATCCAGAGGCACGGCCTCGCGAATGCGTGCCAGGTGTTGCTGAATAGTAACGAGTTCCTCTACATCGACTGACCCCCTATTGACGGACAACATATTGACGGGCACCGTGAACAAGACCTTGTTACATCGCCGCGATTGCTTGAGCCACATGGCGACCGGCCTGGGCGGGATTGCGCTGGCGTCACTCCTTCCCGAGACGGCAGCCGCAGAACCGCCGCGACCCGCGCCGCCTGCCAAGGTCAAGCGGATCATCCAATTGTTTATGAACGGCGGCGCCAGTCAGTGTGATCTCTTCGACTATAAGCCGGAGTTGATCGCCCGCCACGGCAAAGCGTTCGATCCTGGAAACGGCGAACGCGTCGAAGCCAGCATCAGCGTGCCCGGCGCCATGATGCAGAGTCCGTACACTTGGGCCAAGCATGGGGCCTGCGGGCGTTACGTCAGCAGTGCCTTGCCGCATCTCGCGAAATGCGTGGATGACATGGCATTCCTGATGGCGATGACTTCCAAGTCCAACGTTCACGGCCCGGCGACCTATCTCCAGAACACAGGCTTTCTGTTGCCGGGGTTCCCCACGCTGGGCGCGTGGGTGTCGTATGGTCTCGGTTCGCTGGCCGACAACGTCCCCGCGTATGTCGTGCTGCCCGATCCGCGCGGGTTCCCCTACAACGGACGCAGCGCCTTCACGAGCGGTTTCCTGCCCGCCAACCATCAGGGCACAATCATCAACGCGAGCGCTCCGCAACCGATCACACACCTCACGGTTCCCGACACGGCGAAGCACATCACCCCGCAAAGCCGCCAGGAAGGGTTGAACCTGCTGCGAGATCTGAACGCTGCTCACGCCGCCGAACGCCAGGACGACTCGCGATTGCAGGCACGCATCGAAAGCTACGAAATGGCGGCGAGATTCCAACTTGCCGCGCCAACTCTGCTCGATCTTGCGGGCGAAACGCAGATGACCCAGGAGAGTTACGGCCTCCACCAACCGGAAACCGCCGGCTTCGGTCGAAACTGCCTGCTGGCTCGTCGGATGATCGAACGTGGAGTGCGCTTCGTGCAGGTCTGGAGCGGTCACGGTGGCGGCGCAGGGAACTGGGACAACCACTCGAGCATTCCGCAGGAACTCGGCTTCATCGCTCGCTCGATGGACCAGCCCGCGGCAGCGCTCCTCCGCGATCTGAAACAACGGGGCCTGCTGGAAGACACGCTCCTCATCTGGACGACCGAATTCGGACGGATGCCATTCTCGCAGGGTAGTGTGGGCCGCGACCACAATGGGGGCACGTTTGCGTCGTGGTTTGCCGGTGCGGGAATCAAGCCGGGGGTGGCTCACGGGGAAAGCGATTCCTGGTCCTGGAAAGCCGTGAACGGCGCCACGAACTGCTACGACTTCCACGCCACGATCTTGCATCTGCTCGGTATCGATCATACCCGCCTGACGTTCCGTCACAATGGGATCGACCGTCGCCTGACCGACGTCCACGGGCACGTTATTTCGGAGATTCTTGCGTAGCCTATTAGCAGGGCTTCCATATGAACACTAGGTTTTAGTAATCCGTGGGCAGACGCAGATCACGGACGTCTGACAAGTCACGGCTCCCTTGCTTGTTACAGGGATCGGTCAAGATTAGACTCAGGCTATTAGAGCGATTGTCCCCATCGAGGCTGATATCATGATTGGGTCAAGATTCTTTTTCTGTTCCGTTTTCCTTTCGCCCCTCAGCGTGCTGTCTCTCTCGCTCCTCTTTCTCCCTGCCGCTGCCTGGATTGACAGGCGAGCGTTGGCGGATGGACCGGAGGTAGCCGAAGCTCAGGGAGACACCAAGTTTGCCGAGATCCGGACCTGGGATACCCAGCGCGACTCTCCGCGTCCCATTGCCGACGACAAGACGGTCACCTACGACTATCCGATCGTCTACGTCCGCGTGCCGCGTCCCTATCCCAAAGAATACTTCAACATCAATCACCTCAACCAGGCGGGTTTGCATCAAACCAACGCGCCCGGTGCAGAGCTCAGGCTGCTGCACCCCGACGGTAAAGATGAGCTGCTGGTTCCGGTTGAGCCCCAAGAATCGATCACGGATCCCGCCGTCTCGTTCGACGGCCAGTGGGTTTACTTCGCCAAGTTCCACCACATGGCGACCGGCGCATCCGCCTCCATGACCGTGCTGCAAAGCAAGCACGGCTCCGATCTCTACAAGATTCACGTTCCCACTCGCAAAGTGGTGCAACTCACATCGCAGGAGCGCACTCCCAATACCGGCGCGATTCGGGAGGGGATCGAGTCGCACCCCCGCGGCGTCCATAACCTCGCCCCGTGTCCCGTCGCCGGAGGCAAGGTCGTGTTCGTGAGCGATCGCAACGGCTATCGCGGCGTTCGCGAGCAAACGCAGCCCGCGCTGCAACTGTTCGTCATGGATGACGACGGCCGCAACGTCGAACACATCGGGCCGCTCAATCTGGGTACTGCCCTGCATCCTGTCGCCTTGAAGGACGGACGCGTGATGTTCAGCTCGCTGGAAACACAGGGGCTGCGGAGCGATGAACGCTGGGGCATTTGGGCCATTCATCCGGATGGCACAAACTGGGGTCCGCTCACCAGCGCACTCGGCTCACCACCGGGCCAGGCGGTCCATTTTCAGGCCCAACTGTCTGACGAGAGCATCGTCGTTGAGTCGTATTATCAGACCGGGTCGACCGATGGCTTTGGCACCTACTGGAAGTTCCCCGTCCGCTCTTCCTCCGGCGAAGCAGCGTTCGGCAATGGTGCCAAGGAATACGCGCCGCGCGGCCTGCGGCAGTTGACGTTGTTTGCCAACTTCGCCGACGTACGCCCCAATCACCACGAGAACCAGGTCTACAACCAGGCGTTCGCCGGCAATGTGACGCAGCCCTCCTGCGCCCCAGACAACCACTTGCTCACGACGTGGACGCCGCCGTCGACCCGTCAGGTCAAACCGGTCGAAGTCTACGACGCGGGCATCTATCTGCTGAAGTCGGGTCTTCCGATCAATCACCCGTCGAAGATGCTGCTGATCAAAAACGATCCTCAATACCAGGAGCTGTGGGCGCGGGCGCTCGTCCCCTTCAAACGAACCTACGGCATCGACGAGCCGCCGCTGCTTCCCCATCGCAACGTCGGCGAAAAATCGCCGCACCTCCCTGCAGGCACGCCATTCGGGCTGGTGGGATCCTCAAGTTTATATAAGCGAGAAAGCTATCCCGGCGGAATCGTCCCCAAGGACTCGGTGACCGCCGCTTCGGCCACCCCCCAGGACCGCAA
>JAOAPO010000076.1 GCA_025462945.1 Bryobacterales bacterium
GATCTGGAGCATACGGGCGAATGCCTCGATCAGGCCAATGTGATTCTTGCGGGGTTGCAAGTCGCCCACCGAGAACACGAACGGAGCATCGAAACCCAGTTTCTCGCGCGCGCCGACCATCGCCTTCTCTCGGTTGACGATGCGAAAGGCCGGATTCGCCGCGTTCGGTATCACTTTGACCCGGTTCGGAGCCACGTCGTACGCGTTGAGGATGCAGTTCTTCGAGAACTCGCTGACCGTGATGATCCGGGCAGCCTTCTCCACCGTTCGCCCCACTGTGTAGCGGAGCTGAACCCGCCGCGCCATCTCGAAATACTCCGGGCACTCCAGATAACTGACATCATGCACCGTCACTACCACCGGTACATCGCTGAAGATGGGTGCCGTGTACTGCACATGCAGCAAGTCCACCTGATCCGCACGGCTCGCGCGCGCCAGATCCCAGCCCAGTCTGCGAAACGGGTTTCGCGAGACATGACTGACGACAAAGCGTTCCGGAATCCATTCCGCGGCAGCCGGTTCCGACACGTAGGCGTAGAACTCGGACTCCGAGTCGATCTCCGCAAACTCACGGAGAAGGCTACGGACGTACGTTTCATTACCGGTGAGATTCCGGCCGATCGCATGTGCGTCTACGGCGAAGCGCATGAATTATCCAGTATAGCTTCTAAGTACCTTGCACCGTGTAACTTGCGGGACAGTGTCCAGCGCCCGCCAGGCTGCTTCCCAGGTGTACTTTTGTTGCAGAGTGTGCCTGCCGCCGTCAGCCAGCTTCTGTCGTTCGGACGGTTGCCGAAGCAGGCGGCAAACCGTCTCGGCAAACGCAATCGGATCATCCGCCAGTTCGATGTCTCGCCCCTTCTCGATCTCCAGACCTTCCGCCGCCAGCGAGGTTGCCACTACCGCGCGGCCCGCCGCCCACGCTTCAAGGATCTTCACCCGGGTTCCGCTGCCGCTCCGCAGCGGAGCGATCACCACGGCGGCCTGTCCGATCTCCGCCAGCGCATCATCCACCGGACCGGTCAGTTCAACGTTTGTTGCACCTGCCACCGCTTCCCGAATGAATGCTTCCCCGCGACCCACCAGCCGAAGCCGGGCTGCCGAATTTCGCCGCAGAATCTCCGGCCAGATCTCGCGGATTAAAAACCGCACACCGTCGATGTTGGGATGGTATTCAAAATTTCCGGAGAACACAATAGTGTTCGGAGTCGGCACTGTACTCTGCCGCTCTTCGTAGGGATAGGCGTTGGGATAAACAGCCGTAGTGGCCTGGGGCGCGATCGCGTTCGCCCGCAGACGGTCGTGCTCTGAGGTGGTGAGCACCAGAGAAAACCCTGGCAGCAGTGAGCGTTCCATCGCCAAAGAACGGGTGGCAAACCGCCGGTGGCCCAGCGCGACCAGCCCCCCCGACGTCTCCGCGCACCGCGCGTGCAGCGTCGATTCGATGTTGTGCAGGTCCAGAATTACTTCACCGCACGCTTGCGCCAGCTGTGGCAGATACCCGGCGGCCCAGAAATGCTCGATGAGGCCGCAGTCGTACCTGCGGCCGGCCAGTGCCTCCGCAACCCTGTCTTCCAGCCCCGAAACGCGGTCCACCAGAGGCGGAACCCCTCGCAGCGCGCGCCGCCCGTTGCGCCAGTATCGTGCCACAAGGCTCCGGCTGCTCGGCGGGAGCGGAATTACCGTCTGTTGCCGAACCAGCCCTTTTGGCAACTCCGCAGGTCGCCCGCTGTCCGACAGGAAGATCAGATCCACGTCCGCAAAACGGGCAAAGTAATGCAGTAACGACGCAACGCGAAAAGCGCCGCCGCCGCGAAGCGGATAAGGCGGTTCCGGCGTCAAAACCACGACGGAGTTCGTCAAGGCAGCCTCACTGCCTCATCGTAGACTTCGTGAGTCCGACGGGCAGTGACCTGCCAGGAGAAATCGCGAGCACGCGCCAGTCCCGCACTCCGGTGTTTGTCGCGAAGTTCCGCGTTCTGAGCAATGGCAAGCATCGTAGACGCGAATTCAGCGACCGAATTGGCATGCAGCGCCGCGCCGCCGGAAACTTCCATCACCGCCGGATCACGCGACGTTATCACCGGGCACCCGCACTGCATCGCTTCCAGGACCGGCAACCCGAAGCCTTCATAGAGAGTTGGATAGACGAAGGCCTGAGCGTTTGCATAGAGCTGCGAGAGTTCAGCATCGGGAACCTCACCCATCATAGTCAGACCCGGCTCGTCGGCTACGGGAACAAAATCAGCTCGGGTCCTGCCCGCTATCAGCAGATCCGTGCCAGTCGCCTCCCGCACTGCCCGCCAGGCTTCTACCAGCGCCGCTACGTTCTTCCGAGGCTCCAGAGTTCCCACGAACAGGAAGTAGGGTCGGGGCGGGGGAGACGCCGGCGCAACCTGCCGAAACAGGTCGGACGCGGCCGGCGGCACGGCGCGCACCTTCTCAGGCGAAACTCCGAAGTGAGACACCACCTCACCGGCGATCGCCTCGCTCACCGTCAGGATCAACTTCGCCCTTCCAAGACGAACCAGCCAGGGCGTTCGTACCCTCACCCGATCGGCGTTCACATGCCACGCAGGATTTTTCCACGGTGACAAATCGTGAATCGTCAGAATCGAAGGAGTGGTTCCGAAATACGGCACCTCGAAGTTTGTACCGTGGAAAACATTGGCTTTCAGCTTCCGAAGTTCACGGCGCAGTCCGAAACTCCAGTAGCGCCTCTCGGTGGACCGAGCCCCCGTCAGGTTCTGCGGTGCGCCCTCCGGCAGCGTGAACGGCTGGTCTGACAGCAGAGAATAATGGTCGCCGGGGTACTCTCGCGCCAGCGCCAGCGACAGATCCTCCACATACCGCCGCAACCCGCCGGAGGTGAGGGTTAGTGGCGTAGCGTCGAGAGCTACTCGCACGGCCGAACGTGCATGAAAGGAACGCGCATCAACTGATAGGATACTGGCGACAGATGGACCACTATAACTGGAACGAAATCACCGAAGAGCCGCTGACACCGCTACTTAGCCGAAAGGTGCTGCACACGCCGCAGATGACCATCGCGCGTCTGTGGATGAAAAAGGGAGCCGTCGTTCCCACTCACCACCACGTCAATGAGCAGGTAACGAACGTCGAATCCGGCAGCCTGAAGTTCATCTTCCCCGAAAAGACCGTCATGGTGAATGCCGGCGAGTCGCTCCGCATCGCCCCCAACCTGCCCCACAGCGTGGAGACCCTGGAGGATTCCGTCGCCCTCGACCTCTTCACGCCCCCCCGGGCCGACTGGATCAGCGGCGACGACGCCTACCTCCGCCGTTAATTACCGGAAGGCTTCTCGGCGCTCTCGATCACCAGCGTTTCCACCGACCCTTTGGAACGGGTGAGTTTCAGGCCCATGTTCCGGATGAAGGCAAGGAAGTTGCCCTCAAAGTCGCTTTCCTGCGGCACCTTGGCATCTGCATCGCGGTAGTCGAATGATCCGGATAGCCCGGTCTGATCCAACACCGGCTTGTGCAGAATATAGTTACTGGCAAAGCTGGCTAGTTGCGGTATTGAGGTATCGAACAGATAGATGTGGCCGCCGACATGTTCCACCTGACCCGAGAATCCGGCCGTCCCCATAACAGGCCGATCCTCACTAAAGTTCGATGCCTTCAGGAGTAACGGTTTACCGCTCTTTTCCAGCAGCCAGATGTCACCGGCCTTCACCTGGCGATGGACCCTTAGATGAAAACGCTCGGCCAGCAGCGTCTGCAACATCAGGCGCACACGCTCGTCGCCGATGCCAAAACGAGTGTGGCGAAGAACGTAATTGCCCGACTGCGCGGCGGGTTTGGCCTCGACGTCGTAAAGTTCCTTCTCCATCCAATCCTCGCCACCGGAAAGTTGCCAGTAGTTCGCGTCCCAGGCAGCGACAATCAGGCCCTTAAGCGGAAGGGCATGGATCACTAGCCTGCCACCCGGGTACATCCTGACTCCCGCGTCTCGTATCGGCTGAGTGGCGTCGACAAGCTTTACGGTTGCGACTTCGAAGGCAGGTGGCTGAGCAGATGCAAGAACAGCGGCCATCGCAACCAGACAAAGGCTACCAGGCTTCACGGTTCGCAATCTTGACCCGGAAAACTGGCTTCGTTTTTTCAATTTCGTCCTGCACGTAATCTGGGTTCGTTTTTGCGGGGTCGTAGTCCCGCCACAGCCAGGCCAGCGACTCCGGCAGATCCATCGCGCCCTGAGCGATCGCATGCATACCCTCGCCGAAGCGGAAATGGAAGTCGTAGCCTTTCACCTTCAACGCGTTGGCGAGCATGATGTTGTTGAGGGGCCAGCTGCCGTTGTTGCCTTCCTGGTCGTCCGTGCCGTCTGACAGCCACACGCGAAGGTTCTTTTTCGGGTCGCGCCGCACCTTGTGGGAAACGATGTAGCCGCCGTCCAGACCCTGCTCCGGCTTCCACTGCAGCGGGACATAGCTGCCGATATGTGACAGCACGCGGCTGTACTGCGCCGGGTAGTACAAGGCGACGTTGAAAGCGCAGATCGCCCCGGACGACGCACCGGCAATCGCGCGGGAATAAGCGTCGTGCCGTACCTTGTAGGTCTTTTCCACGTCTGGCAGAATCTCCTCCGCCAGATACTTCCCGTAGCGGTCGGAAACAGTGTCGTAGAGGATGCCGCGCATCCGCGTCCCCGTCGCCTCGCCGCCCGTACCCGGCTGGATCAGAACATGAACCATCGGCGGAATCAGCTTCTTCGCCACCAGGTTGTCCGACACGATCTGTAGCCGTAACCGCAGCAGGTCCTGATTACCGACGATCGTCTCGCCGTCCTGCCACACCATCAGCGGCGCGCCATTCACAATGTCGGCACCCGGATTGACGTAGACCCAGTAGTTGGCCGTCATGCCGGGGTAGACTTTGCTCGTCAGCGTCTTCATCTCGGAAAGCTTGCCGCGCGCCACGCCGGGCAGGGGATAGGAGTCTGGGTTGTACCCCGCGACATCGTAGGTCCCGAGCGATTTTCCGTCGGCGAAGTAGTTGTAGTTGTGCGTGGTGCCGAGCCGAAGGGTCATCAGCCGGTACCAGTAATTGGTCCCCGGGACGTTTTTCATGCTGACCGGACGCTGATGGTCGATGGCAACGGTCGCCGGCGTCGCCGACTGGACCGCAAAGAGAAAATCCTGGCCCCAGACGGCCGCTCCGTCGCGACCGTTCAAGCCCGGCAAAGTTCCACCCGCGAGAAGTTCCTTCAAACGGGGAGAGTTGGTTCTTGCCGCTTCAATCAACTCCTGCAGCGGATGCATTTGAGCAAGAAGAGCGGAACAGGCAAGCAAAAAGACAGGCAGAACGCGGCGCATGAACCCGATTCTTTCACATCGCGTTGTAGATTTGTTCTTACTGAGCCGCGCCCGTAAAGGAAGCGGGACCGATACGGCGGAGGCCATCTTGCAGAACGTCCTATTATCCTGGAGCAGCGGTAAAGACAGCGCGTGGGCTTTGCACCTCCTCCGCAAGCAGCCCGATTTGTCAGTCACAGCGCTGGTAACAACTTTTAACGAGTCTGCTGGAAGGGTCGCAATGCATGCCGTCCGGCGCAGCTTAGTGCACGCGCAGGCCGACAGGCTGGGCCTGCAATTCTGGGAAGTGCCGCTCCCATGGCCCTGTACCAATGAGGTTTACGAAGGCCTGATGGCTGATGTGTACGCTCGCGCCGTGCATGATGGAATTGCGGCGATGGCCTTCGGAGATCTCTTCCTCGAAGACATCCGCGCCTACCGTGTCGCGCAACTTGCCGGGACCGGACTCGAACCGCTTTTCCCCGTCTGGGGCATTCCCACTGACCGGCTCGCAAGAGAAATGATCGACGGGGGCCTTCGGGCGAAGCTCACCTGCGTCGATCCGACGAAGCTTGACGCTTCCTTTGTGGGCAGGGAGTTCGATCTGGATCTCCTGGCCGATCTTCCGGCCAGCGTCGATCCATGTGGCGAAAACGGCGAGTTCCACACCTTCGTATACGACGCGCCGGTCTTCAGCAGCCCGATTGAAGTTCGACAGGGCGAGGTCGTCGTCCGCGATGGGTTCGTTTTTTCAGATCTTATTTCGTCAGCAGAAAAATGAGCGGCAGCACCAGAAAGCTCCCCAGCAGCACCCAGGCCAGCGGTCTCGCGAAATTGACGGTGTAGCCGATCCCGATGCGCTTCTGAACCATCAGAGCAGGGTCTTCGGGGTTGTAATAGAGCTGTCCGCCGAACTTCCAGGCTTCCGACGGCGTGGCAGGTTCGTCGTCGGAATCTGGGTTCGAATTTGCGCGCATCACAGGAACC
>JAOAPO010000197.1 GCA_025462945.1 Bryobacterales bacterium
GGGTGGAGGACCATAAAGCCGCCCTCGAACTGATTGTTGTATCCGGCCTTCGGCAGGATCGTCCAGACGTCTTCCACGGAGACGCCCGAGAGCCGTTCGATGAGCTTATCGTCCACTTTGGGACGGCCATCGGGGAAGCGATCGCCCTTCCAGGCTTCGCTGAATTTGAGCATTTGTTCGCGGCTAAGAGTGGAGATTTGAGCGGACGCAGTGACGCACGCTCCTACGAACAGGAGAATTGCAAACTTACGGTTCATGGCAGATACTCTATCGCACTCAGCCGAGTGCTATTTGTCTGTGAGCGCGGCTACGCCGGGCAGTTCGATACCGGAGAGGAATTCGAGCGAAGCGCCGCCGCCGGTAGATACGTGAGTGATCCTGCTGGTAACGCCGGCGCTCTTGATCGCCTTCTCGGAATCGCCGCCGCCGACCACGGAAATCGCGCCGGAATCAGCGACAGCTTTGGCGAGTGAGACGGTGCCGACGTCGAAGGGCGGCATCTCGAAAACGCCCATCGGGCCATTCCAGATGACCGTCTTCGACGACTTGATGACGGCAGCGTAGGCTTCGATGGTTTTGGGGCCGATGTCGAGCGCCATCTTGCCTTCGGGGATCTCGGTGACGGTCTCGTTCTCGGCGCCGGCTTTGAATTCAGAGGCCACCACGTGATCCACCGGGAGCATGAGCTTATCGCCCTTCGATGCGAGCAAAGACTTCGCGAGTTCGATCTTGTCTTCTTCCACCAGCGACTTGCCGGTCGGCAGGCCCTGAGCGCGCAGGAACGTATAGGCCATCGCGCCGCCGATGAGCAGTTTGTCGACGACCTTCGAGAGGTTCTCGATCATCTCGATCTTGTCTGAGACCTTGGCACCACCGATGAGGGCAACACAGGGCCGGTCGGGATTAGTGGTTGCCTTGCCGAGATACTTGAGTTCAAGGTCCATGAGGAGACCGGCGGCACCCTTGCCGACGAACTGAATCATGCCGACCGTGGAGGCGTGCGCGCGGTGGGCGGACCCGAAGGCGTCATTCACGTAGATGTCGCAGAGCTTCGCGAGTTCGGCGGAGAAGGCGGGGTCGTTGGCTTCTTCTTCCGCATGGAAGCGAAGGTTTTCAAGCAGAAGAACTTCGCCGGGAGCGGGCAGCATGGCGACTACGGCAGGACCGATGCAATCGGGGGCGAGCGCGACCGGCTTACCAAGCAGTTCAGCAAGCTTCGCAGCTACGGGGGCCATGCTCATCTCGGCGTTTGGCTTGCCCTTAGGGCGCCCCAGGTGGGATGCGAGAACGACACCCGCGCCGTGATCGAGCGCGTACTGAATGGTGGGGAGCGATGCGCGGATGCGCTTGTCGCTGGTGATCTCCTGACCGCCATTGGCGAGCGGAACGTTGAAATCCACCCTGATGAAGACACGTTTGCCGTTGAGGTCGAGGTCCTGAATAGATAATTTCATGCGAACTTCGAGCTTACCAAACGGGCCAAAATCAGGCCTGTGGACAGGTCAGTCCTGCTCAATCCAGGCGATCGCACCGGGCATGATCCAGCGCTTTCCGTCTCCGGCCGCAAAGCCTTTGGCGGACAGGTGCCCGGCGACGGCTTCGAGAGTGCCGGGGAAGTCCAGATAGTAGTCCTCGAAGTGGTCCGCCTGGGTCAGGAAGCCGAGCGCGGAGAGCTTGTGAACGCGGATCTTGTAACGGTTCATGACGGAATTCTATCGCGTACCCAGAACGGGTTACTACTCGTACCGCAGCGCCACCAGAGGGTCCACCTTGGACGCGCGTCTTGCCGGCAGATAGCCCGCGAATACAGCGACTGCGCCCAGAATTCCAATTGCCGTTGCAAGCGTGAGCGGATCGGCAGCCTTCAGACCGTAGAGCCTGCTCTGCACGAGCCGGGCGCACGCAAGAGAAGCGGGGATACCGACGACGAGGCCGATGAAAAGCAGGACGGATGTCTCGCGGAGAACCATCCGCACCACTCTTCCCTGCTCCGCCCCGAGCGCCATGCGGATGCCGATTTCGTTCGTCCGCTGCGCCACACCGTAAGACAGTACGCCGTAGAGCCCAATGCAAGCGAGCAGCAGCGCAAGCACGCCAAAGCCTCCCGATAGCCGTGCGATCAGCTTTTCCTGCGACAAGCGGCGGTCAATCAGTTCATCAAGTGGCTTTGCACTGCCAATGCTGATTGCTGGATTGATTTGCCTGATGACGCCGCGCGCAGCCTGGATCACGCCCGCCGCTTCGCCGGCGGTCCGTAGTTCGTAGTTCATGGATGGCGGGAATTCTTTGCCCATGGGCCGGAGCGCGGGGATGTAGAAACGTCTGGGGATGTCGCTACGCAGACCGTGGTCCCGAACGTCTGCCGTCACGCCCACGATCTCCATGGTGACTCGGGTATCGGGAAACATGTCCTTCACGTGTTTGCCGATGGGGCTGGCTTTGCCGAAGTAGAACTTCGCGAACGCTTCGTTCACCATACAGACGCGCGGCGAGGTCTCGTTATCCTGCGGGCCGATTTCGCGGCCCAGCAGGACAGGTATGCCAAGAGACGAGAAGTAGTTCGGCCCGATCACGTCAAACCGGGCGTTGTCGTCGCCCTTTTTGGCGGGGTGGAACCCCTCAACTTCGATGAGGTCACCGGATTCAGAACCGCTGAACAGGCCGTTCTCTGACCAGGCTACGGCGCGAACTCCGGGGATGCCGCGGAGCCGTGTCTCAAGGTCGCGGTAAAGAGCGGCCAGGCGCGCGCCTTTGTACCCAGCCGAGAGTGGGTCGACACTAACAACGACGAGATTCTCGCGCTTGTAACCGAGGTCAACGGCCTGCAGATTCCGGAGCGTGCGAACGAACCAGCCAGCCCCGACGAGGAGGACCACGGACACCGCGATCTGAATGACGACGAGCGACTTACCGAGTCCGAGCCTGGACTGCGAACCGGTCATTCCGCGACCCGCCTCTTTGAGAGTGCCGCTGACGTTGACACGAGACGATCGCCACGCCGGAGCAAGGCCGAAGATCAATCCGGTGACCAGCGAGAGCGCGACGGAGAAGAGCAGGACCCGCCAGTCCGGCGTCACATCGAGGGGCACGGCGTCGGTGCCGTTCTGAGTCAGGCGGAGGAGTGCCCTGACGCCGCCGTATGCGAAGGCAATGCCGACAATTCCGCCAATGGTCGCCAACAGGATGCTCTCGGCAAGAAACTGTCGAATCACGCGCGCTCGCTGCGCCCCCATGGCAATCCGGATGCCGATTTCTTTCTGGCGTGCGGTAGCGCGAGCGAGCAACAGATTCGCTACGTTGGCGCAAGCGATCAGGAGAACCATCGCGACGATAGCCATAAGGACGTACAGCGGCTCGGCAAAATCGCCCCGAACCGTGGAAACGCCGGTGCTGGCGGCCGACAACTTGACGCTCTGCCGAAGTGTGTCTTTGCGCTCAGCCTCGGGAAGCGAACTAAACTCCTCGGCAAGAACCTGGGCGAAAGCAATATCGACGTTAGCCTGCGCCTGTCTGAGCGAGACACCTGGCTTGAGGCGACCCATCACGTGGAGCCACATGACCTTCTCAGAAGGGCGTTCAGGATCGTCCCGCAGCCAGGCTCGGCCGGGCATCAGCTGGGGCTGCATGTTGAGCGGAAGCCAGAGGTCGGGAGCTTCGCCCACCGACTCACCGTGGAAGCGCGACTCGGCGATACCGATGATCCGGACCGTGTCGTTACCGATACGGACGGGCTGTTCAAACGCTGCCGAAGAACCGCCAAAGCGTCGCTGCCAGAAGGCATAACTGGCGACCGCGTATGGAGCACTGCCCGGGCCACGATCGTCGGCGGCGGTGAATGCGCGCCCCGCTGACATGGCCGTCTTCAGCACGTCGAAATATTCAGCGCTCACGATGCGGGTGCGTACAGGTTCGGGAGGTTTGCCGCCAATCTCGACATCGCGGCGATCCGACTGACTCTGGGAAGCGAACAGCCCGCCGAAGACGGAAGCATTCCTGCGCAGCCCTTCGAACTCCCGCGTGGTCAGATTACCGCGCACGCCTCGGGAGATCCCGATGCTGACACCATTCGCCCTTGGGTCGCTGACCGCGACGAGTTCCTCGGGATTCGGTACCGGCAGCATCTTCAGCAGAACCGAGTTGATCAGTGTGAAGATCGCGGTGTTGGCACCGATGCCGAGCGCCAGTGACAGAACGGCCACCGCCGTGAACGCCGGCGTCTTGAGGAGCATTCGAAGTCCGAAGCGAAGGTCCATGTGGCCTTAGACTATGGACGTCGAAAATGGTTGGGCTGCTAGCCCTGGCCCATCTGCTTTTTGCCGAAGCCGACGATCTGTTTCCACTCTTCGAGCGTGTTGTAAACGATGGGACAGTACGTCGCCCGATCCACCATCTGCCACATGCGGCTCTGGAGGGAACCAGCACCGCGGACGAGATGTGGGAAGTCCTGACAGGTGTCGGGGCGAACCTGGTAGACGGAGCAGTCGTTGCCCTCCAGAAATATACAGCCGTTTTCATTACGGCGGAGGATGGTTTCGCCCTCCTCCTGAGCAGAATCGGTGGTGTACTGCAGGATAAACTGCTTCGGCTTCAGGCCGAGGTACTTCGAGAGACGTTCCACATCCCGCTTCGAGAGATTGGTCTCAGCGACTCTGCAGCAGTTGGCGCAGGCGCGGCAGTCGGTCTTGTCTTCGATGTCTTCAGCTACTTTGCGGAAACGGCGCTCGGGGAAGTCGTGCACCTTCATGTGGCGGCGGAATTTCTCGTTCTCCGGTACCTTTTTTTCGCCCAGGCGCTGGATCTGAACCAGATCGGTAATCACTCCTTAGGGTAACGCGGTTCACAGCAACCTGCGAGAATGATCAGAATGCCTGCCGAGACTTCGCACGACGCCAGCCGTTGGGACCGCTCATTTTTCGGTCATCCGCTGGGGCTGTCGACCCTGTTTTTCACTGAAATGTGGGAGAGGTTCAGCTACTACGGCATGCGAGCGCTGCTCATCCTCTTTATGGTGGCCACGGTGGAGCACGGCGGACTCGGGTTCCCTACGTCGCGGGCGGGAGCGGTTTACGGGATGTACACGGCGCTGGCGTATCTCGCGACTCTGCCGGGTGGCTGGATCGCGGATCGCATCTCCGGGCAGCGGCGGGCGGTGCTGTGGGGCGGGATCCTCATCTCTCTCGGCGAGTATTGTCTGGCCTACCCCAGCCTCACGACGTTCTATCTGGGTCTGGCGATCATCATCGTGGGCACGGGGCTGTTGAAGCCCAATGTCAGCACCATGGTGGGCGCGCTTTACACCCCGGAAGATAAGCGCCGCGATTCCGGATTTTCGATCTTCTATGTGGGGATCAACCTGGGCGCGTGGCTGTCTCCCATCGTCTGCGGGTATCTGGGCGAGAACTATGACTGGCACTACGGTTTCCTCGCCGCTGGGGTCGGCATGACCATCGGTGTCATTCAGTATGTTTTCGGTTCGCGCTATCTGGGCAAAGCCGGACTGACTTCGGTTGGAACACCGGCCGATGCCGCTCTGTTCCGCCGCGTGCTGACGATCAGCGTTGCGGCCATTCTGGTCACTGCCGGGTTGGCCCTCAGCGGTGTCCTGAATGTCTCGGCGGAAGGGCTGTCGAACGTTTTCGGCGTTTCTCTGGGTCTGGTGGTGATCGTGTTCTTCGGCTGGCTGCTGACGTCGAAGGATTATCGAGGCGTGGAGCGTCGGCGCTTGTGGGCGATTTTTGTGCTGTTCATCGCGGCGGCGCTGTTCTGGTCGGCATTCGAGCAGGCGGGGTCCACATTGAACCTGTTCGCGGAACGCAACACCAACCTGCACCAGTGGGATTCGCCGATCTGGGGGCTTTTCCGAGCGAGCTACTACCAATCTTTCAATTCAGCATTCATGATCTTCGGGCTGGCTGGCTTCTTCGCCTGGTTGTGGATTCGCATGGGCCGCTATGAGCCGAGCAGCACGGCGAAGTTCTCTATCGGGCTGCTGTTCGTGGGTCTGGGCTTCGCGATTCTGATTCCGGTGGCGTCTTCGACCAACGTCAGTCCGTGGTGGCTCACGTTGACGTACCTGCTGCATACGATCGGTGAGCTTTGCCTTAGTCCGGTAGGTTTGAGTGCGATGACGAAACTCGCGCCGGCTCGGGCCATGGGCATGATTATGGGCGTCTGGTTTCTGGCGAGTTCGGTAGGCAATTTCATCGGGGGCAGGCTGGCTTCTGTCTACGAGTCGTTCCCTCTGCCCTCCTTATTCGGCCTGGTAGCGGCGTTCTGCATCCTGGTGTCCGTCGTGCTGCTCTTCCTGATCAAGCCTATGAAAAAGCTTTCGGAAGGTGTGAATTGAGCGGCGCGGCGCTTTGGGAACAGTACCGCGATCAGTTCCCGGTCACGAAGAACCTGATCTATCTCAACCATGCCGCGGTGGCTCCGCTGAGCCGGCGGTGTGCCGAGGCGATGCAGGGTCTGGCGCAGGACGCACTGGATTTCGGGAGCCTGCATTACGGTGACTGGATGGCGACGTACGAAGGACTGCGCGAGGCGACTGCGCGGCTGATCAACGCGAGTCCGCGCGAAATCGCGATCACCAAGCACACCTCTGAGGGAATCGCGATCGTCGCAACCGGCATTGACTGGAAGGCGGGCGATGTGATCGTCTGTTTCCGGGAGGAGTTTCCGGCGAATCTGTTTCCCTGGCAGAGAGTGGAGCAGGAGTTCGGCGTCGTCATACGCTGGCTCTCGATCTTCGATTCGCTGGACAAGATCGATGAAGCCGCAAAGGGTGCGCGTCTGCTGGCGATCAGTTACGTGAACTACCTGAACGGCTACCGAGTGGATCTGAATGGCATCGGCGAGATCTGCAAGAGGCGCGGGTGTTTTTACCTCGTAGATGCGATTCAGGGTATGGGGGCGTTCCCGATAGATGTGGAAGCGGCCCATATAGACGCGCTGTCGGCGGATGCCCACAAGTGGATGCTGGGCCCGGAGGGGTGCGCCGTCATGTACGTGCGGCAGTCACGTCTCGATGAGGTTCGTCCGATTCAGGTGGGGTGGACGAATTTCGCACGCTATGCGGATTATGCCTCGCGCGATATGACTCTGCGGGCTGATGCGGGGAGGTATGAGTCGGGGACCCTGAATACGATCGGGTGTTATGGAGTTCGGGCGGCGCTGGAGTTGTTGCTCGAGGTTGGTGTTGAGCGGATTGGGCCGGCGGTTTTGGCGGTGACGGATCGGTTAGCTTCGGGGGCTGTTGAACTGGGGTACGCGCTGTGTAATGAGCGGACTCCGGAGACCGGGGCCGGTATTGTGTCTATACGGAAGCCTGGTGTTGAGGCGGCCATGATAGTTCGGAACCTCAAGGACGCCGGAGTTATTGCTGCTCCCCGGCAGGGTTGGGTTCGTTTTGCGCCGCACTTCTACATCTCCCCGGCCGACATCGACCGGGTGTTAGCTCAACTTCCCTAGTTGGTGTTCGGGGGCTGCGAGACCTTGATGGTGTTGACGGGGTTGCCCATAGCCGGGTCTTTGATCTGTGGAAGAGTCGGAAGAACCGAGCTGTCCCATCCGCCGCCCAGCGCCAGGATCAGGTTGACGGCGGACTGCATACGGCGCTGCAACAGGGTTACCGCGTTACGCTGCGCCTGCAGCAGAATCGTCTGCGTAGTGATGACGTTGAGGTACGAGTCGGTACCCGCTTTGTAGCGCTCAGTCTGGAGGTTGAGCGACTGTTCGGCAGAGCCAACCGCGCGGTTTTGCTGCTCAGCTTCCTGCGCGAGAACCCGCAGATTCGAGAGGTTGTCTTCCACCTGCTGGAAGGCGCTCAGGATCACCTGACGATAGGCTGCCACCTGGGCATCGTAGCCGGCGAGTGCAGCCGTCATCTGCGCGTCGCGTCGCCCGAAGTCGAAGAGAATCTGGTTGGCGTTCGGACCCGCAGACCAGGTCCGGCTGGCCCAGGAGAGCAGGCTGAGCAGGCTGGGACTGGTGAGGCCGGTGTTCACGGAGAGGTTCAGCGTGGGGTAGAACGCGATCTTGGCGAGGCCGATGGTGGCGTTCGCAACGGCTATCGCTCGTTCCTGCGCCGCGATGTCGGGACGGCGTTCCAGAAGCTGCGACGGCAGTGCGACAGGGATCGGCGGGGGCGGCGCGGAAATACGACCGCGTGGGATGGAGAAGCCCGCCGGGTTCTGGCCGGTGAGGACTGCAATCGCATGTTCGAGCTGGCTGCGCTGCACCTGCAGATCAGTCGCGGCAGCCTGCGTCGTATAGACCTGGGTTTGAGCGAGCGTCACGTCGACCCGCGAGGCAACGCCGCCATTGAAGCGATTGACGGTGAGGGTGAGGAACTGCTCGTAGAGGTTGAGCGTGTCCATCAGCAGGGCGTACTGCATGTCGTTCGCCTGGATGTTGAAGTAGCTCAGGGCGAGCGTCGCCTGGAGGCTGAGCCGAATGTTCTCAAGGTCCGCGGCGCGGATTTGAGCCGTAGCCGTATTGCCCTCGATGATGGTGCGGAGGCGTCCCCAGAGGTCCGGCTCCCAATTGGCAAGGAACGGCAGCCCAAACGAGGAACCGAAGCCGAGGCGCCCTGAGTTGGAACCGCGGATGGTCTGATTGACGGACGGCTGGGTGGAGATGGTTGGATCGAGGTTGGCCGAGCTGGCAAGCACGATGGCGCGCGCCTGGCGGAACTGCGCTTCGATGACCTTCACGTTGAAGTTATCGACGGCAACCTTCTCTTCGAGTTGGCTCAGGAGTGGGTCGTTGAAGACCTCCCACCACTTGCCCTTCATGAGGTCGTCGCTGGGAGTAGCCGTTTTCCACTCGTCGCTGCCGGTCAGTTCCTGGAACTGCTGCGGCGGCGGCACGGTGAGAGGCGGCTTCACATACCTGGGAGCGATGTTTCGGCACCCAACACAGAAGACGGAAATGAGAATGAGGTATTTAGGCGAGCGGAACGTCAATCTGCACTCTCCGCAACTCCGCCCGGAATGAGAATTCCGGGACGATACGAGCTCGGGCGTTTGCGACTGAGGCGCAGGCGAAGGCGGTCAAAGAATATGTAAACCACGGGTGTCGTAAATAGAGTCAGCA
>JAOAPO010000108.1 GCA_025462945.1 Bryobacterales bacterium
AACAATGTCGGCGCCGTTCAAAATCGCAGCCGCCACGGCTCCGGCCGTTGCGTAACCCGGTTCCGTCTCCGCCAGCGCCAGCAGGAAGGCCTTACGCGACGCCCCCACCATCACTGGATAATCCAAAGCCACCAAACGGCCCAGGTGAGCGAGCACTTCCGAATTCTGCTCCTTGCGCTTCCCGAAGCCGAGGCCCGGATCGAGCGCAATGCGGTTCTTCTCCACGCCCGCAAGCCGCGCCCGGCTGGCCATCGCGTCAAGCTCACGAACGACGGCGCCCATCACGTCGGGGATCGGTGCGAGGCGGCTCCAGGTCTCCGGCGTGCCACGCATGTGGTTCAAAATCAAAGCGGCGTTCGCCTGCGCCGCAACTTTCGCTATGTTCGGATCGAACGTGAGGCCGCTGGGATCGTTGACGATCTCCACGCCGTAGTCCAGCGCCCGCTCCGCGATCTCGCTCTTGTAGGTGTCGATCGACAGTGGAATGTGCAGCTTGTCACGCAGGCGCTTGAGCACCGGAACCAGCCTCTGCCACTCCTCATCGGCCGAAATGCGCTTCGAATCGGGACGTGTCGATTCGGCGCCGATGTCGATAATATCGGCGCCCTCCTCTTCCATTTGCAGAGCGCGGGCATAGGCCCGGTCGGGGTCCAGGTACTTCCCCCCATCGGAAAATGAATCGGGCGTAACGTTGAGCACGCCCATCAGGACGGTCTTCTCGCCCAGCTGCAGTTCAGTACTGCGCAGCTTCCAGTAACGGATCTTGCGGTGGATTGCCAAACTACCAGTCTCCCATGCCGAATCGGAACAAATGAAATGCTAAAGGATTTGGCAGTTGCTACCGATTGATATTCAGCACATGTCCAGGAAGCTTTGCACTCTCGAAACGGGTTTGGAAACGTCGCTGGCCGGAGCCAGTCTGTGCCTGATCATCGCCACCCCGGATGTGCAGGAAACCATCGCCGGTTTGCTGACCGAGCAGCAGCTGCTCTTCGAAAGACGCGGACCCGTCATTGCCCTGCTAAATCATGGGGATCAGGCGCAAGTCGTTGATTTGTTGCGGCATCGGTTGATTGACCTCAGGCCCGAAGAGGTGATGGTCGTCTCCGAGGGACCCACAGGGTTCGGCGAGTGGCGATCACTTGACGAGTGGTGGCGAATCACCGAAACCGGCTGGTTCGACGAGGCGATTCGTGAGGATGCCTGCACTACCTGGTTCCAGCCAGTGGTGGATACAACCTTCAACGGCGTTCTGGGTTACGAGTGCCTCGCCCGAGTCGACAAGTCTGAGCACGGGCGATCTGGCCGGCGAACCGGGGCAGAAATTCTGGATGCTGCGCGGCTTCGAGGGGAGGAGCGGTCCTTCGACGCTCACCTTCGGAAAGTTGCCCTGCGCACTGCGGCCGAGTTTGGCGCCGCCGGTGTCTACTTCGTGAACTTTCTACCGAGATTCATCTACGAGCCGGAGCTCTGTATGGCCGAGACCTTCTCAGCGCTCGTTCAATCAGGCTTGCCGCCCTCGGCAGTCGTATTTGAAGCCGTGAATGCCGGTGACGTGAAGCCCCGGCATTTGGGGGTAATCGCTGACTCCATTCGGGCCAGGGACTGCGGCCTTTCACTGGACGACCTCAGCATCTCCAACGGCGGGCGGCAGCTGATCTACGACCTTCGTCCGGATTACATAAAGCTGTCCAGCGCGCTGACTGCGGATATCGAAGCTCCGGCCTGCGCGACGGCGGTTCGACGCCTTGTAGAAGCCGCCGACGAGACAGGCACAACCGTTGTTGCAAAGAATGTCGAAGACGTAACCACCATGGAAAACCTGTGGCTTCTGGGCGTCCATGTAATGCAGGGCAGTTACTTCGGACGGCCCGTTCCCGCGCCGGACTTCAGGCAGTTTGACCTGTTCAATCTCACGGCAGCGCTGGAACGGCCCGAAACATCCAGGCAGTCTCGCAATTAGCGCGTACCTGTGCCCTCTGGCCAATACAATGAGACTGACATGCTCCCTTCTCGACGTCAGTTCCTGCAGTCCGCGACAGCGTCAGGCGTCTCGGCGCCGTTCCTCCGTGCCGCCGTGACGAAGCTGGGCCAGGGCGAACACCAGTACCGCGTCGTCCCGAACTGGGGCGTGCTCGGCGACAAAACGCCAGTTAAGAACTGCCACGGAATCGTGCAGGACCGCGAAGGCCACATCATCCTGTTGACAGATCACTTGGCAAACCATGTGATCGTGTATGACAAGAAAGGCCAGCTGGTCCATAAATGGGGCACAGCGTTCCCAGGCGCGCACGGGCTTTCGATCGTCACGGAGGGCCGCCAGCAGATCCTCTACATCACTGACCTGGTGAAACACAAAGTCGTGAAAGCAACGCTCGACGGCAAGATACTGGACGAGTGGCTTTGGCCGCAGCAAACGGGCCTGTACGACAACGAAGACCAGTACCGCCCGTCATGGACGCTCCACCTGGCAAACGGCGACTTCTTTGTTCTCGATGGCTATGGCCGCGACTTCATCACGCACTACGATGCTCGCGGCAAGTTCGTGAAGATCTTCGGAGGTCAGCCGGGAGGCATCACCCACTGGGGTCCACATGGCGGGATGGCTGACCTCCGCGACCCCGCCAACCCAACGCTGCTCATCGCCATGAGCGATCAGCAATACCTGTTGAGGCTGTCGCTCGAGGGCAAGAAACTAGAGAAAGTCGACATGCCCGGCGGCAATCCGCGCCAGATTCGGCTCCACAAAAACCGCTTCTACATGGCGCATCTGGGAGACAACTGGCCTAAAGACCGCAACAGCCGTGGCTTCGTGAGCGTGCTCGACAAGGACCTCAAAGTCCTGTCGAACATCGCCGGAACGCCACCGGTTTATGGAGACGATGGCAGGCTACAGCCGATGAAGCATCAGGAAGACACATTCATCCACCCGCATGACCTGATCGTGGATGATGACGACAGCATCTATGTGGCACAGTTCGCCTCCAACGACACCTACCCCATCAAGCTGGAGCGTGTTTAAGCTTCGTCCTCAGCCGCATCGGTTTCACCCGAGCCGATCTTCGCCAGCTTCTTGAAGAAGCGCTTTACCAGCAGCTTCGAAGTCGTGTCGATCAGGCGCTGCCCAACGGAGGCAATAGACCCGCCGATCTGCGCTTCACCCTCGTAAGCGACCTCGGTACCGCCATCCAGCAGCATCAGGCTCAACACGCCTTCGCCCTTGACGAAGCCGATCTTGCCCGAGCCCTCCACCAGCATCTTGAAGCTGTACGGCCGGTTGTGATCGGTCAGCAGAACCTTGCCTTCGAACTGACCCGAAAGGCTCGCCAGGACCATCTTCAGGCTCAGCTTGTACTCGTCGTCGCCGGTTCGCTCCAGGCTGTTGCAGCCCGGGATCGCCTTCTGAAGCGCCGCCGGATCCTGCATCAGGTCGTAGGCCCGCTCCGGAGGAAACGGAAGTTGCGCCGTCCCCGCTACCTTCAAGCCGACCTCGAGAGCGCCGAACGAAGCGCTCGTGCGGCGTAGGCGACTGCCAGGTGGGCCCGGTACTCTGCGGACGCGTGCAGATCAGAAGAAGAATCCTGCCCACTGGCCACCAGTGCCGCGGCCGCGCGGATGTTCTCGTCGTTCGCATCCTTGCCGTCAAGCGCAGCTTCCACCCTGGTCGCGCGGTATGAGTTGCCGGATAGGCCGGTCACGCCCACACGCACCATGCTGAACTTACCCTCGGCCTGACGAACGCGCGCGGCGACACCGACGATCGCGAAGCCGCTCGCGGGCTGCAGGAACTTTTGATAACTGGTACCGGTAAGACCAGCGTCGATCGGCACGATGATCTCGGTAACGATCTCGCCCTCTTCAAGAGCCGTAGTGAAGGTATCGACGAAGAACTCTTCAGCTGATATTGTGCGCGTCTCTTCGGCGCTCGTCAGCACGATCTGCGCCTCCAAAGCCTGCAGCGCGGCCGGATAATCCGCCGATGGATCGGCGTGAGCTACGCTGCCGCCTAACGTTCCCCGGTTCCGAACCTGGATATCGCCAATGTACGAGGCCGTCTCTGCAAGCAGCGGGCACTTGCCCATCAGCAGCGGCGAAGTCTCGATGTCGTAGTGCGTCACCGAGGCGCCGATGTGAATGGAGCCATTCTCCTCGCGAATGTAGTTCAGTTCCGCCAAACGACCGATGTCGACCAGGTGCTCGGGGTTTGCGAGCCGCAGCTTCATCATCGGGATCAGACTCATGCCGCCGGCAAGCGGTTTTGCCCCATCGGCGACCAGCGCCAGCGCTTCCTTCAGCGAACCCGGCGCGGAGTACTCAAATGAATTGGCGATCATGCTTTGCTCCCGTGGATCAGCTTCCAGATCTTCTCGCTCGTCATCGGCATATCGATGTGCCTCACGCCCAGAGGCGACAGCGCATCCACCACCGAATTGACCATCGCAGGGGTGGAGCCGATCGTCCCGGCTTCGCCCACGCCCTTCGCACCCAGAGGATTCACCGGTGAAGGGGTAATCGTATGCGCACTCTCGACCCAGGGCATCATGCGGGCTCGAGGCATCGTGTAGTCCATGAACTCGCCCGTGACCAGCTGGCCGTTGTCGTCATAAACGCCGTGTTCCCAAAGAGCCTGACCCAAACCCTGGGCGACGCCGCCGTGCAGCTGCCCATCCACCAGCAGAGGATTGATGATGTTGCCGATATCATCCACCGCCATGTAGCGCTTGATCGTAATCTGGCCCGTCTCGGGGTCCACCTCACTGACGATAATGTGAGCGCCGTAAGGGTACGCGAAGTTCGATGGCTCCCAGAAGCGGGTCGCCACCAGACCCGGCTCTGAGCCGGTGGGGATGATGTTGCCGCGATAGGCAGCGGCCGCGATCTGCTGAAAGGTCACCGAATTCCCGGTCTTCGGATCCGTGCAGTGCCCGTCTTCCAGAATCACCGTTTCAGCGTCCGCGTCCAGCATTTTGGCGCCGAACTTCTTCGCTTTGTCGCGGATATCCTGCAGTGCGTAGTGCAGCGCCGCGCCGCCGACGGCCGTGTTGCGGCTGCCGAAGGTTCCGATCCCGTACTGCACAATCGCGGTATCGCCGTGGAGCACCAGAATGTCGTCAATCGGCACGCCAAGTTCATCAGCGGCAATCTGCGCGAAGCTGGTTTCCTGTCCCTGTCCATGCGGTGAGCACCCGGTCATCACCGTTACTTTGCCGCTGGGCTCTACCTTGACCGTAGCCGATTCCCAGCCGCCCGCCGGCGTTGCCGGAGAGGGACCGAACGCGCACAGCTCGCCGTAGGTCGAGATGCCGATGCCCATGTAACGGCCCTCGGCGCGCGCCTTCGCCTGCTCTTTGCGCAGACCCTTGTAGTCGATCTTCTCGAGTGCCACGTCCAGGGTTGCTGCGTAGTCGCCGGAGTCGTAAGTGAGGCCGGTGGCGGTGAGGAACGGGAAATCATCCTTACCGGCGAAGTTTTTATAGCGAAGCTCGGCCGGGTCCATCTTCAACTCGGCCGCGAGGATGTCCACCATGCGCTCGATGCCGTGCGTGGCTTCCGGGCGACCCGCGCCCCGATACGCATCGGTCGGCACAGCATTCGTAAATACGCCGATCACCTGGGCTTCAATGTTGCGGAACTTGTAAAGACCAGGCATCATCAGCACGCTGAGCGTAGGGATCGCCGGCGTCAGGAGTTGGTGATACGCGCCAAGATCCTGAATCAGCTTGAGCTTGAGTCCGAGAATGGTCCCGTCGCGATTCGCTGCGATTTCGAGATAATCCACGTGGCCGCGTCCGTGAATCGTGGTCTGGAAATTCTCCCGCCGTGACTCGATCCACTTCACCGGCTTGTTCAGCTTCATCGAGACGAAACCCATCAGGGCTTCTTCCGGGTAGACGTTCAGCTTGCTGCCAAAACCGCCGCCCACTTCCGGCGCGATTACGCGGACGCGATTTTCATCGAGCCCGAGCTGGCCAGCCAGAATCGAGCGCGCGAGGTGAGGAATCTGTGTCGACGTCCAGACCGTCAGCGATCGATCGGCGGCCTTCCAGTCGGCAACCACGCCGCGCGTTTCCATGGCATTCGGAACCAGGCGCTGGCTGATAATTCGCTGCCGCAGCACAACCTCAGCCGAAGCCGCAGCGGCCGCATAATCGCCGCCTTTCTGGTCGAAAACAAAAGCCGTGTTGTCAGGCCACTCGGGATGTACGGCAGGAGCGCCGGCAGCGAGAGCCTTTTCAGGGTCGGTGACCGCCTGTGTTGGGGCCCAGTCGACCTCGATCAGATCCGCGCCATCGGCCGCGATATAGCGATCTTTTGCGATGACGACGGCGACCGCGTGGCCCACAAAATAGACGCGGTCCTGCGCGAGGATGTGATGGACCGGCTTGCGCAGACCTGGCAGGTCGGCGGCACAGACCACGGAACCGACGCCCAGGATGTCTTTCCCGGTGTAGACCGCAACCACGCCTGGCAGCGCCAACGCCTTCGAGACATCGATTGACCGAATATTCGCGGCGCCGTGGGGGCTGCGAAAGATCGCCGCGTGATGCAGATCAGGCAGCTTGACGTCTTCGACGTACATCGCGGTGCCGGTGATCAGGCGCGGGTCTTCTCGGCGACGAACACGCTTGCCGACAAGCTTCTCAAGTTTTGTAACGGTGGTGGCCATGGTGCTTATACCGTCGCTTTCGCCGCGGCTTTCACCGCGTTCACAATGTGCTGATAGCCGGTGCAGCGGCAGAGATTGCCGTCGAGACCCTCGCGGATCTCATGCTCCGAAGGATTCGGATTGCGCTCCAGAATCTGCTTGGTGATCATGATCATGCCGGGCGTACAGAACCCGCACTGCAGCGCATGCTCATTCCAGTAAGCCTCCTGAATCGGATGAAGTTTGCCGTCGGCGGCAGCGAGGCCTTCCACGGTGAGAATGCTGGCGCCATCGGCCTGCACCGCGAAGATGGTGCAGCTTTTGACGGCCTTTCCGTCCATTTCGATGGTGCAGGCTCCGCACAGCGATGTCTCGCAGCCCATGTGAGTACCGGTCAACCCGATCACTTCACGCAGATAGTGGGTGAGCAGCATTCGCGGCTCAACTTCATGGGAATACGGCTTCCCGTTCACCGAAACGTTTATAGTTCGCATAGTCTGGTCCCACGAAGTATAACAGCGTCCTGCGGCAGTATTCAGGCGCGGGCGGCCATGTTTTGGCGGAGGAATTTGACGCCTTCGAAAGCGATCAGTTCCGGACTCGCTTCGATGTCCCGCCAGATGGCCGCAGCGGATGAAAGGTCGCCTAAAGCGAACCCGAAGCTCTCGATCGTGAGCCAGCCGTCGTACTTCAGTTCGCGCAGTGCCTCGAATACGGCGGGCCACTCCACATGCCCGCTGCCAGGGATGCCGCGATCGTTCTCACAGGTGTGGACGTGCTTCAAATGCCGCCCAACTGTTCGATAGCCATCGGCGATGCTCTTTTCTTCGATGTTGGCGTGAAAAGTATCGAACAGTATTCCGACATTGGGGTGATTCACCTGGTCACAAAGCGCAGCGGCGTCCTTCGCGGTATTCAGGAAGTACGTTTCGAAGCGGTTCAGCGGTTCAATCGCCATGGTCACGCCGTTCTCGACGAGCGTGTCTCCGAGCGACTGATAGGCGTCGACAGCCCACTTCCACTCGTCCTCGGTGCGCCGTCTGCCTGGCAGATAACCGACCGGGCAATACAGGGGACCCGCGATAATCTTCGCGCCCACGTCGGCGGCGGTCCGGATGCTGGCCTTCACGTGCTCGCGCGTTTTGGCCCGGACGGCCGAATCATCGCTGATCAGGCTGAGGCCGTCCACCAGCACCGAACAGATGGTGCATTCGAGAGCGTTCGCTTCGAGGCCGCCCCTGATATCGGACGTGGCGAATTCGTTGGGCCGAAACAGAGGCACCTCTACACCATCGAAGCCTGCCTCTTTAATACGAGGAAGCAGGGGCAGGTTGGATCGCTCGAACTGGGCCGACCAGATAAAGGTATTGACGCCGAATTTCATCTGGCTAATAGTCTATTGCGGCCCCGCGTGTGACGAACGGCCCATAAAGTGATAGCAGCCTGTTTTCAGATGAATATACAAAATCTCCGTTCCAATCCGCAGCCGAGACCGGCCTGGCAGCACGTTGTTCTCTTCATTGTCACGTTGCTGATTGTGTGCCTGTGCCTGGCGATCGCTGCGCCCTTTGTGCCCGCTATTACGGGCGCGGTCGCTCTGGCCGTGGCCACCCGCACACCGTTTGCGTGGCTGGTGCGGAAAACCGGGCGCCCAGGCGTTGCTGCTGCACTGGCTGTGATTCTCGTTGCACTCCTGATACTCGGGCCGGCTCTCTACCTTGGGCAGGAACTGGTCCGCCAGATCATCGGGGCCGCAGGCAAAGTACAGTCGGGCGAAGCCACTGACTATGTGCAGGGCCTCGTGGATCGAGTCCCGTGGCTGGGCAGAGCGATTGACCAGTTCTCTAACGCAGTGAATCTTCGGCAGGCCGCGCAGACCGCGGGCGAGTTCGTCGCCACTCGCCTGCAGGGGGTCTTGTCCGGATCCCTCAGCACGCTGACGCAAGTTGTCCTGATGCTGTTCACCCTTTTCTTTCTGTTCCGCGATCAGGACGAGAGCGTCCAGCTGTTCCGATCGCTGCTGCCCCTCAGGGAGGAGCATCGAGACCACCTGCTCGAACGGATGAGTAACACGATCTCGGCGACAATCCAGGGCAGCCTCACTATTGCCGGCATTCAGGGCGCGCTGGGCGGCATCATGTTCTGGATACTCGACGTTCCCAACGTTCCCCTCTGGACGTTCGCAATGGCTGCGCTGGCCACCATCCCTTCTCTTGGAACCTTCCTCATCTGGGCTCCCGTGGCGCTGTTTCTCGGGCTCACCGGGCATTGGGTCAAAGCCGTCATTCTCACGGCGTGGGGCACTTTCGTGATCGGGACCGTGGATAACATCCTCTATCCGACGCTGGTTGGCTCGAAACTGCAGTTGCATACCGTGCCTGTACTGTTCGCGGTGCTCGGCGGGATCGGCCTTTTCGGTATCAGCGGCATCGTGCTTGGACCTCTCATTCTGACCACGGCAGTTACCCTCTTACGGGTCTGGATGCCGGGTGAGTCCGCGCTTCCGGATCCCACCCACGCCGAGAGCGCGACTGACGGCTAGTGCCGCGCGCAGCCTGTGCGATATAACGGACGTGGAAACCTGAGAGATGATCCGCGTCAAAAACCCCCGTCCGCTTTTACTTCTGATCGTTGCGCCTTTTATGAGCTTCGCCCTGCTTTTCGCCCAGCAAGGCGCGAAGGACGGAGACTGGAAATTCTATGGTGCGGATTCGGGGACGACGAAGTATTCGGCTTTAGATCAAATTAACGCGGCGAATGTCAAAGAGCTGAAGATTGTCTGGCAGTGGAGCGCGAAAAACTTCGGTAAACGCCCGGACTTCAATTGGGAAGTGACGCCGTTGGCGGTTGGCGGGAAACTCTATTTCACGGCCGGTATCCGGCGCGACGCGGTTGCGGTCGACGGAGCAACGGGCGAGACGCTCTGGATGTACCGCCTCGATGAAGGCCCTCGCGGAGCCGTCGTTGCGCGGCAGATGAACCGGGGACTTGCTTACTGGAGCGACGGCAAAGAAGACGAGCGCATTCTGATGATCTCGCCGGGCTATCAACTTGTCGCCCTGAATGCCAAGAACGGACAGCCGATCGCCGGCTTCGGCGGCGCGGGCATCGTCGATCTCACAAAGGGCCTCGATCGGACCGAAGTGAAGCCCGGCATGATCGGCTCCAGTTCTCCGGCGATTGTCGTTCGCGACACCATCGTGGTGGGCGCGGCGCTGCAGTCGGGCAATGCTCCGGCTTCGAAAAGCAATGTTCCGGGCTATATCCGCGGCTACGATGTTCGCACCGGCAAGCTGCTTTGGACGTTCCACACAGTGCCCCAGGCGGGCGAGTTCGGCACCGACACCTGGGAGAACGAATCCTGGAAGTACACGGGCAACACCGGGGCCTGGCCCCCGCTGAGCGCCGATCAGGAACTGGGCTACGTTTACATTCCGGTGGAGATGCCAACCGGCGATTACTACGGCGGAACCCACCCCGGGAACAATCTGTTTTCGGACAGCCTGGTCTGTCTGGACGTGAAGACCGGGAAGCGAGTCTGGCACTATCAGACGGTTCACCACGACGTCTGGGACATGGACATCACAGCCGCGCCGATGCTGCTGGACGTCAACCACGACGGCCAGCGGGTGAAGGCAGTCGCTGTCGTTACGAAGCAGGCATTCACTTACGTGTTCGACCGCGTGACCGGCAAGCCTTTGTGGCCGATCGAAGAACGTCCGGTGCCCCAATCGGATGCGCCTGGCGAGAAGACGTCAGCGACACAGCCTTTCCCAACAAAACCGGCGGCCTTCGATCGGCAGGGCGTTACGGAGAACGACCTGATCGACTTCACGCCTGAGATTAAGGCTGAGGCGCTCAAGATCGCTTCCCAGTACAGACTTGGACCGCTGTTCACGCCGCCCATCGTGGCCGATACGGACGGCAAGAAGGCGACGATGTTGCTGCCGTCGCATGTGGGCGGCGCGAACTGGCAGGGTGGCGCGGTGGACCCGGAGACGGGCATGCTGTACGTTGCGTCCGTGACCGAGGTCGATACGCTGGCGCTGGTCAAAGCCGATCCGAAGCGCTCGGACATGGGCTATGTGGGCGCTACCCGGCGGCTTCCGGGACGCGTGCCGGGAGCACCGATGACGGAGGGCGAAGCGCTGGTCGTGTCGGCTCCGGCCGGGAACATGGGTCCGGGCGGCCTGCCGCTGGCGAAACCGCCATGGGGGCGAATCACGGCGATCGATCTGAACACGGGCGATCACGCCTGGATGATTCCGAACGGCCGGACTCCGGAGTACATCCGAAATCACCCTTTGATGAAGGGCGTCAATCTGGAAAACGGCGGCATCCCGACGCGAGCGCCGCTGATGGTGACGAAGACGCTTTTGTTCAGCGCCGATGGTTCGAACCTGTTCAATTCAGTCGCTGGCGGCGGCGGTAAAACGTTCCGGGCGATCGACAAGAAGACTGGCAAGATCATCCACGAGATGCAGCTTCCGGCTTCGGCAACAGGTATTCCGATGACGTTTATGGCCGCGGACGGACGGCAGTTTATCGTGGTGGCGACCGGAGACCTCGGCTACCCGGCGGAGCTCGTCGCGCTTGCCCTCCCATGAAGGAAAGAGAGATGGCCAGTTTGAAGACTCATGTACCCGACCCGACGCTCGACCTTCTGCTGGAGCGTGTAGTCGATGTCCCGAAGGAAGTAATTTGGCGGGCGTGGACGACGCCCGAACTCATCAAGATCTGGTTCACGCCCGCGCCCTGGAAGACGGTCGAATGCGAGATCGATCTGCAACCGGGCGGAGTCTTCAGAAGCGTGATGCAATCGCCGGAAGGAGAAAACTTTCCGAACGCCGGCTGCTTTCTGGAAGTGGTTGAGAACGAACGGCTGACCTGGACGAACGCTCTTCTGCCGGGCTTCCGGCCGAACTCCTCGGCAGAGGCCTGTCCGGGCGAGCAGTTTCTCTTCACTGCTACGATTTCTCTGCAGACGCAGGGTACCGGAACGAAATACACAGCGCTGGTTCAGCACCCGGACGCCGCTGGCCGGGCAAAGCACGAGGCGATGGGTTTCCACGCCGGCTGGGGTGCGGCGCTCGATCAGCTTGTGGCGATGGCGAAGCAGCTGTAACTTTCGGCTGGCCCTGAACTTGCAGCGCCATTGGGCGAGAGGGCACAGCGATGCGGTTTTCGATCTTGTTCGTAGCGGCGGCGGCGCTATTGGGTCAGCGTCATGAGATTCCTCAGTTGAACAGTTGCATCAAGGAGTTCTACGACCCCGAGATGTATAACTACCTGACTTTCAAGAACACCTGCGCGCAGTCGGTAACGATGGTCTACGTCGCGAAGGACCGGTCGGGCACGACCGGTACGATGGATCTTCGGCCCGAGGGCAAGGACTCGATCGGCAAGTCGCTGGGCAAATCGCCGGCGATCGGGAGCTTCGAATTCTTCGTCTGTCCATCGGGCGAGATGCCGATGGATGATGAGACTAAGCAGGTAGTGAGTAAGACAGGCAGCAAATTCCACTGCGAGCAGAAGACGCCGAAGGCCAAATAGCGCTTGAAACCACCGCGACTGAGTTTCGATCAGATCCGAGAACTCGGCCCCCCCTGCTACGAGACCGTCGCCCGCGCCGACTGGACGGACCGCAATCAACATGTCAATATTCGCTACTTCGTGGTGGTGTTCGACGACGCGGGCGACGTCTTTTACCCGACCGTCGGGCTGGCCGACGCCGACCACCTTGCCCGGCAATCGGGAACGATGGATCTGGAACACCACACGCATTTCATCCGCGAGCTGAAGCCCGGGGACCGAATTGGCGTTTACCTTCGGATCGTCGGCGTGAGCGCGAAGCGTTTTCATTACCTGATGTTTCTGGTGAATGAGTCGAGCGGTGAACTGGCGTCGATCTTCGAGTGCGTCAATACTTTTGTCGACCTCACTGTTCGCAAGAGTGCTCCGTGGCCGGACGATATTCGCACCGCGCTGGAGGCGCTTCGCGACCGTCATGACGGCGTCGGGTGGCCTGCTCCGGTCTGCGGTTCGATGTCTGCCTGATCGGGTACTGAAGAGGCTCGTCGCTTCCCCGCCCCAGCCCCGCAATCATGGCGCGGCGTAGATGGCGGGCGCGTTGACCAGAAGCGATTGTGCGGCCCTGTCCCTCAGTGGGGATAAGTAGTACTGAGGTGGCGCGCCCGAACCGCAGCAGCGTTTGTGTTTGAGTTTGGAGCCGCAGGGGCAGGGGGTGTTGCGACCGATTGGGGTTCGTTGGCCTGAATCAGTTTCTGCAGTGGAGCGCCCTGGCGACAAGACCGGCTTTGCGGCTGCGGACTGGGTTCGTTGGCCTGAATCACTTCCTGCAGTGGAGTGGCCTGGCGACAAGATTGGCTTTTCGGCTGCGGAATGGCTTCGTTGGCCTGAATTACTTCCTCCAGTGGAGCGCCCTGGCGACAAGACCGGCTTTGCGGCTGCGGAATGGGTTCGTATTTTCAAATTTGCTGCGTGCAGTTCCTCCTCTTTGGTGACGATCGCGGCAATTTTCGTTTCTACTTCCGCGACCTGCGGCTGGGGCGTTGCGGATTCGGTGCCGAGCCTGCGGGAGAGGGCGGTGGTCTGGAGAACGTCTTTGACCCGGGCGACGCCGGGGACGTCCAGATTGAGTTTTTCGTTGAGGTGGCGATCGGCCTGGAGTTGACGCAGCTCGGCCATGTTGCGGCGGATGGAGCTTTCGGGGTGGTTGCGGACGCGGTCAATGTCGGGGTGTGACGGATTGTTCGCCTGCTCGCAGCTGTCGAGACGCCATGTTGCGCGGACGATCTGGGCTACGAGGACAACTTCCATGGTGTCTACCGGCCGGAGCCGGGCTTCGATGTGTTGGGCGACGTCGTCGTAAGCGGGTCCGAGGGTGAGTTGGAGGGTTCGCATGTGGATGGGTCCTTTC
>JAOAPO010000114.1 GCA_025462945.1 Bryobacterales bacterium
AGGCGATCCGGCTGGGGGCGGGCAGAATCATCAACATCAAGCTCGGGCGCGTCGGCGGTTTCGGCGAGTCGATCCGCCTGCATGATGTCTGTCAGGCCGCCGCCGTTCCGGTCTGGTGCGGAGGCATGCTGGAAGCCGGTATCGGTCGCGCGCACAACATCGCCCTCGCGACCCTGCCGAACTTCACCCTGCCCGGAGACGTCTCCGCCAGCAAGCGCTACTGGTCCAGGGACATCATCCAGCCCGAAGTGGAAGTGACGCCCAACGGGACCATTCGCCGGCGCGATGAACCCGGCTTTGGCTACGCCCTCGATCACGACTTCATCGACCACGTAACCACCCGTACGGAAACGGTTGTTTGAGTACTCTTCACCCCAAGGCTTCGCCGACAGTCTACGCCCTCGTCGTCTTCATGCTGCTGATCTGGGGCGGGAATTACGTGGCGGCCAAGCTGGTTTTTCGCGAGATTCCTCCGAACCTGGTCATCTGTATCCGTACGATCGTTGCGGGCATCGTAATCATCCCGATTTATTGGTTCGAAGCCCGCAAGCGTCCACCCGTCCTAGCGTGGCCCGAGATTCGACTCCTGATGCTGCTCGGACTCGGCGGGATCACGACGAACCAGGTTTTCTGGACACTCGGAATCGCCCGCACCACCGTGATCCACTCTTCGATGATCATGGCGACAACACCTCTTTGGGTGCTGCTGATCGCAACGGTGATGGGGATCGAACGCATCAACACAGCCAAGGCCAGCGGTATGGCGATTGCAATGACCGGAGTCGTGATGCTGCAGGTCTTTCGCTCCCGCAATAATGCGGGCGGGGAAGCCACGCTGCTCGGGGACTTCTTTATCCTGATCTGTGCGCTGGCGCTCGCCGGTATGACGGCCTATGCCAAGCGCCATAAGCCGCTGTCGGGTGGGATCGCGGTGAACGCGGTTGGCTATGCCGGAGGTGCGCTGCTGATCGGGCCTCTGCTGCCGTTCCTGTCGAATGGGTTCGATTTTTCCCGCGTCTCTTTGACGGCATGGCTCTCGGTCGCCTACATGGGCGTCTTTTCGTCTGTGGTGGGGTACCTCATTTATTACTACGCTTTAGCCAGAATGCAGGCATCTCGGATCGCGACCTTCCAGTACCTGCAGCCAGTATTCGCCAGCGGGCTGGCGGTGGTTCTGCTGAACGAACACCTCGCTGGCGGAGCGCTGGCAGCAGGAGCGATCATCTTCACCGGAGTGTTCGTCACGGAGCGCTTCGGATGACTGCAACCTTGTCCGTCCCGCTCCCTCACGGTCGCGGCTCTGAAGTCGAATCCGCTGCCCCCCGCACCGCCGCTTTTCTGAGCCGTGACCGTGAGGGAGCGGGGCCGATCACGCCTAGGGAGAGCCGCCGATGACTGCTTTCGTCCGCCTCCTCCGCGACAACCGAAACTACCGCGCGGTCTGGACCGGCCAGATCGTCAGCGAAATCGGCGACCACTTCAACAACATCGCCGTCCTTAGCCTCGCTATGGAGCACGAGAACGCTGGCCTCGTCGTCACGGGCGTCTTCCTCTCCCGGGCCGTCCCGATGCTGATCGCCGGACCGGTCGCCGGAGTCCTCCTCGACCGCATGGACCGCCGCCGCGTGATGATCGCCAGCGACCTCGTCCGCGCCGTGGTCGCCCTCGGCTTCATCTTCGCTATCACGCACCGCGAGAACTGGGTTCTCTTCGCCCTCAGCGCCATGCTGATGTTCGCCTCCCCGTTCTTTACCAGCGGACGCTCTTCCATCCTGCCCACAATCGCCACACGGGAAGAACTCCACACCGCCAACACCATGACGCAGACCACCGCGTGGGCCAGTCTGACCATCGGCACCTTCCTCGGGGCGGTAGGTACCCAATTCGGCTATAAGGCAGCGTTCCTCTTCAACACGCTATCCTTCCTGATCTCCGCCCTGTGCGTCTCCAGGCTTCATAAGCCCGGAGGCTTCCGGCCCGTCGCAGCACTCAAGCAATCCGTCAGCGGCCTGCGCGACTATCTCGACGGACTTCGCTACATGCGATCCGTGCCGCTCTTCTCCAGCATCGCCCTGATCAGCGTCGGCTGGGCCAGCGGAGGCGGCGCCGCTCAGGTTCTGTTCAGCCTCTTCGGCGAAAAGGTCTTCCATGCCGGACCCATGGGCATCGGCGTCATCTGGGGCTGCGCCGGTATCGGGCTGCTGATCGGCGGCACTATCGCGTACTGGCTCGGTAAACGCATCAACTTCGACCAGTACAAGTGGACAATCGCGATCGTCTACGTCATTCACGGCGGCGCTTACATTCTCTTCAGCCAGATGCCGACACTCGCGTGGGCCTGCGTCTTCATCGCGCTTTCGCGCGGTGCCGTCGCCGTCAGTTCCGTCCTGAACGTGTCCCAACTCATGCACCATGTTGATGATCGCTACCGAGGCCGCATCTTCGCCACGCTCGAATCGCTCACCTGGTCCACCATGATGGTCTCGATGATGGCCGCCGGAGCCGCCTCCACGATCTACAGTCCGCGCACAATCGGGGCCTGGGCGGGTGCCATCTCCTCCACCACCGCCATATTCTGGACTTGGAGAAACCTGCGCGGCAAGATCCCCGAACCGCCTCGCACGCGAAACGAAGAAACGGACGAGGTCACGCACGCCATATGAGCCTAACCGGAAAAGTAGTCCTCGTGACCGGCGCTTCGCGACGCATCGGCCGCTCCATCGCCATTGCTCTGGCGAATGAAGGCGCAAGGGTCGCGATCCACTACGGCGGCTCCGAGGCCGAGGCGCGGCAGACCGCGGCAGAGTGCGGCGACGCCCCCGTCTTTCAGGCCAACCTTGAGAGCGTCGCCGAGATCCGCGACCTGTTCGACCGCGTTGCCGGCCACTTCGGCCAACTCGACGGCCTCGTCAACAACGCCGCACGCTTCACCTGCTTCGACCCTCTCAACTTGGAAGAAGCCGACTGGGACTACATCCACAACGTCAACCTGAAGGCGACCTTCTTCTGTGCTCAGGCGGCTGCGCGAATCAAGCTGAAGGGCGAGGGCGGGCACATCGTGAACCTCAGTTCACTCGGCGGTTTGCGGCCCTGGGCGCATCATGCGCACTACTGCGCCTCGAAGGCCGGAGTCATTATGCTGACCCGCTCGCTGGCCAAGGCATGGGCACCAAAAATCTCCGTGAACTCCGTAGCGCCCGGGGTGATCCCTTTCGACAAGGTCGACCAGCGGATTGAACGTCTGATTGCAGTTACGCCCGCCGCCCGCGCCGGAACCGGCGAAGAGATCGCAGACGCCGTTCTGTTCTTTCTGAAGGCCAGCCGCTTCACCACCGGCCAGACTATCGCCGTCGACGGCGGCCTTAGTCAAAAGTAGGTGGAGCCGGTTCGAGGTGGAGCACCAGTGCGATCTTGTCATCGTCCACATCGGTGGCCTCGGCCACGCGGTAATCGCCTAAGTACTCCCACTGACCCGCCTGGCGTTTGCAGAATAACGGTACGCTCTGCTTGCCCCTCGCCCATTGCCTCGCAGCGGGATACTGATGTGGAAAATCGCCGATCTGGAGTTGTTTCTCGGCCTGCTTGCTCAGGTCCCACGTGACACAGCAGCAAACCACGCGTCCGAGCACGGTGGGCAGCATGCCCTGCACCGGGCCGCCGATCTTTTTGCTGATTTCCTGTCGGGTGTAGCTTTGACCCAAGGTAAAAGAAGTGTCTGACATTTCGTTGTTCGTTTATGGTTGTCCGGGTGCATCGGCATCGGCTACGGCAGGTGTCACCGGGGCCGACGGCGCGGGCGTGGAGACAGCCTGCACTCTTGGACCCTGACCCAGCCCCATCAGGGAGCGTGAACTCAGCTTCCCGGTAACGGGCAGTTGGTTCTGCTCCTGAAACTGCTTCAGCGCCTCCACCGACTCTGGTCCCCAAACCCCGTTCACTTCTGACTTCAGGAAACCCCTATCGGCCAGGGCCTGCTGGATCTCCCGGTAGCGATCCGTCGTCGGCTGTTGTTGCCGAGCGTAGGAGGGTGCCCGCGGCACGCTTCGTGCGCCCTTCCGTGCAGGTGCCCTCGCACCGGTACGTCTGGCGGACGTCGTTTTCGGTGCCGGACCCTTCCTGTCAGTAGCTTTCTTCGCCGGCACCGCCCCGAAGGCGAGCGCGAACGAAGTCAGAAAGAGCAGAATGTGTCCAAATCGCATAGGCGGCAACAAGAAAACGGGGGCGGTTTCCCGCCCCCGACCATTGTACGTGCTGACTAAGTGTCAACTATGTTACTGAACTGCAGCTGGCATCTTGCCGGAGAGGAACAGCGTGGTCGGCTCACCTGCACCACGTGCGCTCCGCAGCGGCCGCACGACCTGGAACGCCACCGGATCGCCAGCCTTCAGACCGCTCTGGATCTTCTTAATGTCTTCCGGAGTGTTGACCGGCTGACGATTCAGTTTCACCACGATGTCGCCCTTTGCGAGGCCGATGTCATCAGCGAACGAGCCCTGCTCGACGTCCGCCAGCAACACGCCACCTTCACCCTTGTAACCGGCGCGCTCTTTGAGTGCCGGAGTCATCGGCTGGATAGTGATGCCGAACCGAGCGGAGACCTGCTCGGGACCGCTGTCATCACCCTGCGGAGTCGGGGTCTTGCCGCCGTACAGCGCGGCATGAACTTTCGTCCGTTCATCCACGGCCACATTCAGCGTCAGCGGCTTCTTATCGCGGACGACACCCAGCTTGATCGTGCTGCCCACGGGAGCATCCGAAATCATGTCGATCACGTCCTGATTCTTGCGAATCGGCTTGCCGTTAACCTCAGAAATCACGTCTTCAGGCTTCACGCCTGCCTTTTCAGCCGGACCGCCGGGGGTCACTTCCCGAACGAAAGCACCGTGATCCGCACCGTAGAGTTTCAGCAGGTCAGAGATATTGGGGTTGGGCTCCATGCTGACACCGATAGAACCGCGCGTCACCCGACCAGTCTTGATGATGTCGTTATAAACCTTGACCGCCGAGTTGATCGGCAGTGCAAACCCAATACCCTGATTCCCGCCGCTGCGGCTAGCGATCATCGTGTTGATACCGATCACGTCGCCGTTGATGTTCAGCAAGGGTCCGCCGCTGTTGCCGGGGTTAATGGCCGCATCGGTCTGGATGAAATGCTGGAACGCTGAACTGTCACCGGGAATGTCGCGGGACAGCGCACTGACGATACCTGCGGTCACGGTCGCCTGGAACCCGAACGGAGAACCGATCGCGATCGCCCAGTCACCCACCTGCAGAGCATCCGAGTTGCCGATTTTGGCATAAGGCAGATTCTTACGGTTCACGTGAACCACTGCAAGGTCCGTATCTTTATCGGTCCCGATGACCGTGCCGGGGTAATCCGTGGGGTCGTTCATGAACTTGACCTTGATCTGGGTCGCTTTCTCCACCACGTGATTGTTGGTGAGGATGTAGCCATTCGGGTCGACAACCACGCCAGAGCCGACGCCCGCGCGCGGAACGTCCTGGTCCTCCGGCAATTGGAATCCGCCGCCACCACCACCATTACCGAAGAAGCGCCTCAGCAACTCCGGCATATTCTGCTGGTCAGCATCATCCTCGTCGGGCTGCACCTGACGACGGTTGCGCGTCGTTGTCTTATCGCGGGTCGGCTTGGGCACGTAGGCGGTCGAAATGTTGACCACGGCCGGCTCCAGCCGCTGCGCGATTTTGCTGAACTCGTTTTGCATCTGAACCGGATTGGGGATCTTCAGGGGCGTGGCATCAGGAGCCGACGCCGACTGTCCCGCCGCCCGTGTTCCCGTCTGGATCAGCGTTCCGATCAGGACGCCGATGGTCAGCGTAAGCAAGACCAAAGAAAAGGACAGGAGCTTCTGTCCGCGCAATCTCTCAAAGAAATTCATTTTTTTCTGTAACTCCTTAAGCTCGAACCCGATATTCGACTCTTTTGTCTTCGATAATACAACGCTTCAGGGAACTCTACCTATACAGATGCATCTTGTGTACCGGTGGGTTCTGCCGCGGCCGAACGCCGCAATTCTACCAGCAGAATGCCACCGAGAATGAACCCGGCACCGATTTGACCTCGGGCCGGCATCGTCTCGCCCGTCAGCCACCACGATGTCACCCACGCCACCACCGGTTCCAGCGCGCAGATCAAAGCCGTGCGTGTCGCCGTCGTGTACTGCTGGGCCCACGACATCGTCGTGAACGCTAAAGCGGTTGCCAGCAACCCTGTTATGGCTACGGCGGCAACTACCGCCGTACTCGGGTGAAAAACAACCGGTTCTGCTACCGGAAACGCCATCAAACCCAATACCGCCGCCGTGACCACCTGCAATACGGCTACCGTTTCGAATCCCAGAATCGGCGTGTAGTGACTGATAACCACAAGATGCGCTGCAAAGGTCACCGCGCAAAACAGACTGAGGAGGTCCCCACGGCTGATTTCGAAAGCACCGTCGGGCAGCGTCATCAATCCCATTCCTAATGAGGCGATCACGACCCCCGCTACCTCCAGCATTCGCGGCTTAACCCTGTAGACGATGGAACTCGCCAAAGGTACCATCGGGATCGAAAGTCCCGTTATGAAGGCGGATTTGGAGGGCGTGGTCAGCTTCAGTCCGGCGGTCTGGAAGTAGTAGCTGGCAAAAAGCAGAAGCCCCGC
>JAOAPO010000128.1 GCA_025462945.1 Bryobacterales bacterium
GTCACCGTTGAAGCACCGGACATCTTCCAGCCCGGAACCAAGCCTGTTCTCTCCACCCTCCCCTTCGCGGCACCGCCATCGGCTTCTGACGAAGAAGTTGGCGCCCTCATCGCGGCCCGATACCGTCCCGCCAAGGCGGGCCAACCGAACGTCCGTCGCAACGCCCGGCACCAGTTAGTTGCCGACTTTTACAGCGTCAACGGGCTGGTTCGCATGACGCTCCTTGAAGGCGCCGGCCAACTTCAGGTCGAAACGCTGCGCAACAGCATCTGGCGCTTCTTCGACAACGCCCACGCCACTACCTTGCAGGAGTCGGCAACTCACTGGGCACCGAAGGCATGGGCCTGGTACATCGAAATCTCAATCTGGTCGCTGATGCTGATGGCACTCACCGGAACGTGGCTGGGCCTGACAACTCGCTGGAACTTCTGGTGGACTAAGGCATCCTTCGCGGCAGGTACCGTCGCCTTCGCCGTGTTCTATGTGGTGCAGAAGTAGCCATGTACAAGACGCTGCGCAACATTCACCTGATTCTTGGCCTGCTGCTGTTTTGGGTCATCATGATGTACGCGGTCAGCGCCGCGCAGATGGCGCACCGCATCCGCATCGTTCCCGTCATCACCGAGAGAGACGTGACCGCGGCGCCGGGTTTAGACGCCAGGCCCCTCGCGAACGAATTGATGCAGCGTTATGGAATCTCTGGAGAGATGGGAAGTGCCACCTCCGGCGCCGGAGGCTACCGCTTCGCGATTACGAGAGCCGGTGGCGCGAGCATCGTGACGTACGACCGCCAAACCGGCAAGGTTCATCTACGAGAGACGGACACCGGCGTATGGGGAGTTCTCAACCGGCTTCATCATTTCCACGGATTCCACAATGAAACCGGAGTCCGCAACGCCTGGGGGTGGCTGGTCCTGTTCGCCTCCCTCGGGCTCTTCGCGCTGGGTGGCACCGGAGTCTACATGTGGTTCCGGCTGCATCGAGAGAGGACGATCGGCATCATCCTGTTGGGGGCGAACCTGGTCGTTTCGATCTTCCTGTTGCTGGCCTTGCGAATGTAGAACGGCCGTCTACTTCGAGACGCCCAGGCCGTCCACATGTACTTCCAGCAAATGGTTGACGCGAAAGCCCCAAATCCCGTCGGTATTCAGGTCGGCGCTCTTCGGCAGGCTGTGGACAACCGTTCCGTTTACAACGAAATCAGTCTTATCCGCACCTACACGCACCTCCAGAGCATTCGTCGACTTGCCTGAGGCGTCAGGCTTCGCAACCGCTTCGTTGGGCGTTCGCGGCACAACGTTTGCCGTCGCATCGCCCGAGCGAGTCTTCACCAGCCAGGTACCGTTTTGTGCCACGAGGAAGTAACCGTACTTTTGCTGCGCGCCTTCCAGACCGCTGCCGCCAAAAACGAGGCCGTAGTAGTTGTTGTGGCCGCTCGGCTTCTGCAGAACGAATGTGCCCTTGAGCGTGTACGTACCGGAAGCGGTATTCGCCGGGTTCCAGTAAACCGCCGCTGTCGGATTGGTCGCATGAAGACCTGAACCCATGGTCACGAGCTTGACGTCGCCAGGACCGTCCGGATCAGAAGCCTCCGTACTCTTATCCAGCCGCAGCTTCCAGCCTTTAGGAGCCTGCGCCGTTAACGTGGCGCAGACAGCAATAGCGAGTGTTGCAATACAAAGTTGACGCATATTGGAAACCATTCTATCCCGCCAAAAGAAAAGCGGACCGAGGGCGGGGGAATACCCTTGCCTCGGTCCGCTTCAGTGTTGCGTCGATTGCTGTTACGCTGCGATGGATTCGATGTGCTGCTTGTCGAACTTCAACTTGCCGCTGCTGCCATCCTCATCAACCAGGATCGTCTCACCGGATAAGAAGTCGCCAGCCAGCAGCCGCAGAGCCAGAGGATCCTGCACCAGCCTTTGGATCGCCCTCTTCAGCGGTCTGGCACCGAACGCCGCGTCGTAGCCTTCGGCCATAATCGCGTCCTTCGCCGCCTGCGTGACAACCATCTTCAGACCTCGCGCCGAAAGAAGGCTCTCCACCCGTTTCAGCTGCAGATCGATGATTACGCTGAGGTGCTCCTTCGACAGCGTGTTGAAGACAATGATGTCGTCCACACGGTTGAGGAACTCCGGCCTGAATGTCGTCTTCAGGGCTTCCAGCAGCCGCTTGCGGACATCCTCCTGCGCCGTGCCTCCCTTGTGGTTGATCGAGAACCCGATGGGGTTGCCGTCAGCCACGATGGCGCTTCCGACGTTCGAAGTCATGATGATGACCGTGTTCTTGAAGTCGACCGTCCGGCCCTGTCCGTCAGTCAGCCGGCCGTCGTCCAGGATCTGCAGCATGGTGTTGAAGACGTCCGGGTGACCCTTCTCGATTTCGTCGAAAAGCACCACTGAGTAAGGACGCCGCCGCACGTGCTCTGTCAGCTGGCCGCCTTCGTCGTAACCCACGTAGCCCGGAGGCTCGACGATCATGCGCGACACGGAGTGCTTCTCCATGTACTCGTACATGTCGACACGAATCAGGGCTTAGTCGTCGTCGAACATGAACTGCGCCAAGGCTCTGGCCAGTTCCGTTTTGCCGACGCCAGTTGGCCCGAGGAAGATGAAGCTGCCGATCGGCCGATGCGGATCGCTCAAACCAGCCCGGTTGCGCCGAATGGCATTCGCCACCAGCGTGACCGCTTCGTTCTGCCCGATGACCCGGTCCTGCAGCCGCTCTTCCATGTGGATGAGCTTCTGGACCTCGCCTTCGAGCATCCGCGCGACCGGAATACCGGTCCACTTTGCCACGATTCGCGCGATGTCCTCTTCGTCGATCTCTTCTTTGAGAAGAGGCGTACCCGACTTCATCGTTTCGATATCGTGGTTGGCTTCGTCGAGGTTGCGCTCGATTGCGGCGAGCTTACCGTAGCGGAGTTCGGCGGCCTTGTTCCAGTCGTTCTCGCGGGTCGCCTTTTCCTCCTCGGCCCGCCCCTGTTCCAGTTCTTCCTTCAGTTGCTGGACCCTGGTGATCGCGCTTTTTTCACGCGTCCAGCGTTCCTTCAACTGAGCGGATTCACCGCGCAGCCGTTCCAGCTCGTTCTCGATGTGGCGCAGACGGTCCTTGGAGACCGCATCCGCCTCGCGATTCAGTGCCTGACGCTCGATCTCCAGATGCGAAACACGGCGCTCGAGGTTATCAATCTCAATCGGCATGCTGCCGATCTGAATCTTTAGAGCGGCACCGGCTTCATCCACAAGGTCGATGGCCTTGTCAGGCAGGAACCGGTCTGTAATGTAGCGATGCGAGAGCACTGCCGCCGCCACAATAGCCGAGTCCTTGATGCGGACGCTGTGGTGGATCTCGAACTTCTCTTTGAGACCGCGCAGTATCGCAATGGTGTCGTCCACGGTGGGCTCGCCTACCAGAACGGTCTGGAAGCGTCGGGCCAGCGCGGCATCTTTCTCAATGTGTTTCCGGTACTCGGTCAGCGTGGTGGCGCCGATGCAGCGCAGTTCGCCGCGCGCCAGAGCCGGCTTGAGCATGTTGGCCGCGTCGATGGAACCTTCGGCCCCGCCAGCCCCCACAAGGGTATGCAGCTCATCGATGAAGCAGATGATCTCACCGTTCGACTGCGTGATTTCCTTGAGGACCGCTTTCAAACGGTCCTCGAACTCGCCGCGGAATTTTGTACCGGCGACCATCTGACCCAGATCGATTGCCACCAGTTTCTTGTTCTTCAGCTGATCGGGCACGTCGCCCTTCAGGATGCGCTGAGCCAAACCTTCCACAATCGCGGTCTTACCCACGCCGGGCTCGCCGATGAGCACCGGATTGTTCTTGGTACGGCGGCTGAGCACCTGCATCACGCGGCGAATTTCTTCGTCACGGCCAATTACCGGGTCCAGCTTGCCGCGCCGCGCCTGCTCGGTCAAATCGATGGCGTAGCGCTCCAGCGCCTGATACTTCGATTCTGGATTTTGGTCAGTCACTCTTTGCGTTCCGCGAACCGCGACAAGGGCCTTGAGGATAGCGTCATGGTTTGCGCCCTGTGCTACCAGCAAGCTGCCTGCCGGATCGTATTTCTGGCCCGCGATGCCGAGCAGGAGGTGCTCGGTGGAAACGAACTCATCTTTGAAATTCTCGGCCGCCTTGGCGGCTGCATCGAACACCTCCTGCAGAGACGGCGAAACGAACTGACCGGCGGGCTGACCGCTGATCCTCGGGAGCTTCGAGAACTCCTTCTCCGCGTCGGCAATGAGAGTATCGGGTCGGATCCCGCACTTCTCCAGGACGGGCCGCACAATCCCTTCGCGCTCAGACGTGAGGGCGACCAGAAGGTGCACCGGGTGTACAGCCTGATGGCCGTTCTGCCCCGCGATCTCCTGGGCTTGCTGCACAGCTTCCTGTGCTTTTTGGGTTAACTTATCGAATCTGAATGGCATGGAGTTTCGGGGCTCCTTTTCAACTTACAGACTACTCTGATCCGCAGATAGACGAAAGGGGGAGAGCGGCGGACCACGCTCTCCCCGGGCTCGTTACTTAGATGCTGTCACTGGACTTTCGCTTCCGACTGCACCGCAACCTTTACCTGCCGGGGTTTGGCGGCTTCTTTCTTCGGCAGCTTGATCGTCAGTACGCCGTTGTTGTAGTCGGCGGATACCTGCTCGTTGTTGACCGTGTTCGGGATGACGAA
>JAOAPO010000141.1 GCA_025462945.1 Bryobacterales bacterium
ACGAAGTATTTGGCAAATAGTTTTGGATTGAAAAGCAAGAACGACCGTAGCTTGATTCCTTTACTTCGCAAACTCGGCTTTCTCGATGTTTCGGGAAAACCGACGCCTGAGTACAGTAAGCTGAAGAACCCCGCCACGGCAGGGGTGGCGATTGCTCAGGGCGTTCGACAAGCGTACGCGCCCTTATATGACGCCAACGAGAACGCTCACGAGTTAGGACCGAACGAACTGAGGGGGCTCGTCTCCCAAGTAAGTGGTGCGGAAGAGTCTACTGCAAGATTCATCTCCGGAACTCTTAACGGCCTCATAAAGCTTGCTGACTTTCCGAATGGCCTGCACATGGAGAAGGAAGAAGAGAACGGCAACGAGAACCCTGAAGAGGGCATCGAACAGACTGAGGCCAATAAGGCCGTTACGACCCGTCCGACCCAGAAGCGCAGTGAATTTAGTCCTGATTTCAAATTCAACATCGAAATACATCTTCCATCGAACGGCACCGAAGAGACGTATCTGGCGATTTTCAACGCGCTTAGGAAGTCACTCGGATGAACGGCTCAGATAGGTTGGCCAATTTTATAATGATTGGTCGAACCACGCAAAGGCTTGTGGGGCAGCTACCTGGCACCGTTCCTCGAGCACCATTGATGCTTTCCGAGTCGTTCGACCTCTCGGAAGTGCTGCCTGACGAAACCCGCGAAGCTGTGTCAGCCTCCGAGACGTTCAAGCTGTTTTTTGTTTTCGAAAATTATCTACGGGATTTCGTTCTCACCGTGCTCTCCGATGTAGACAAGGACAACTGGTGGGATCTAATTCCTCAGCATCTCCGTGATGAGGTGAAAAAGATCGAAGAGACAGAGGGCAAGAAGAAGTGGATGAACGTCGATGCTCGGGGGAAGTTGGCCTTGCTGACGCTGCCTCAGCTCGTTCTCATTATGGAAGACAACGCTCTCTGGAAGGCTCACTTTGAACAGCAAGTACTCGATAAACAACTTCTACAGCACACTCGCTTTATCGTACACACCCGCAACACCGTCTGCCATATGAGCACAGTGACGGTGGAAGAACATGAGCGTGTCAAACAGGTTATGAGAGATTGGTTCAGAGTGGTTGCACCATAGTGCATATAGGAAGCGATTTAGGGCTGAGACAGCGCTTCTAACGTAAGGCGCTCACGGATCTGCGACCAGTTGTCGCGATCTGCCTTTCGGGGCCATTCCGGGCACGGCGGTGTCATCTCGGACGACTCAAGGGAGCCGTTCGCGCGGCGTATTTCGCTCTGGCCAGGCTCGAATCAGCAATACACTTGCACCTATGAAGCGGTCGTGCTGCTTGTTTCTACTCGCGCTCGCCCAAATCCTCGACCCGGCCGCATCACAAGCCGCGAGAAAGCGGATCGAAGGGGTGCGGCTGCGACCGCCCACCACGCTCCCAATGTGCATGCACCGTAACTGTAGTCCTACTGGCCGAGGGTTCTCAAGGCTGCGCCATCCCGCTGCTAAATGCCCTTCCACTGGCCGCGCCCGGACGGCCAGCAACGACGACGATCTACCCCACGCCGGTGCTGCGCTCCCTGTTCTCCGCGCGGTAAAAGGCGATATCGTCGCAACCATGCCGGTCTGTACGCCAACGTAATCCCGCGCAAATCACGTTCCTTCCGGTTCAAGCGCTCGTCCGGTCGACCACGTCCACGTCCTTCGCACCTTCAGCGCAACAGCCCGCAACCAGTCACGAAGCCGAAAAATAAATTCATTGCCGCGTTTACTGGGCTTTTCGCGACAATTCTTCCTCTGCCGCCCCCATCCCATCACTCCCTTTGCGAATCTCGGACCGAGGAGAACACCCATGTACCAGCCCGATACCGAACCCTGGGACCCCAAACTCCACGTCTACGCAATCGGTAATGAACTCCGGCACAAGCTCCGCAGCCTCATCGACAATGCGCGTTTCGAGCTAAAGCCCCGCGACTTCGCCGAGCGTCATCTCGTCGACGAACTCGCCATGTGCAAGTGGCGTCACCTCCGCGTTCTCGCCATGCAGACGGCGATCTACCGGCACCTCGCCGCCAAACACATCGCGAAGTACGGCCCGGTCGACCCCAACATCCCGCGCCCCCGCGCCGAACTCGACCCCGCGCACGACATGTACTTCTACGCCATGTGCCACGCGCCCGACCAGCACGGAGTCGTCCTCGCCGCCCTGGCGCGCCTCGAAACCCGCTACCACCGGCACTTCTGCAACTCGCTCAGGCTTCTTACCTGGCTCCGCCGCCAAAACCCGCTTCCCAAGCCCGAACCGTCAACCGACCGACCCGAAACCGTCAACTGATCGAAAGGATTAAGCAATGCAGCCCTTCACATTAACCACGTTCATCGCGACCTTCACGCCGCACCTCAAGAATCCCGACTTCCAGGAGCTCATCACCGCCCTCGAAGCCGATCTCGCGCCCGTCGGAGCCCTCGAAGTCATGGCCGCCGCCGAAATCCTCCACGCAAAATGGCGTCTCCGTCGCTACATGTCCATCGACGAATCGCAGCTGACCGAAACCGCCCAGTTCGACCTCGAAAAGTGCCGCGTCCGGGTCGCCAACATGGTCCGCCGCGAAATCGCCGAATTCCGCCGCAAACAAACCGAGCGCCAGATCCGCGAACAGCTCGGGACCGGCCTGACCGGACTCGCCAGCTCCCGCGAACTCATCGCCGCCGCAAGAGCGGTCCGGACGGCTGCGGTAAAAGAGGCCGATCCGGCCAAAGTCGATGTCGTCGAGTGGGAGATCCACAGCAAACTGCAAACGGAGACCGAAAAAGAGACCGAGTCAGACCCTTCAACACAGAATTTGAAAATACGAACCCATTTCGAAGGAGCAAGCTCCTCCTTGTCTCCACACGAGGCCCGTGCAGGAAAGAATTCAGGCCAACGAAGCCATTTCGCAGGCGGCCACCCCGCCTCAGGCCTGCCACCGGCCCGCAATTCCCCCTGTCCTTGCTACTCCGGCCAAAAGTACAAACGCTGCTGCGGAAGGACAGCCGCCGCGCACTACCAAAAAGCCGCCTGAACCAGCCACCAACACGCCATGAAACGCGGGGCTTCGGCGGCGGAAACGCCCCGTCCCCGACATCCGCAGCGCCCTCGGCACCGAGTATGCTGCGCTGACGCCAGACGTGTCTTTTCCTTCTTCGAATGCCTCTCCAAAACAGGAGAGTCCGAACTTGTTACATCCAAACCAACCGGGGTCTCGTCAATGTAGTGGAATTGGACGTGCTTACCCTACACTCCGGTTTCACGAACGTGTTAGAGTGATCTACCAAAGCGAGGGCGCATGTTGTTTCGCGGAACGGTCGTTTTTTTATCCATTGGTTTCAGCATGTTCGCCGGAGAGGCGCTGGACCGCGCTCTTAAACTGGAAGAATCGGGCGACCTCCGCAAAGCTCGCGAATCCTTCGCCCAGTCGCTAAAGCAAACCCCCAACGACACCGAGCTTCGTCACGGTTACGCCGAATACCTCGAACGCTTCCACGATAAAGGTGCCGCCGCCGAATACCGCCGCGTCGCCCAGGACTGGAAGAAGGCCAACAAGACCAAAGAAGCCGCAGCTGCCGCCCGCCGCGCCGTCATTCTTGACCTCGTAGCCGGTGATCGCGCCGAAGCCGAATCCGACCTCGCCACCTTCAAAAGTCTCGGTGGCACCGGTCTCCAGCTCCCCGCCAAAGCCGCCGATGCAGGGCAGCCCCGCGTCATTGTCAGCATCCCCGGGCCGCTCCGCTCCTTTGCCCGTATGGCCGCGCTCGCGCAGGATACGGCGCCCTCTGATATCTTCCCGGCCCTCGCCCGCAACGTCGTCACCAGCGGTTACCAGGCCTCCCGCAGTAACGAAGAACTCGAACAGACCGAGTACCTCAAGCTCGTCCATCGCTACCTCGGCCAGGCCCGTGAGCTCGATAAACTCGCCGGCGCCGAACACGTAATCAAAGTCCCGAACTGCGAGTCCACCCAGACCAACGACCTTCTGCGGATTCTCGGCTTCCGCATGCGCGGCGGCTGCGGCAGTGAAGTCGTTCTCGAAACCGTGAACGCCCCCCGCGCCTTCCTCGCCACGGACTCCGGCTTCCCCCTCGCCGAACTCGAACAGGCCCTCCGCACCGAAAAGCCCTTCACGTACGACTACCACCCCACCGAAGTGCCCGTCCTCTACACCGCCGAGTACTGGCTCAGCGCCAGGGCCGCCCAAGGCGAGTTCATCGACAGCTTCCTCAGTGACCCCGCGCTCTGCCGCTTCTATCTCGGCATGTCCAAGCTCGACCCCGATACGGCCGACGAGTTCAAGAAGGTTCTCGCCGCCCCGCGCCTCCGCGCCCTCTCCTCCGTCCTGGACTTCTTCGGCGGCAACTTCGAGATCCGTAACGGCAAAGCAGTCGTCCCCGGCGGTGCCAGGGCAGCCGGAATCTGGACCGAACTGGCCGGTGTCTCCCCCGACAAAGGCGCCGAGTTCTTCGAGCGCCTCATGGTCCGTGACGATGGCTGGCTCGCCGCCCTGTACGACGCCCTCGCCCGCATCAACGGCCCCACGCAGGACTACCTCACCGAAGCCAACCGCATGAAGCGCTTCTACGCGGCGGTTCGCGGCAAGATCACCACCCCCGGTCCCGCTCGCCCCGTCTTCCGCTCCAACGCGGATATGATGCTGCTCACCACCCGTCTCCAGATCGACCCCACGGGTAAGCCCCACATTCCCGGCGGTCTCGAAACCTGGAAGACGCTCTTCGGTAAGAACGCACACGGTAAGTACGACGCCAAACTCAGCAAGGCAGCATCTTCCTGGAAAGAACCCGACGACGTTCTCGAAGCCCTCTTCGCTCTGAGCCGCAAGCCCGTCGATAACGAGCCCCTGCGCATCTTCATGGCGCTCACCGACATTGACCGCCCCCGCGCACAGCCTCTTTCAGCTGAGACCGTCGACGCCCTCGTCCGCTCATGGACCGTCATGGGCTCCCAGTACACGATCTTCAGCGACGTCCCCTCCGTCTCCGATAAGACGATCCTCGCCTGGCTGTCCACTGCCGAAGCCGTCGACAAGAACCGCGAAAGCCAGTTCCGCCAGAACATAATCGGGACCTACCAGGGCCTGACCGGCCTTTGGCAGATCTTCTGCCGCCAGGGCAGCATCCCCGCTGGAAAAGCCGATGAGACGCTGGCCGCCATCGTCGCGCCCTTCAATACCGCCAAAAACAATCGTGATCTCTTTGACGCCGGACGCGGTGGCCTCACAACCATCATGAAAGCGACCGGTGCCAATGCCGGTACCTTCCAGGAGCGCATGCTCGGTCTCCTCGCCGGCGGCTCAAAGCTGGACGACTCCGAACCCCGCGCCACCATCGTTCAGGACGAGCAGCGCATCTTCGAAGCCCAGAAACTGCTGTCTGCTGACCTGATTTTCGAACTCGCCGATAACCTCGAAGGCGTCACCCGAGGTGAGAAACTGAACGCCCAGCTGGCCTCCCGCCTGGCCGCCCGCGTCGCCGACATCCAGCTGCCCCGCAGCGCCATGACCGGTGCGGAACGCAACAGCCTCGCCTTCGGTTACTACGTCGAACGTCACATCGACGACGAGCGCAAACTCAACTTCCGCGCCCTCATCGACAAAGCGGCCAAAGACCCCGAAAAGCTGAAGGACATTCGTGGCCAGCTCGCCCCCACCCTTCGCGACACCATCGTCGGCTACAGCTACATCCACTACGCCCCTCCCGGCGCCCAGATCCTGCTCACCAATCCGCTCTTCGTGCGCGGTCATGACTTCATCGGGATGCAGGGAGCCAATCGCAGCTGGCGCACCACCGAAACCTACGGCACCGGCTGGCCCTCGAATGCGGGTGGCCGCCTCGTCGGCTCGCTGTCTGGCCTCGGCTATGCCCTCGCCGAATCCGAACAGAACTTCCTCATACCGACGCAAACCCAGGCCCTGATATGGGGCGACCTCGTTCCCCAAATGATGCTCGCCGCCAAGGCCCCCCGCTTCTGGAACGTGAAGCCCGTCCAGATGCACTGGGTGGCTCTGAATATGCGCTTCGCCGAATCGCAGCTCGCCGAAGCCTCACTGAACCCGGCCATCCGCGAACACCTCTTCCAGGCCGTGAGCGCCGTCGCCAGCCCCTGGCGCGCCTCCGCCGTCCGCCAGGCCGTGCTCTCCGGCAATGTTCATGAAGCGATTGAACGCCTGACACCCTCTGAGCTCTACGCCGTCGCTCGCGCTCTCCCCACCTCGCCCGCTGACTCCGGCGACCCCGTCGCGCACCTTCTCGCCCGGTATCGGGCCACCGCCGCTGAGGACGTGAGTCCTTCCGTCATCTCACGCGCCTGGGGCAGCCCCAAGCCGACGCTCGCGAACTCCTACCGCCCCGAACTCCTCAACATGCGGACCTTCCCCACCCTCATGGGCTACTCCAGCCGCATCATGGCGGAAAGCTGGGAATCGAACCTGCTCTACTTCGCGGACGTCGCCGACTCGCTCGGCATGAGCCCTGCTGAACTCAACGTTGCCGTTCCGGAATGGACACGCAAAGTAGTCGAACGTATTTTCGCCTCTCACCTGGAAGACTGGCCAGCGCTGCTCAAGAGCCTGCGCTCGGTCGGCGATGAAGTGCGCACCCAAAGCGCTGCCGTGGTGAATGGCAAAGCAAGTGAATAACACGGGAGCAATGCGAAAGATGGTTTGGACTGGAAACCGCAACTGGAAAACTGTCACGCTGGCCGCCAGCGTCGTCGCCCTAGGAGCCGGTGCCTGGCTTCACGCTCAGGAGGGCCCGCTCACTGTTTTTAAATCGAAGGTCGATCTCGTCGTCCTCAGCTATACGGTGACGGACAGCAAGGGCAAGTACGTCAACGGACTGAAGCCGTCCGACTTCAAAGTCCTTGAGGACGGGATCCCGCAGAAACTCGCAACCTTTGCCGAAGGCAGCAAGCCCCCCATGGCCATCGCCGCCGACGGCACCCTGAAGCCGCTTCTGCCCAACGCGGAGGACGCACTCAAGACCGGCCAGAACGGGAGCCTCTCTGCCGACGCGTTCGTGGGCACCAACGTCTTCGTTCTCTTCGACACCAGCAACTTCATGTATCGTGGCTTCGTTTATGCCGAAGACGCGATCGCCGACTTCGTCCGTGGTCTCGACAAAGCCGACTCCGTCGCCGTCTACACCTTCAGCCGCAACCTCTCGCGAGCCGCGCCCCTGACATCGGACCGCAACCAGGCGATCCTCGGCCTGCGCAAGTCAGTCGCGGGTGACGATACGGCGCTCTATAACGGCCTGCTGCTGAGCCTCCGCGACGCCGCCAAGGTTCCGGGACGCAAGGTCATCATCGTTTTCTCCAACGGCCCGGACAACGCCAGCATGGTCGCTCCGGACGACGTCCGCGCGGTCGCCGAAGACGAAGGCATCCCGATCTACGTCATTTCCACCAACGACGTGAACAAAGACCCCATCTCCTCCGCCGTCTTCCGCCGCCTGTCGCAAAGGACGGGAGGCAAAGCCTACTGGGCCAAGACCTGGCAGAAGCAGGTAGAGGCCTTCGACCAGATCCGCGAGGATCTCGGCAACTCCTACACCGTGACCTACTACCCGGCCGCCAACCCCAACGAAGGCTTCCGTAAAATCAGCATCCAGGTCTTAAGCGACACCGGCAAAAAATACCGAGTCCAGGCCCGCCCAGGCTACCGCCCCAGGACCTACTGAACGAACAGCAGTTGCCCAAACCGGGCCGGAACATGCGGATTCGCCCGCGGCTGAATGGGATCTGACCAGTTGCTCATACGCCGGTTCGGCTCCGTGCCGTCCCAACGGTTGATATTCGCCGCCCAGGCCGTCCCGGGCGTTGGCCGCTTGGCCAGCCCGTCGAAGTTCGACCACGGGATCGCCACTTCGAGGCTCCAGCCCTTGTCCTTATCGCCCCGGGCGTTCATCGTGCCCTCGATATGCGTGGACAGTTTCACCCCGCGCAGATCGAACTGCTTGAACAGATTTTTCGAGTCGTACATCACGTAGTCGTAAAGCACCGCCAAAGCATTCATCTCCAGACCGTAGTAAATCCCCGTCTGCGAAGGCATCGGATTGATGAAGATCTCAACCGCATCGTCCTTGTAAGTCGGGTCGTCGTGCTCGGCGTAGACAGCCGTAATGTCGGTGTCCTCGCACTCGTACGAAACGTACAGATTGTCGTCGTCCCAAAGCAGTCGCGCAATCGTTTTCTGCTTCGCGCCCGTCTGGGCCTCCCACGGGAACATCAGTTCGATCTTCCCGGCCGCCGCCCAGGCTTTGTCGTCCGGTTTACCGTCGATCACAATCGGTGACGACGCGCGCTTCACCTCGTAGTGAGGAATAGGCGGCTGCGCCATCAAGGCTGCGCCGACTAAAAGAAAGGAACCAACGAGTCGCATGCGGACTAACATACATCCTCGTTTCGGTATCATGCAAGATTCATGATCCAAATTCGACAGGACCTAACGCCCGCCAGCCTTGAAACGAAGATCCGCGCCCTCTTCGATGCCTCCGCGCGGAAGCTGCGCAGCATCCAGTCAGCCTGGAACCCGACCCAGGGTGCGCCCGTCTTCACCGTCGAAGGCCAGTACGTCAACCGGGGCTGGACCGAGTGGACCCAGGGCTTTCAGTTCGGCTCCGACATCCTCCAGTTCGACGCCACCGGCGACGCCGCCTTCCTCGAATCGGGCCGGTCTCAAACCGTTCGCCTGATGGCGCCGCACATCACCCACACGGGTGTTCACGACCACGGCTTCAACAACATCAGCACCTACGGCAACCTCCTTCGCCTCCAGCACGAAGGCCGCATCGAAGCCAACCAGTGGGAGCGTAACTTCTACGAACTCGCCATCAAGTGCTCCGGCGCGGTCCAGGCCGTCCGCTGGACCGACATCGCCGATGGCGGCGGCTACATCTACTCGTTCAACGGTCCGCACTCGCTCTTCGTCGATACGATCCGCTCCCTGCGTGCCCTCGCTTTCAGTCACCGTCTCGGCCATGTCCTGATGGGCGAGAACGACCAGCCGGTCTCTCTGCTCGAACGCGTCATCGAGCACGCCAGCGCCACCGCCGAGTACGCGATCTACTACGACGAAGGTCGGGACATCTACGACGTTCGCGGACGCACCGCGCACGAAAGCATCTTCAACGTGAACGACGGCAACTTCCGGTGCTCGAACTCGCAACAGGGCTACGCGCCCTTCACCACCTGGACCCGCGGCCTCGCCTGGGCCATGGTCGGCTTTGCCGAACAACTGGAATTTCTCGCCACCTGCTCCGACGACGAACTGGAGCCGCTCGGGGGCAGGGAAGACATCGAGTCCTTTATGCGCCGAGCCGCCGAAGCCACCTGCGACTTCTACATCGATCATGCAGCCGCAGATGGCATCCCGTACTGGGACACGGGAGCGCCCAACCTCGACAAGCTTGGGGACTGGGGCAGTCGCCCCGCCGATCCGTTCAATTCCCACGAGCCCGTCGACAGTTCCGCGGCCGCAATCGCCGCCCAGGGGCTGCTCCGCCTAGGCCGCTACCTCGATGACAGCCGCTACTGGCAGGCGGGTCTGACCGTCTGCAACAGCCTGTTCAGCGAGCCGTATCTGAGCTCTGACACGAAACACCAGGGCCTGATCCTCCACGCCGTCTACCACCGCCCGAATGGCTGGGATCACGCTCCCGATGACGATGGCGTGCCGCGCGGCGAAGCCTGCATGTGGGGGGACTACCATGCCCGCGAAGTGGCGCTCTACCTGTTGCGCCTGATCGAGAAAAAGCCGTATCTCAGGTTCTGGGTATAAACATGATCATCGCCGACTTGAAAGAAATCGCCGGCCGCGACTACCCGGCGCGCCGCCGTACGCAGAACCTGGTGGGAGGCATGAGCCCGATCCAGGCGACCGCCTTCGCCATGGGCAATGTCACTCTTGAGCCGAACGGTGGACAGGTCCCGTGGCACAACCAGGAGCAGGAAGAGGTCTACTTTATCGTCGAAGGCACTGGCGAAATGTGTCTCGGGGATGAACGCCAGACGATCTCCGCTGGCCAGGCCGCCTTCATCCCGCCCGGCGTCTTCCACCAGCTCACGAACACTGGCGACACGCCGATGCGCATGATCTATGTCTACGGCCCTGCCGGCGACGTCGCCCACTGGAAGCAGGAACTCAGCGGTACGCTCCCGAAGGCCGGGATTGACGTACCCGCTCTGCCCGCCGGCTCCGCCGCGCAGTACACCGAAAAGCCGAAGGAAATCTAATGTCCAACACCGTCCATTCCGTCGGCATCATCATGAACGGCGTCACCGGGCGCATGGGGCTGAACCAGCACCTCCGCCGCTCGATCTACGCCCTCATCAAACAGGGCGGTCTGCGCCTCTCCGACACCGAAACCATCATGCCCCGGCCAATCCTCGTCGGACGCAGCGCGGTGAAGCTCGAAGCCATCTCCAAAGAATGCGGCGGCCTCCCCTGGACCACCGACCTCGACGAAGCGCTCGCCGATCCCGCGTACTCGGTCTACTTCGACAGCCAGACCACCGATCGCCGGGTGGAAAGCGTCACCGCCGCGATCGAGGCAGGGAAACACATCTACTGCGAAAAGCCGATCGCCGATCGCACCGAAGACGCCCTTAACCTCTATCGCCAGGCTCAGGCCGCGGGAGTCAAACATGGCGTCGTGCAGGACAAGCTCTGGCTCCCCGGCATCCTGAAGCTGCAGCACCTGCGCGATCTCGGCTTCTTCGGCAAGATCCTCTCCGTGCGTGGCGAGTTCGGCTACTGGGTCTTCGAAGGCGACACCGTCACGCCGCAGCGCCCCTCCTGGAACTACCGCAAAGAGGACGGCGGCGGCATCATCCTCGACATGCTCTGCCACTGGCGCTACGTTCTCGACAATGTCTTCGGCGCCGTGAAGTCCGTCTCCTGCATGGGTGCGACCCACATTCCGGAGCGCCGCGACGAAGCCGGTCAGCCGTACGCGGCCACCGCCGATGACGCTGCGTATGCGACCTTCGCTCTCGAAGGCGGCATCATCGCCCACTTCAACTCGTCCTGGGTGACCCGCGTGCGTCGCGACGACTTGCTAACCGTTCAGGTCGACGGGACCAAAGGCTCCGCGGTAGCCGGTCTGCGCGATTGCTGGGTCCAGCCCTACGCTGCGACGCCGAGGCCAACCTGGAACCCGGATATCCCGCAGCCGATCAATTTCTTCGAATCCTGGCAAAAGCTGCCCGATCAGGAGAACTACGACAACGCCTTCAAGCGCCAGTGGGAGATGTTCCTGCTGCACGTCGTCAAAGACGAGCCATTCCGCTGGGACCTCAAAGAGGGCGCAAAAGGAGTGCAATTAGCGGAAAAAGGTCTGGAATCGTGGGCGAAACGAGCCTGGGTCGATCTCGAAGACATCTGACCGGCGCGGCCGAAGTGTGATCAATCGTATGGTGTGGTGTTCGAGTTGCTCTAGGTTGCGCGAGGTTATCCCCTGCCCGCACTCAGCCCCGAGGCCGTTCTTCTCAAAACCGGCGCACTTCAAAACGCGATTTTTAACAGCGCGAACTTTTCCAGCATCGCCACTGACGAAAAAGGAGTCATCCAGCTCTTCAATGTCGGTGCCGAGAGAATGCTTGGCTACGCGGCGAACGAGGTGGTCGACAAGATCACCCCGGCCGACATCTCTGATCCGCAGGAAGTGATCGCCCGGGCCGGGGCGCTCAGCCTGGAACTGGCAACTCCCATCACCCCGGGTTTTGAAGCGCTCGTCTTCAAGGCCTCGCGAGGCATCGAAGACATCTACGAACTGAC
>JAOAPO010000151.1 GCA_025462945.1 Bryobacterales bacterium
TGTTCACGTGGAGACACCTTCGTCGACAGCCAATTTCCTGGTGAACCGCTGGCTGGTGTATCAGACGCTGAGTTGCCGGATCTGGGGGCGCTCCGGTCTGTACCAATCGGGCGGCGCCGTGGGGTTCCGTGACCAGCTGCAGGACTGTCTGGCTCTCATCTATGCGGACCGCGCGCTCACTCGGACACATATCCTTCGCGCTGCGAGCCGGCAGTTTCACGAGGGCGACGTGCAGCACTGGTGGCACCCGCAGTCAGGGCTCGGCGTGCGGACGCGTTGTTCCGATGATCTGCTTTGGCTGCCGTGGGTGGTTGCTCGATATCTGGAGATCACGGAGGATTTCTCCATCCTGGAAGAAATGGTGGGCTTCCTGGAAGGCCCTGTTCTGCCGGATGACGAGTCAGAGAAGATGTTCTCCCCGGGCGTTTCAACGGACACCGCTCCCCTGTGGCAGCATTGCCGGCTGGCGATCGAGAAGGGCAGCACCGCAGGGGCGCATGGTTTGCCACTGATGGGCAACGGCGACTGGAATGACGGCATGAACCGCGTGGGTATCGAGGGCCGCGGCGAGAGTGTTTGGCTGGCGTGGTTCCTGATTGATGTGCTGAAGAAGTGGACCGATGTAATACGGCCCTATGATCCGGGCTTGTCGGAGACCTGGCTGGGACGGGCTCAAGAGATTGGCGCCGCGATGGAGGAAAATGCGTGGGATGGCGAGTGGTACCTCCGCGGCTTCTTCGATGACGGCTCCCGGCTGGGCACGCATGAGGACACGGAAGCGCGGATCGATTCGCTGCCGCAGTCGTGGGCTGTTCTGAGCGGCGCTGCTCCACGGGATCGGGCAGCGCAGGCCATGAAGGCCGCGAAAGATCTATTGTTGAAGAAGGAAGACGGGCTGGTGTTGCTGTTCACGCCGCCTTTCGACAAACATGTGCCACACCCCGGGTACATCATGGGCTATCCTCCGGGCACGCGTGAAAACGGCGGCCAGTACACGCACGGGTCGCTCTGGCTGGCGCAGGCCATGGCGCGTCGGGGGGATGGTGCGGGGGCGGTAGAGATCCTGTCTACTCTGAGCCCGGTGGAGCGCACGGCTTCGGCGAGTCTGGTGGCTAAGTACAGGGGCGAGCCATATGTGGTGGCGGCTGACGTTTCATCGTCGCCGGGTCGCGCGGGTGCGGCGGGCTGGACCTGGTACACGGGTTCCGCCGGATGGATGTACCGGGTGTGGCTGGAAGATGTTCTCGGCTTCGAACTGCGCGGCAACAAGCTGCGGATCAGGCCAGCGATTCCAGCGGATTGGCCCGGTTTTGTGCTGACTTACCGCTTCGGCAGTTCGGTGTGGCGGTGCGAGGTTCATCAGAAGCCCGGTGGCGTTTGGAAGCTGGAATGCGACGGGCGGCAGCTACGCGACGGATTTGTGGAGTTGGTTGACGACGGCGGCGAGCACCGCGTCGAGATTTGGATGCCGACTGCGGCGGCATCCGACGAAGCCAGAGAAGCCAGTCTGGCAGGAACGCGTTGAGCCTGCGCTGCGGAGCGCCTGATCTGCAGTGCGGTTAGTAAGGAGAAGCTCGATGAAGACCAGAGAACCAGAAGAGCGGGATGCGCTTTGTCCCGTGTGTGGAGCGGCGGTGCAAAGTATTCGATCCGCCGAAGGGGTGGGAGGTGTGACATTGTTGTGTCCGAACTGCGGCCGTCTTGAGTTGTCGAAAGAAGAGTTCGGAGTGCTTGAGAGCGAGATGAGCGACCCGGACTAGTTTGTCTGGCCCATCAGCTCGCCCGCGGCGAAGTCGTGAAGGTCGCAGCGTCTCTGAGGCTGTGTGCCTGAGATGAACATGTCACTGCGAACCTCAGGGCAAAACTCTGAGGCCACCTGGCCTGTCTCGCGACAGATCGTGGTGGCAACAACCCCCCCGGGTGGCTGGGGGAATTCGGTCGCGTTTCTGTAGGGCGCGAAGTGCGCAGCCTTCTTCATGAACTCCGTCCAGATGGGGAGGGCGGACTTAGCGCCTTCGAGGTTCAGTTCGCGGTAGTCATCGAACCCGACCCAGACGAGGCAGAGCAGTTGTGAGGTGAAGCCGGCGAACCAGCCATCGTGCGAGGTTCCCGTCTTGCCGGCGGAGGGAAGTAGAAAGCCTCGTGAACGTACACCAGCGCCAGTGCCGGAGCGCATGACTTCCTGCAGCATACCCAGCATGAGATAGGCGACTCTTGGGTCGAGAGCCTGGTGCGGCTCACCGGTGACACTCCGAAGTCTCTCGCCATCCACGTTCTGTACCTGAGTGACCAGATGCGGCTTGAGGACCGTACCCCCGTTTGCAAACATTGTCCAAGCCCCGGCCATCTCCAGAGGAGTGACATCGTATGAGCCGAGCGCGACAGATGGGGTGGCCTGGATACGATCATTGAGCCCCGCGCCCTTCGCCATCGCGACCACGGCATCATAGCCGACCTGCTCAGCGACTTTTACTGCAGCGATGTTGTCAGACTTGGCGAGCGCCTGCTTTAACGTGAGTGTGCCAAACCATTCCTGGTGATAGTTGGCTGGCTGGTACGGCTTACCGGCGAACCAGAAGGTGGTCGGGCTGTCGTCGACGACGCTGGCTGATGTGAAGACCTTGTCACCGCCGTCAACACCCGTATTCAGGGCGGCAGCATATACGAAGGGCTTGAAGACGGAGCCGGGAGGGCGATTGGCGATAATCCGGTTGAGCTGGCTCTGGGCGTAGTTGCGTCCGCCTACCAGCGCCTTGATCTCGCCGGTGTGGGGATCTATGGCGATCAGCGCTGCCTCGGCTCGTCCGGGCTTCGCGTTCGCTGCGTGAGCGAGCTGCGCATCGACTTCTTTCATGGCGACGGCGAGCGACTCGCTGGCTGCGCGCTGCAGGTTCAAGTCGAGGGTAGTGAATACCTTGCGAGCGCCGCCTTTGGGGCCAGCGATATCGTCGACGTGTTGCTTCTTCATTTCGTCGGTCACGAGGTCCAGGAAGTAAGGTGCGCCGAAGGAGTCGTCGCGCTCAGGAGGGCCTCCCAGCCTGACCTCAGTTGCCAGGGCTTGCTGGTACTGCGGCGCGGTGATACGGCCGTTGTCTCGCATGAGCGCGAGGATCACGTCGCGACGGTCTTTGGCGCGCTCCGGATGCCGAAATGGATTGAAGTAGCTGGGCCGCTGGACCAGGCCCGCCAGCAGGGCCGCTTCGGGAAGCGTTATGTCGCGGAGTTGTTTGTTGAAGAAGAGGCGAGAACCCTCGGCGAACCCGTGGATTCCGTAGGCGTTCTGCCGGCCAAGGTAAACCTGATTGGCGTAAGCCTCGAAGATCTGCTCTTTCGACCACTTCCGTTCGAGGTGAACGGTCATCATGATTTCGGCGGCCTTGCGGGTGAATCTCTTTTCGGGTTCCAGCCAGAGACCCCGGACCAACTGCATCGTCAGCGTTGAGCCGCCCTGGCGCTTGCGACCTTCACGAAAGTCAATCCACGTGGCCATCGCGATGCGGGGAAGGTCGATTCCGTGGTGTTCGAAGAAGTGTTTGTCTTCCCCAGAGACCACAGCATCAACCAGGGTTTGGGGGATGTCACGGAATGAGGCCAGGCGACGCTTCTGACGCTCGGTCTTGCCTCCTTCGTCGTCCTCTTCGCTCGCGGTCAGGGTAGTGATGAGGGGGATGCCTGCTGACCAGGATTTGGCGCGACCGCCGTTCGTGGTGATCTGGTCGATCTTCTGGTTCGCGGCGAATGCGATGTGAACGTCAGGACCGCCGCGGCTGGTGGCCGAGCAGATCTCGATTGCGCTCGGGCCGACACGGTACGTTCGCTGCTGGTGGAGCATCGACTCTTCAAAGCCTGCCTGGTGCAGTGCGGTAGCCAGCTCAGTGGGTGAGAACTGGTCACCCTCGTTGAAGACAAGCGGTGCAGCGTAAACGTCCGCTGCATTCTGAAAGACTCCGCCTTGCAACTGCCTGTCAGTTATGCGGGCGTAATAGAGATAGAAGCCCAGCGTTCCGCCCAGGGCGATGGCCACCAAGAGCAGCAGCGCGGACGCACGGGAAGGGCGGGGTCTGCGCGACAGCCAACCAGAAATCGCAAGGCGCCGGGCGGAGAGGGTCACGCCCTGAATGTCGCACTCTCAACACCAACGGGCTCTAACGTACAGGGCTCTGGAGGGCAGGCGCGGAAGCGGCTCTTCTGGGCCGGACGAGGACGTCAGAATCGACGATCAGTCCGGTACGAGATACTGTTTGAAAGTACAGGTTCTCGCCCACAATCTCAAACACGGCGAAGGTTTGGTCAGTGTCGAAACCGCGGAGCGTTTGTCGCGACGGGCGCAGGTTTCGGAAGCGCAACTGACCGGAGTTTCCGAGCACGAAGTAGTAGATACCTTGCTGCGGCTGGAGTCTCTCGTAGACATGGTCGTGACCCGCCAGCACAACACTGACGCCGTAGGTTTCGAACATAGGCTCAAGACGCTGCCGGAGGTCCAGGTCAGGACCGTGGTACCTCGCGTTGCTGTAGAGCGGATGGTGGAAAAAGCAGATTTTCCAGGGCGACGTGGAGTCAGAAAGGCTCTTCCGCAGCCAGTCCAGCTGGGCAGGATCCATGTAGGTGCTGTCAAGGGCGAAGAACTCGGCGTTGCCGCGCGTGAAGTTGTAGTAGCGCTTGCCGCCCATGTTGAAGGGCGCGTAGAAGCGTTCGGTCGGCTTATCGTGGTTCCCGAGGGAGGCGTAAAATTTCACGCCTGCCCCCAGCAAAGCCTTGTACGGGTCGTCGAACTTTCTGCGCATATCATCTGCCCCGTGGCTGCCATAGATGTTGTCGCCCATCATAAGCACGAAGGTGAACGGAAAGGTCTCACGCGTCCGCATCATCTGGTCGGCGACCTGCCTTTGTGGAACCTGGCCGGTGCCGGAATCGCCGATGATCGCGAAGCGGGTGGAGTCCTGCGCCAGAGGGAAGGTGACGGGTGTGAAGGCGTCGGTGGCCGCCGACATCACGACCGGAGCGTTCCCAAGATGCCAGAGAAGGCCGCTCACGAGAGTAGCGGCCACGAGGGTGACCTTGTGAACCGGCCAGCGTTTTATCATCGACGAGCTCTTGCATTCACTGCAATACCGGCAGGGCGTCGGGTATGAGACTGGCCTGGCAGCCAGCTAACGCCAGTGTGCGCCCGAGACGACGGCTGTTTTCCACACGGGCTACGCCGCTCTTCGATCGCTCGCATCCTGCAGCTTTCCCATCACGACGTTCTTCACGGCTTCGCGGACGGTTTCCTCAAGCTCATTCATGTCGACCCCGACGAGCTTTGCCTTCTTCATACCCGCGTCCCGGAGATCGCCTGAATTACTTTTCGCACCGGGGGCAGCTCTTTGATCATGGCTTTGGCCACTTTGCGCGCCATCTTCAGAGATTGCGTATCGTCCTGGCGGGCCTCGTCTTTGGACTCCATTGCATTCTCCCAATCGCGTTCAAATGTGTGGGAGATTTCGGTTGCAACGGCGTCATCCTCAATGATCACACCCACTTCGCGACGTGCGTCGAGTTCGGCGGCGCGCAGGCTTTTGGCTTCCCAGAAAGACAGACTGGCGATCCCGAACGATGGTGCGGGTGTGTAGCCGGAGGCCGGCAAGGCTGAAGGGCGGCAGTCGGTTCGGCAGCCGCGGCCAAGGGGAGAGCACGATCCCCGGTGGACAGAGGTGATTACATCCTTTGGCAGGATCCCTTCAGCGGCGAACCCCGCAATCTCCACTATGGGCGAGGCGAGAGGAATCAGCCTGCGGGCACTACATTCGAGTTTGTGGCAGAACAGACCAGCGGGTCTTCACCGAAGTTCAAGGTCACGGACGCGGATGGTACCAAATCGAAGGTGAAACTCGGGGCGGAGTCAGAGCCGGAGACGGTGGCGACTCGGCTGGTCTGGGCTGCCGGCTACGCAACGGATGAAGACTCCTTGTGAGCGAAATGCACGTTCGCAATCTGCCCGCAGTCACTTCACCTGGTTCCGAAGGAGTTCATCGCTTGATTTCGGCCGCCGCATCTTCTTCTTGAGATCCGGCCAGAATTCTCTCATGGCATTGCCGGTGAGGCGTCCAGTCAGCCCGACCGCGATGCGGCTGAAGAAATCAGCGGCGTCGCGCTGCCGGTCAGGTAGCCAGAAGGCGGAGTAACTGGAAACGGCCAGCCCGGCGTATCTTGAGTAGGCGGGCATGGTGTTGCCCTGCCGGTCGTAAGCGAGAAGTGTCATCTTCACGACGTTGCCAACCCGGCCAGCGATCTTGCCTTCGCCAATGCGGTGGTAGCGCGGATCTTCAGCCCAGACCGCTCCGAGACTGGCCTCGACGCCGTTCGCAATCACCCGGCGACCGAGGCTGGAGCCATAGCGCTTTCCAAAGCCCCGCCAACCCGGTCCCCACTCGGCGGGGTCGTTCTGCCAGGTGCTCAAACCGGCGGTGACAACACTGAA
>JAOAPO010000198.1 GCA_025462945.1 Bryobacterales bacterium
CTGCGGCCTCAGAGGCTAAGCGCCGGACAGCCCCGAGCCGCAAGTTGATCGTTGAGGCAGCGTATTGTTCCTGCTCAAGAAATGTTCGGTAGCGAGCAACGATGCTCCTGTTGAACCCAAGGCGCGGTTCTTCGCAATACCACTCGACGAACATTCGAATGGCGTAGTCGTAGGCGCGACGTGAGTTCGGTGTCGATTCTGATGTTTACGCGAGAACGGCACGTTCCCTGCCGCTCATGCTCACAGTCAGGACACATGACCCGGACAGGTTGCCGCCAGCACAAGCTCGATGGGCAGCGCGAGCGTCGGTTTTAAGGACGGATATCCGTAGCTATTTCAAGGCTGCGTCGCCGCCCGGACGAGGTTTTCCGGACACGCCTCGGTGCGAAAGTGTAGCAGCTCCATCCGTTGGCAGAAACCCCTTCGCCCGGCGGGAACGAGAGCGATTTGGTGTTTACGGCTTGGTTTCTCTGCTTATTCAGTTGGAGACTTGCCGCTGTTCCAGTTGCGATCTTCCCTCATAAGAATATCAATGGGGCGAACAAGTATCTTGGCGGAACCTAAAATTCGTTCATGTCAGAAGTCTGAGCGGCTGCAAAAGCGATGGTTAAATCAAAGATCGGCCCAACGGCGCCACGCAATTTCCCGGCATTTCGCGTTTTTCGCAGTAAAACTCCGGCAACAATGTTATAAAGCTAGTGGTACTTGCAAGTTGAAAAGACGGCTCACTTTGCGGCCTTTGGGAGGGCTTGGGTCATGCTGGAACGGAAAGTTTGCCTGGAAAACGCCAGAACCAGCAGCGTGGCCGCGGCGGCTAAGGGAGGCTCGGCAGATCAAGCAACGAACCATCCTAGAAGGTTCCGAGGTCCGTTACCTGCGATCAAAGTGTGCTTCCGAACTGCCGCACCGGGACTTGTCGTCTTCGGAACCTGATGCGCGCCCCAAACTGGAGTCACAGTCTGGCGCTCGCCCTTCTGACGCTGCGCCGGTGGGTGCGTCACTTTGCTTGCGCAGGGCTCTGGTAGCGTGTTCAGGGGCGAGATCCGTGATCAGTCCAATACCGTCGTGCCCCTTAGCAACATCCTGATTCGATGCTGGAAGGATGGCTTGAAAGTAACGGCTCAGTCAAACGCCGCCTGTCGAGGTTCCACCCGCACGGTTGTTCTCAACAGAGACTGCGGAAATCTCTCAAGTCGTCCGAGGCAAACAACTAGCCGAGTTACCTTTCTACGTTCACAATTGGGTCGGTGCCCGGCTGGAGTCTTGACACCATGCTGAGCACCCCCCGGTTTACGCTGCTTCGGTACCTTCTGCCTTTCGGGGCGATAGTCGCGGCGCTGTTACTCCAATGGGCTGTTTCGTCCGTTTTTGGCAAAGGCCATAACTTTCCCTTCCCCTTCTTCTACCTGATCGCGATCTGTATCGTGGCTTGGCGGGCTGGCTACGGCCCGGGCGTCGTGGCCTGCCTCCTTACGATGGTAGGACTCCCCTATCTGGTAAACCGGAGTGTAGGACTCGCTGGCATCGATCCGAGCCGGTTGATCTTGATGTGCGGGGTCTCTCTCTTGGTGAGCAAAGTATCGGAGTCGCAACGCCGGGTTCGGAAAATTCTTCGCGATGCGAACGCGGAACTCGACGGGCGCGTTCATACCAGAACGCAGGACCTTGCCGGCGCGGTTCAGGCGCTGGAACGCGAGGTCACTGGGCGAACCGAATCTGAACTGAAGCTTCAGTCGCAATTGGAGCGCCTGAGACTCCTGGACCAGATTACACGTGCGATTGCTGAACGGCAGGACCTTGCCAGCGTCTTCCAGGTCGTTGTACACACGATCGAGGACAGCCTCCCGACCGATTTTGCTTGCATTTGCCACTACGAACCCTCGACGGAGACCCTGACAGTCAAATGCCTGGGCGCTCGCAGCCAGGCGCTCGCGACCGAGCTTGATTTAACGGAGAACTCGCCAATTGCGGTCGACCAAAATGGTCTGGTCCGTTGTGTCGACGGTCAATTGCTCTACGAACCGGACACATCGACGGTTGGCTTCCCCTTCGCGCAACGCTTGGCTGATGGCGGGTTACGATCGGTTGTAGCGGCCCCTCTGATGTCGCACGGCAATGTCTTCGGCATTCTCGTGGCCGCTCGGATGGAAGTCGGCGCCTTCACAAGCCCCGACTGTGAGTTTCTGCGGCAATTGAGCGAACATGTAGCATTGGCCGCCAACCAAATGCAAATCTACAGCGCCTTGCAGCAGGCCTATGATGACATCCGCAGGACTCAGGAGTCGGTCATGGAGCAGGAACGTCTGCGCGCCCTGGGGCAGATGGCAAGCGGCATCGCGCATGACATCAACAACGCCCTTTCGCCCGTCGCGCTTTATACTGAGTCGCTGCTTGACCGGGAGCCTGACCTTAGCCCGCGCACTCGCCAATACCTTGAGACGATTCAGCGCGCGATCGAGGATGTGGCCCACACCGTCGGTCGTCTTCGGGAGTTCTACCGGAATCCAGAACCGCAGCTCATACTCGCCCCCGTCGCGCTAAACACGCTCATCGGCCAGGTTCTGGATCTGACGAGGGCCCGTTGGAGCGATATTCCGCTGAAAGAAGGGATTGTGATCCAGGTGCGAACGGGGCTGGATGAGAGTCTGCCGCTGGTGAGTGGCATCGAGAGCGAGATGCGGGAGGCCCTCACCAATCTCATTTTCAATGCGGTAGATGCTATGCCGGATGGGGGAACGCTGACGCTGAGGACAGCCTTTGATGGAGGCAGGGTGCCAGCCGCGGCAGACCGGGTTCATGTGGAGGTGATCGACGCGGGGGGAGGTAGGGATGAAGAAACCCGACGTCGCTGCATGGAGCCTTTTTTTACCACGAAAGGTGAACGTGGAACCGGCCTCGGTCTTGCCATGGTTTACGGGTTTGCTCAACGGCATAATGCCGACCTCGAAATTGAGAGTGCGACTGGCCAGGGAACGACTATACGGCTGAAGTTTCCGCTCGCTCCCAGAGACGCCGATGCGAATCCCTGCGCTTACGCACCTCTACGGCCCCCCTGCATGCCTATTCTCCTGGTGGATGACGACCCACTTATCCTCAAATCGCTCCGCGACATTCTGGAAGCGGATGGCCACCGCGTAACCACCGCTAATGGCGGCAGGGAGGGGATTGAGACCTTTCGAATGGCACTGCTACGCAACGAGGAGTTCGCCGTCGTGATTACAGATCTTGGCATGCCCTATGTGGACGGACGTCAGGTTGCCAGAGCGGTGAAGGAACTCTGCGCCTCAACCCCTGTAATCCTTCTCACTGGCTGGGGTAAACGGCTGGTTGCGGACGATGACGTGCCGCCCTATGTGGACCGGGTGTTGAGCAAACCTCCCAAATTGCACCAGCTCCGGACGACTCTCGCTGAACTGGTACCTTCTGCTACCAGGCGCGATCTCTCACCGGCAGGCATCTGAGATATGCCACACAATGCTATTCGACTGCTCATCGTGGACGATGAGATCGCACACATGCGAGCTCTTTGCGAGACTTTGGAGCTTGAAGGCTACAGTACCACTGGCTTTACGGCACCGGATGCAGCCCTGGCTTCTGTTCGTGAACAGCCGTACGATTTGATCATCTGCGACCTCATGATGCCGCAGATGGACGGCATCGCCTTCCTTAACGCCGCTGTCCAAATCGACTTCAACATCGTGGGTATCGTGATGACGGGACACGGCACCATCGACAGTGCCGTTCAGGCTATGCAAACGGGCGCGCTGGATTATATTCTGAAGCCATTCAAACTAAGCGCCATATTGCCAACGATCCTACGCGCTTTGGGCGTCCGGCGGCTCCGGATGGAGAACATTCAGCTTCATGAAGTGGTTGCCATTTCAAAACTCAGCACAGCGATAGCCCTCGCGTCCGACCTCGAAGAGGTTGTGACGCAGGTGGTTGATGCTGTGGTGGCGCAGAGACAGGTCCGTGGCGCGTCCGTGCTGCTCCCGTCGCCCACGTGTCACGACTTTGTGGTGGCGGCTGCACGCGGTGATCATTTCAACTTGATCCCTGGTGCTCGCATACAAAGCAGCCCACAGCTATTGGCATGGGTAGAACAGTGTCGCGAGACCCTCTCCCGCGCAACCGACTCCCCTGCGGGTCAGGCCGCTCCTGTGGTCGCGCTGCGGAGAGGTCCCGGCGACATATCGGTGCCAATGCTGGCTGGTGGTAAGTTTCTTGGGATACTAAGCTGCACTCTCGTGCGACCACAGCACTCCATCGCGGCCGGACAAATGAAGGCGCTGAACCACTTCGCCAATGACGCTGCATCGGCTATCGAGCGTGTGTCGCTGGGGGACAGGCTCCGAACTGCGGAGCAACGCTACCGGCAACTTGCCGAAAACGCGCCTGATATTGTTTTTCGCTACGAAATTTATCCCCAACCCGGGTTTACCTACGTGAACCCCGTAGTCGAAGCTACTACCGGTTATTCCGCCGACGAGCACTACTCATGCTCGGATGTCGGTCTCAGAAGTGTGCATGCCGACGACTACGACCTTATGGGCTCCCTGTTTCAGGGAAGATTCTCTGGCGCTCATACCGTAGCACTACGGCACGTCCATCGCGAGGGGAAGTTGATCTGGCTGGAGCATCGTGCCATGCTCTTCCACGACCAGAACGGCCGGGTTGTCGCAATAGAGGGCATCGCGCGCGATATCACGGAGC
>JAOAPO010000219.1 GCA_025462945.1 Bryobacterales bacterium
TGCGATGGAGTTCGGTCCGCTGGCGGAGTGTAAGACGGGCGACGGCCGCGGGATCCTGCTTATCCAGCGCCGGGACGTCCGGCGGGGGGGCCGGCACGTGTTCGCCGAGCACCTGTTCCAGCACCCACACGCCGCGCTTCACCGGGCTGGTGCGATTGGGCAAAGATGAGGCCGCCAGAATCCCCGGCATGGCCAGCACGCCTCCGCGATGGCTGTCGCTCAGACTGACCTTGCGCATGTCAGGTCCCTGAACCGTGTTTTCCAGGCCGTAGATCGATGCCAGCGTGCCATTTAGATACGTATAATCGCTGTCCACGAAACGAATCGCGGGTTCGTTGTCCCGGACGATGCACTGGAAGAACAGACGGACTTCGTCATACATGGACAGGCGCAGGGCGGGGGTCATCTGCGGAAACAGAGCCGGGTCGAAGACCTGGCGTTGCAGGCCGCCGACATTGAGCCACTGAGCGCCGAAGCCATCGAACAAAGCCCGCGAACGGGAATCGTCGAGCAGGCGCTTCGTCTGCGCCTGGAGAACGGAGGGCTCGTGCAGCTTTCCACGGTCGGCCAGAGTCATGAGTTCTTCGTCCGGCATGGTTGCCCACAGGAAATAGGACAAACGCGAGGCGAGCTGGTGGTCGTCGAGCGGAACAATGCCCCCTCCAGACCCGGCAGCGCCCGACCCGGCTTCTGCCGCCGGGGTGATGAACAGGAACTGAGGCGAAACCAGGATGCCCTTCAGCATCAGGCCAAGGGCCTGCTGGTATGCGAGTTTGTTGCGCGTGCCCAGGTCGAAGGTGGAGACCAGGGTATCCAGTTCTGCCTCCGTCGGTGGCCGGCGGTACGCTTTGCGGGCCAGAGACCGGGCGACCTCTCGCGCTGCCCGCCGGGGGGCGCCCACTGGCCGGGCAGACCGGCCGAACAGCCGCTTCTCGATCTCCGTGCGCCGATGGCCGGGCGGTGCCACAATCTGGCGCAGGACATTTTCGGCGATCGAGAGATATTGTTCGAGCTGGAGCGGCGAGAGCGAATTAAGGTATCCCTGGCCCGCGACTTCATCGGGCAGGCTATCGGCGATGGACGGGGGCACGCCGAAGAGATCATGCAGCGTGTTGGCGTACTCGGTTTTGTTCAGTCGCCGGATGACGAACGGTCCGGGATCCTTGTCGCTGAGGTACTTCAGCTTAGGCAACCACTCCGCGAACATCCGGCGGTCGTCGTCGGACGGCTGGGACGCCCCTTTGGGTGGCATGTCGTGCGCCCTTACCCGGGCATCGGCCTTCTTCCAGTTTTCGGTAAAAGCGGCGTGTTCGGGAGTTTTGAGGGCTGGCGTGAAATTCACTCCGCCCCTTGTGGGGCGCTCACTCCGATGGCAGGGTAAGCAATAGCTTTTAACGAAGGGTGTGACGTGGTCACGAAAGTATTGCCCGGCATCGGCTTTGAGGGCGTCGTGATTCGCAGCCAGCAGGCCGCCAGGGCAGGTCAGGGACAGGATCAGCCAGAGGCCCCCTGCAGGCGTCTCCAACAGGCGACGGATCGCGGCGGCAATGGGCACAAGCGAGGACATGTCCTCGCGAAGTTTATCACTCGTCTCCGTTGCGCGGGCATTCTCAATACGAAGCTCTGGGCGGCCATGCTGCTCTGGCCCTTTCACGCGCGACTCGGAAACAGCGGCCCGGCCTGCTGCGCCTTCCTCATCGCGCCGGTTGAGTCCGCTTACCGTCTGCTGAGATCCGGTAACAAGACGGGGTGACGGCCAAATAGTGGTCACGCCGTATCCCGTTCTAAATCCGACTAGCCCATTTTTCACTCATGCGGATTGCTTCCGGCTTGCCGAACAATTCCCTCGCTGCTTGTGGACTGAGCGACGTCACCGAAGATAAACCAGCCAGGGCGGCTTCAAACGTCGTCGACGACACCGTCGATGCGCACCGTCGTAGACGACACCGTCGATGCGCACCTTGGAGCACCAGAAGCAATGATGAATGGCTTTGTCTCCGCACAATTCATGGAGGCTCAACGCGCGCCAATAATGAATGCCCGGCATACAAAGAAACGACGTCAGAGCGACTGATTCGTGCTTCCGATGTGGCCACAGTTTCGCTAACTGCCGTGCCAAATCGTGGTCAGCCCCTTCCTCGCATCTCTGTTCGAGTCGGGATGCCACGGCCATATTCTACTCGAAGTCCCGGGCAGATGACGCGCCGGAAATTGGAGGGGCATGCTCAGTACCGTATAAATCCGTTGCTGAGACATGATCCAGCAACGGGCGCTCGGGTGCCGCCGCTGGCAGCGCTCAGGAAGAAGACGGCCGGCTCCATCATGAGGACGATGGAAACAGGTGTCATGCGGCAGCGCGATCCGGAACCTGAGTCAACGCTAAGGCTGTTCTTTTCAAGTTCCTGTTTGCCAGCCATCCGGACCACTGCCGTTCCGGCCCGCTGATCGCCGCATCAGTCGGTCGAACCAGGATGTGGCTTGACCACTCATAAACCTGCCAGCCGAAGGACCACGAGCGTCAGCATCAGGCCCACACCCGCGAACGGCAGATACCACCGGGGCGGCCATTTCACCTCGCTATAAATCTCCTTGCCATCCACCGATACGGTGAATCGGAGTCCGCGCGGACTTTTTGAAAAACGAGTGTTGGCGTCCACCTTCATAGACCGGTTCCCGTCGGGAATGGTCGCCTGAAAGCTGCGCGGTTCCCAGGTGGCGCCTGGCTGCCTGGCGACTTCCTGTCCATCGACAATCAGCCGCTCCAGATTTACCCGATTCTCCAACTCGATGACATGTCCTTTAAACTCGGTCTTCCACGTGGTTGTAAGCACTCAGCGCCTCCCGTCATGCGGCGAAACGCCCACATCATACCAGTTTGGATGCAGTTGCACTGACCGCGCCGCGCCACCTGTTGCGCTTCACCTTTCGCAAACGAGCTGCCGCCTGCGCCAGAGACTCCCCCACGGCGCCCCCTGGGCACATTGCTCCGTGTGCTGCCAGGACGTACCGCGCGAACTCGATCCAATAGTTCACGGTCGGGAAAGGACGATAGGCCGACCATTCGACAGGCGGTCGCAGCCATGCTCTGACGACATCGGCGTGTAGTTCGCGCAACATTCCCACCGTTCGACAGACCAACTCGGTCCCGAAGACATTCACGAGTACTTTGCCCACCTGTGCAGCCAGGTCGTCGATGTGCCCGCCCGGATTGCTGCTGGATAACGCGCTACTCGGAAGTTGGGTAGCCACAAGCCGACTTCAGGGTACTAATCCCGAGCGGCATTTCCGCGCAATGCCGACTACACACCCAAATGGATCAGTTTCGGGTTGCCGACGATCCGGCACCTGCGCAGCCGAAGTGCGAGGCCGTGGAACTCCCTGCGGTGTCACCTTCTCACTACGGCTTTACGTCGACCTTCGCAATTTGGACGTTGTAGCCGAGGGCACGCAGCGTCGTCATAGCGTTGTTCAGGCTGACCTTGCTGAAGAAGGGAAGATTCAAAGGCGCTGGTCCCTCTTTGATAATTGCGTACGTGACTGTGAACGCTTGCGCTGGCAGCGTGTCGTCCGGTGTGGCGAGGCGATACGCCGTCGGTAGCTTGTTGTTCACTGCCTTGCGGAATGTGGCGTCCCCTTTGAACAGCCGACCGCTTGTTACCCCTTGAGCAAAGAGGTGACTTAGCGTACTGCTCCCCGTATAGGGCTTCACGTGGATCATTTCGCGCTTGTTCGTGTAGAGATCGCAAAACTCTATGGTGTTTTGCGCGTTAGGAAAGGGAATATTCTTGCGATCCATAAGCGCGTACGTTGCGTTGTCCCGTGCAACTCGTTCGTTATAGTCTCGTTCAATTTCATTCTTGTTCGCGTTAGGGAGCCGCCGGGTCCGGCGCGGGATAGCGGCAAACGCCTTCTCGATGCGTTCGCGAAAAGATGGCTCAACTTCGAACCATGTGCCGTTATTGAGCACGTACTGTTTGGTGCCGAGCGTAATTTCGGCGTAAATGCAATGGTAGGCGGACCATTGGTGGGGTGCGTTGCCATCCTGGGTGACGGCACTGATGCGATAGCGCTTCAGCGCTGCGACTGTGACGGTGGTCGGGTCTCGTAACGTGTTGAGGAACGCCGCGACGTCGATCTCTGCGTGTCGGTCCGCGGTCGGTGTATCCCGGTACGTGAATGCGTCGACTAAATCCCAGTTTATGATTTCGGGCACCGCGAGCCAAATATCGCCCAGTTGTTGCTTCTGTAGACGATCGGTGAGGACAGTATCTAGGTCGTCGCGTCGCGTCGCGCTTTTAATTTCTCGGATGTGGTCGACCCAAGGGAAGCGGTCCCGGTAGTCTGTTTTCTTGCTTTCCGCGAGGTAGCGGCGGAGTCGGGCGGGAAGCTGCTCGAGCGTAAAGTCGGCGGTCGCGTGAAGCGCATCTTTTCCAGTGAGGCGCAGACCGAGTGCTTGGGGGTCGCGGGGAGGGCCCGCGACTTCGCGCAGAAGATCCTGATCGACGTCGAGACCGAATTCCCGGATGTCAACCCCGGTACGTGCTTGGATCTGGCTATGAGGTGCTGGGCTGTCAATTGTGAGCCGCTCGACGCTCCGGATTCTTGCAGGGTCGACGGCGTTGAGCGTAACCTTGAGGCCGAAGCGCTCTTCGGTCGCGTCCGGTTGGAGCATTGAGCGTCCCGTGCCGAAAGTGATGGCGAACCGTCGTCCTCCGGTGTGCACCAGCATGACAGCGCTTGAAGTCATTGCTCTGACGGCCGTGAGATCGATGCCGGTATTCGCGAAGAGCTCGACCCATGACGGCGGCTCGGGCTGGACCGGTTTGACGTACAAGTCCCCAATCATTCTCCCTTGCACCCTCACTGAATAGTGATCGTTGCCGGGCTTTACAATAGCGTCCACATTAGTGACCCGCGGGGCGATAAGGTAGATGGTGTATGTGCGCGCCGACATTATAATGTACTAGACATTACAGCATAAGGATTGCGATACCTTCCCACTTTTCCGTCTGTCGTGTTCGAAACTAAGATCCTTTTTCTGGAGGTGTTCCGATTGTCCGTAAGCACACGAGCGGTTTGGGGCGACTGCCAATGCCTTCAGCGTGGAAGATTCGTTCGAGTGGATAACGCGCCAACCGGAAATAGAGCTACTTGGCCGTCCAGTGCCCAAACCAATGATCCGACCCGCCGGGTGGATTCGCGTCGCGATGCCGACTTCAGGGGAGTAATCCCGCCGAGGTTCAGGGAGGTCGGTACGCCTGAAGGCACGCCGCCGCGACTGGTGGCTGAGCTGCGTCTGACCCAGGACCGGCGAGATACGACCATCCGCGTCGCGG
>JAOAPO010000228.1 GCA_025462945.1 Bryobacterales bacterium
CGAAAAAAGTCTCGCCCAAGCCCGTGAAGTACGTCTTCATCACGCACCATCACGGCGACCATGATTACGGCGCGGCCGTCTGGACCGAGGCTGGTGCGAGGACGCTGGCCTACAAAGCTGTGGCTGAGGAACTCGCGCGTTATGAACCAAACCGCTGGCGCGACACCGCAACGAAGCGGAAGGACGTGGCGGACCTGCACCGCGACGCACCCGAGCCCCCGCAGGAGACCTTCGAGAAGTCACCCTACATCCTGAAAGACTCCACACGCGAACTGCAGTTCCTTCACTTCGGCTGGGCACATACGCGCGGCGACAGTTTCGCGTGGCTGCCGAAGGAACGCATCCTCGCGACCGGTGATGCAGCGGTCAACGGCCCCCACAACGCCACCATGGACGCCAACCTTGGCAACTGGCCGAAGGTCATGCAGGCGGCGCTGAAGCTGAAGCCGCTGCACGTTCTGCCGGGCCATGGCGAACCGGGCGGACCCGAGATTCTCTCCGGTCAGGCGGCTTTCATGACCGAGTTGCTCAAAGCCGTATCCGCCGAGGTGGCGAAAGGCAAAAAGCTGGAAGACCTCGTCACCACGCAGGCAGATGGCAAGACGACAACGTCGATCACGCTGCCCGCATCCGTGCAGAAATGGGTAGGTACCTCTCTGGCACCGGCCCGGGTAACGGACGCGTACCGCGAGATTACCCAGAAGCAGCCCAACGGCGCGCTGCCTCACAAGTAGCCGTTGCGCCCCCAGTTCCCTTGACACGAGGCGAATAAAAGGCGAATATTGGTGTCATGTTGTTCGGCGATCCTCCCGGACCGGACCTGACTGGTATCGCGCGTCTTGCCGCCGAAAGCGACCTCCTCGAATCCAAGCGGACGGTCCGCTACTTCGAAATCGAGGCACGAAGTGCGCTGAACCGAGTCAGGTCCGGAATGCCGTTCACCTGGGGGTTGAATCCTTACCGCGGGTGTGAATTCGGCTGCCGTTACTGTTACGCGCGGTACACGCATGAGTTCATGGAACTCCACGAGAGCGACGATTTCGAAAACCAGATCTACGCGAAGCGCAACGTCGCGGTTCTGCTCGCGAGCGAACTGCGCCGCGTGAAGCCCGGAGAAGCGATCGCGATCGGAACCGCTACTGATCCCTACCAGCCCGCCGAGCGTCGCTTTCACAGGACCAGAGACGCTCTGGAAGTGTTCGCCCAGAGGACTGGCCTGTCGATATCCATCACCACCAAGTCAGACCTGATTAGGCGCGACGTGGAACTGCTGCGCGCCGTCAGCGAGCGCAATAGCCTGACGGTCAACATGACGATCACCACGCTGGACGTGTCGCTCGCGAGGGAACTGGAGCCGCGTGCGCCCCGGCCCGATCTGCGGCTGGCCGCAGTGCGCGCCCTCGCCGATGCGAGTATCGAAGTGGGCGTCTTCCCGAATCCCATCATGCCTCTGATTACGGACCAGGAGCCGCGGCTCAACGCACTGGCCAGGGCGGCTCGTGACCATGGGGCGACGTACTTCGGCGGAGGACCGCTCTTTCTGATGCCCTCTGCGCGTCGTGTGTTCTTGCCCTTCGTCGAGAAGCATTACCCTCTGCTGCTGCGGCGCTACCAGGAACGGTATGAGAACACCGCTTACCTGAAGGGTCCGTATCGCGACCAGCTGAAGGAGCGTCTGGCGAGAGTCCGCGCGGCGAACGGCCTGGCACTCACGCCGCTGCCCTGGAAGCCGGAACCCGAACCCGAACGCCAGGGCAGGCTGTTCTGAAAAGAAGAGAGAATTAACTCACGTAGTTTTTTCCATCGCCGGTTTTCCACAGGGCCGGAGCCACCGGTAAGATCTACGCTTAGTACCGTACGACACCCTCGTATCGCATTGAAGACACGGAGTTTATCGATTGGCCGTCTTCTTGCTATTAACGCTGGCGGGAGACACTTCCAATGAATACAACAAATGACGATAATTTTGACCAACCGCGCACGAATCGCAGCACTGCCGCCTGGCCCGTAATCCTCGGCGTTGGCTTCCTCGGACTCTGCGGAGCCGCTGTTTATCAGAATATGCAAACCCAGGATCTGCGCCGCGAGCTCGTAGCTGCGCGCCAGGAATCCACCACTCTGCGGAACCAGCTCACGACCTCCGGTTCTGACGTGGCGAACGAACTCCGCGCTGTCAAGGAGAGCATCTCGCAGGAACTCGACAGCACCAAGACCAACGTCGACCGCTTCCGTGCCACGGCCATCAAGCATGCCGATACGCTCGCGCGAAAGCAGACCGAGCAGAGCCAGCAGTTGGCGGCCCAACTGGGCGCCGTAAAGGAATCCAACGCGGTGGCAGCCAACCGTATCGACGGCATTGCCACTGAATTCGGCACCGCGAAAACCGACATCAACGCGACCAAGACTGAGCTCGCCGGAACCAAGACGGACCTCGATGCCACCAAGAGTGATCTGCAGCGCGTCCGTGGCGACATGGGGATGATGAGCGGCCTGGTAGCAACCAACTCGAAAGACATCCAGTTCCTGCGTGAACTTGGCGACCGCAATATCTACGAATTCACCATCGACAAGAAGTCTGGCATGCAGAAGGTCGGCGACATCCAGATTGCTCTTCGCAAGGCTGACGTGAAGCGCAATCGCTTCACCGTAGACGTTCTCGCCGACGACAAGACCGTCCAGAAGAGGGACAAGACCACGAACGAACCGGTCCAGTTCTACACTTCGAAGTCGCGTCAGGTTTACGAAGTTGTCGTGAACCGCGTCGACAAGGATCGCATCGTCGGCTACCTCGCCACGCCGAAAGTTTCCGTTACGCGGGCTGCGAACTAACGGACGAAGTGCTCCCCTGGTTTCAGGTCTAAGTAGTCAGTAGTCAGTTTTTGGGCGGCGCGGCTGGGTTCTTCAATCTCAGCCGCGCCTTTTTTATTGCTCGATCGACTTCAGGAGATCCTGGCCGAGGAGATCGGCTCGTCGCGCGAACTGCAATGCGGTGGCGACGTCCTCGGGGCGTTGTGCCTCAGCCTGCGAGATGAACACACGGATGCGGTCGGCGGTCTCCCGTTGAGCAGCGGACAGGTTACTACCGTTGATCCTCCCCAGCGCCGAACGCGAGCGCTGCAAGGTCGTCAGGAGCTCAGCTTCTAACTGGCGACGTTGAGCCGTGGTCAGGAACTCGCCCAGTTGCGGAGCGGGAGCAGCCGGGGTCGGTGTAACGGGCGTCGCGGCAGGCGGGGGGGCGGGCACGACGGCGGGTTGCCTTGATTGCTGCCGGCGCGGAGGGGGCGTCGTCTTGGGCGACGGAAGCGGCTTGGGAGCAGGAATGACCACCGTCTGTTTTGGGGGCGGCGGGTCGATAGGAACGGGCGCAAGCGCCTCGGCGGGCAGAGCGGGCAGATCCGCTGGCTTCGCGTCCGGTGATCCGGCGTTTGGAAGAACTGCCGGTGCAGGCGGAGGAGGAACTTTTGTGGCAGCTTTCGTGCGGCCGAACCAGCAGCCGTTGCACATCAACCCCAGTGCCAGCGCCGCCGAAGCGGCCACGCGGCGGTGATATCCGTTCTGCGTTGCCTTTAGGATCAGAGCATTTCCCTCCTGGTTCACTGCCGTAACCTATTGTCTCTCTTATTCCCCCCCCGAACGAAACGTGGTCGCTGAACTGCTTTAGCGCGCACTGCTGAGCGGTAGCTGAATGGTGAACTCTGTACCCTGCCCGACCTCGCTCTTCACCTGAATGGTGCCGCTGTGAATCTGCATGGCACGGAATGACATTGCCAGCCCGATGCCGCTGCCTCTTACCTTCGTCGTGTAGTAAAGCTGGAAGATCTTCTCCTGATGCTCTTTCGGGATACCGGGTCCGTTATCGATGAAGCGCACCACGCACGTGTTCGCCTCGCGCGTTACCTGAAACCGCAACTCCCCACCATTCGGCATCGCTTCGATCGCGTTCAGCGCAATATTCAGGAAGGCCTGGCGCAGCAGCGTCGCGTCGGCCCGCACGATCAGTGGTTCGGCTGGCAACTGCACCACACACGAGATGTGGCGTTGTTTCGCCTCGGGCCCGAGGAACTCCTGCAGGCCGGAGATCATGTGGCCCATGTCGGTGTCTTCGAACGACAGTTCAACGGGGCGGTTAAAGTCGAGGAATGTTCTGACCACGCGATCCAGCCTGGTCACTTCCTCAGCGAGGACCGCGATCTCAGGAGCGGCCTCGGGCAGTTCATCCTCAATATGGCCCCGCAAGATCTCAAGCCGGAGAGCTATCGAGTTCAGAGGGTTTTTGATCTCGTGAGCCACGCGCCCGGTGAGGCTGTTGATCGCGGTCAGGCGTTTCGCGATCGCGATCTGCTCCTCCACCTGACGCCGGCTTCCGGCGTCGAGCTTCTCGAGGGCACCTTCCAGATTCGTACGCAGCTCAAAAGCATCGAGCTGCGCGTCGCGGAAGCGCTCCCCGAGTACCGTGAGCTTCGATTCCACGACCGCCAGTTCGCGCGCTCCTTCGGTCACCTCCGGCTTCTGTGGCAACAGAACGGGCATCGCGTCGCCGCTGACGATGTCGTCGATCAGGTGGCCGATCCTCGCCAGCGGCCGCAGGGCCACGTTGGCGGACCACCAGGCAAGCAGGAACGCCAGTCCGAGGGCGATTCCTGAAGTGAGCCCCAGGTTAATGAGAGCGGGATAGGTAGCCGCTCGCAGGAGCACCGGAGAGATCAGTGTCTGAATCCGCATCAGAACCTGGTCATGTCCGGGAATTCCTAACGGGACAACGGTCTCGTAATCGGCGCTGCCGCGCAGAATGCCGGCCATTCTCCTCGCTGGACCGGACTCACGCAGCTCCTGCAGACTGACGCGAGGAATCAACACGCTGCCGCGACGACCCGGATTCGACGAGGCCAGGATAACTCCGGTCTGGTTCGCGATGTTGATCTCCACGATTGAACCCGACTGCACCATGGTCTGTTCCAGCAGTGCCGTCAGATCGTGATCGGCAGCGACCATGCGGTTCCACATGTCGCGCGTTTCCTCAAAGTTCACGCCGCCAGACTGCGCGGAGGACAGCCGTCGCATGATCACCGACTGGATCTGGCGGCTGCCCATCTCGGAGTTGGCGACCGCCGCGTCCAGAGATGCCCTGGCGAGGCTGTCGAGATTGACCAGAATGAGCGTGACGGCCACAATCGCCACCATGGCGAACGTGAGCAGCAGCAGTCGCGCTCTGAGGGTCATGCTTCCGCGCCGTAGGCCCGTAGCTTGTTAAAGAGAGTCTTCGGCGTGATGTCGAGGATTTGAGCGGCGCGGGTCCGGTTGTTGCCCGTATGCCGGAGAGTGATCTCGATCAGTGCGCGCTCGGCTTCAGCGATCGTCATTCCCGGCTCCAGTGCGAGTTGCTCGCCTGACGGTGTCACTACCGGGGCGGGAACCGAGGTTCCGGCGAACCCCCTGGGCAGGTGAGTCGGCGTGATGGCGCCTTCACCCGCCAGGATAACGGCTCTTTCGATCACGTTCCGCAGCTCTCGCACGTTACCGGGCCAGTCGAACTTCTCAAGCAGGCTCAGCGTGGCGGGCGCAATCTCAGTCACCCGGCAGCCGTGTTTCCGGTTGAAGTTGGTGACCATATTCATGGCCAAATTCTGGATGTCCTGCCGTCGATCTCTCAACGGGGGAAGGCGGACTTCGAACACCGCCAGGCGAAAATAGAGGTCTTCGCGGAAGGTCCCGCTACTGATGGCCTCGCGCAGATCGCGGTTTGTGGCCGCCAGAACGCGGACGTCCAGAGACACTTCCCTGGGCGAGCCAAGGCGTCGAACTTTGCTCTCTTCGAGCACCCGAAGCAGCGTTGCCTGCGTGCTGAGCGGCATGTCGCCGATCTCGTCGAGCAGAAGCGTTCCGCCCTGCGCCAGTTCGAAGCACCCGGCACGCTTTTCCACGGCTCCGGTGAAAGCGCCCTTTTCGTGGCCGAAGAGTTCACTCTCAATCAACGATTCCGGCATAGCCGCACAGTTGATGGCGAAAAACGGTCCTGCACTTCGCTTGCTGAGCTGGTGGAGCGTACGGGCAGCAAGTTCCTTACCCGTACCGCTTTCGCCGGTGATCAGGACGGTGGCGGTCGTCGGCGCCACCTGCTGCAGAAGGTAGAAGACCTCACGCATGCTCGGGGAATCGCCCGTGAGTTCGCCCAGCACGCCGCGGGACGCCAGTTCCCGTTCGAGGCGGACTGTGTGGCTCGAAAGGCGCTGCTTCTCAATCGCACGCTCCAGGATCATCTCCAGGGCGGGCGGGTGAACGGGCTTTTCCAGATACCAAAAGGCGCCGAGCCGGTGTACGGTCTCAAGCGCGGTCTCCAGGTTGCCGAAGCCGGTCAGAACGATCGACTGCGGCGTTGTCGGCAGCTTCTGGAGCTCTTCCAGCAGACCTTTGCCATCCATGCCTGGCATATTAAGATCGGTGACAACGACATCGGCGGGGAAAGATGCGTACTTCTCAAGAGCTTCGGCACCGTCCGAAGCGGTTTCGACCTCGTAACCCCATCTCCGGATCACTCCGGCAAGCGCCATTCTCTGGTTTAGTTCGTCGTCTGCAACGATTACACGTCGGGGGTTTTTATCCATTCGGCTTCGAGATCGCGCCTGGTCGCGCTCCATCTCAGCATACACAGACGCTATATCCACAGACGCGGGTGCGTCTGTTTCGGTATGTGAATCAGCGGACATGGAACTCTCCAGTAAAAAGTTCCGAAACATACGGAGGATAGGTACTCCCGGAACCTTTCCCCTCTACCCCGCAATTCAAGTGCCGCAATATGTGCGGCTTGGGACGATCCGCGGCATCGCGCTCGCGGCTTCGCGGCAGTGATGCAGTAGGATGGCGGCATGCGACTCGTCATCATTCTGCTCGTCGTCGTCACGGGTCTCGTCGCGCAGCAAACCCGCATGCCCCAGCTGAAGCTCGAAGACACTTCGGGAGAGCAGAAGGCACTCGCTGAGCGCATGATCAAGCAGACCCGCTCCGGCCTTACGGGACCCTTTAACTCCATGCTGCGGAGCCCTGAGATGTCACAGGGCCTCATGGATCTGTACCTCTACTTCCGGTACAAAACCGGGTTATCCCGTTCCCAGGTGGAACTCGCGATCCTGATTACCGGGCGCGAATGGTCTGCCCCGTTCGAATGGTACATGCATTACCCAATCGCAGTTCAAGAGGGCCTCTCAGAGGACCTGCTCGCGCAGCTGCGCGAGGGGAAGCGGCCGGCGAACATGAAGCCCGATGAGGCTACCGTGTATGACTTCAGCACAGAGCTTCTGCGAACCCACAAAGTCAGCGATCCGATTTATCAGAAGGCCTTGACTCTGCTGGGCGAGAAGAACCTCGTCGACCTGACTTCCCTGGTGACTACCTATGTCACTTACGCGGCCCTGCTGAACGTCAATCAACTGCCGCTTCCACCCGGAAGCGGCCCTCGCTACCTGCCGGTGAAGTAGCCGCGTTCACCCTCACCGTCACCGACTCGATATAGAGTCCGGTCCGGCCCTCAAACGCCGAGTCGGTCCCCAGCAGCAACCAAAGAGCGCCGCGATGGTCCGTGTGAACCGGAGTGGGGTGCGCGTACTGCTTCCGGACCCGGACATAAGGGTGATCGAGGCCCGTACATTCCGTGCCGTTGGCAATCGTGCCCACGACACCGGCATCGCGACCGCCAAACGACTGCTGGCCCTTGTCGGCGGTGAGACGTACTTCCGACCCGTTCAGGTGGGTGACGGGTTCGTCCGCCGTAGCCCCGGCCTTGAGATAGACTCCGTCGCCCGGAGAGCCGCCAATGCCCACGCAGCCGGTGGGCGCGTTGGACAAGAACGCGATATCGAAGGCGACCCGGTAGTCGTGATCGGGCTCCAGACCATCTTCAGGTCCGAGGTGCTTTTTCAGGAGCATGAACAGGTCGTCGGACCGGTTCATGCTCTGCAGGTAGTAGCCTTCGCGACCCTGTTGAGCCACCATCTGCAGGTCATCGGTCTTCAGGCTGTAGTCAGCGAAGCCGGGCAGCCAGCCTTTGCTCCCGGTTTTGAAGTCCGATACGGACACGATCTCTTTTGACGGTGCCAGCACCGACTTACCGTTCACTTTCGCGTAAACCAGGTCGAAAGCGAGTTCGCCCCGGAAGGTGGTGATGGCGCGGTGCGTGAGCCCGACTCCCGGCGTGTAGGTCTCGCGGAGGAGGCCGACATCCCGGCAGTTATCGGGCGCGTAGAAGATCACCAGCGGATTCGCCGGGCCAATGGATGGCAGGGCTGACTGGTGGCAGCCGCTCAGCCGGGTTCGATAGCCGGGAGCCCCGGGTGTCAACCTCGCCAAGAGTCCCTGCCAGCTACGGAGCTCGCCACCGGCATTCTGGCGAACCCACTGCGGCTCGGCGGTATAGCCCGAGACAAGAAACCAGGTCCTTTCGGCATCGACGCGGCTGCGCAGTACCTCGATGTTGAGCAGTTCCGGGTTCGAGCCGCCGGTCTGCAGAACCCACTGATTGCCCACCTGGAGCGGAAAGTAGTCGGGCGGTGCTGCGCCACTGGCGGCGATGCCGCTGGCCAAAAATGAAGCTACGATTATCCTGTTGACGAATCCCATACACCTGAACACGCGTATTCAGGCGCGGAACGGGATCATTTTTCGTTCATAGCTTCCGCGTCTTTTTGCTGGGCGGCCGCTTTGAGTTGCCTGACCTTCTCGAAGGCGGCCTGGGCATCGGTTGGGCGGGCGGCCCTCTGGTAGGCGCGGCCCAACTGGTAGATGACGGCCGATTCGTCGGGCTTCAGCTTCGCGGCGCGCTCCAGGTTGACCAGCGATTCCTTCAGCTTGCCCTGCTCAAACTGCAGCTTGCCAAGGTAGTACCAGGAGCCCCAGAAGTCGGGGTTCATAGCCCGGGCCTTTTCGAGCACGGCCACGGCCGTGGGGTCGTTCTCCTGTGCGAGCACTCCACCGAGGAAATACAGGGCTTCGGCGTCGCCCGGGTCGGCGAGGCGAAGTTCCTTTACGGCTGCGGGGTTGTCACGCAGGCTGACGAGCGTCTTGCCGAGTTCGCGGTGGGCGTCGCTGAGCCTGGGATCGGCCTGCAGAGCTTTGCGGAAGTAGTCGGCGGCGGGCTCGAAGCTCCCGGTTTCGTAGCTGGCTTTCCCCATGAGGAAGTTTGCGGTGGCCGGATTGGCGGAGGCCATCATACGGGCCCAGACTTCGTGTGCTTCATCGGTCTTCTTCAGGCGGGTCAGGGCGAGTCCCTGGAGATAGAGCAGGCCGGTATCGGCCGGCTGTTCGGCCACCAGCGGGGCAAGGGTTTCGAGTGCGCGTGCGTTTTGGCCTGTCTCGACAAGACAGGTGACCAGCAACTGTCGAATCCGAGGGTTCGAGGGCAGTTTTTCAAAGATCGGCAGAGCTTCGGCGAACTGCTCTTGTTTCACATAGGCGAGCCCGAGGTTCAGGGTGAGCCCGGGGTCGTCGGGAGCCAGCCTGAGGGCACGCTGGTAAGCGTCGATCGCCTGCCCGAAGCGGTTCATCCGCGAGTAGACGACGCCCAGATTCCCGAGCGCTCCGACGTTGCGGGGTTCCAGCTTGAGGACGGCCTGAAAGCCCCGTTCGGCCGCGGGATAGTTCCCTGCCGAGAGAGCCATGGTGGCTTGGCGAAACTGCGTTTCGGCAGTCTGGCCGTAGAGTGAGGCGGCGACGATCAGAGTGCAAACAAGCTTCAAGTCCAATCGTACCGTCTTTCAAAAAGAACCGCCGGACCGGGCCCGCTCCGAGGAGCGAATCCGTCCGGCGGCTGAGTGGTAAGGCTCGCTTCAGGCTCAGAAGAAGAGCTTCAGCGCGAGCTGCATCGACCGCGCGTCGCGGGTGTTGGTCAAGCGGCCCGTCTGGCCTGCAGTCGCTGCATTCACCGCGGTTCCTGGATTCGGCACGCTAATCCCCGCAGTGCCGGGATTGGTGAATTGAGTGTGGTTGAAGGTATTGAACGTTTCCCAGCGGAGCTGGGTGGTGACGCGCTCGGAGATCCTCGTCTGCTTGTAGAGCGAGATGTCCCAGTTGGCGTAACCGGGCCCTGTAAGGGCGTTTCGGCCCAGATTTCCGAGCGAGCCGTTAACGGGCCGAGCGAAGACGGTGGGGTCGAAGTACTGGAGCGTGTTGCGGGAATCGGCGAGGTAGAGCGGGCCGCCGAGGTAATCGGCGCGCTGGCCACCACCAAGAGTACCGGGATCGCCGTTAGCCGTAACGTCAATGGGTGAGCCGGACCAGAAGCGCGTGATGCCGGCGAGCTGCCAGCCATTGACAAGCGAACCAAGCAAGCGATTCTGCCTGACCAGAGCACCGATCTCGTACACGTAGTCGATGTTGAAGACGTGCCGGCGATCGAAGCTGGCGCGGGCGTAATCGCGATTGCGATCGAGGTAATAGCCGATTACGGCACTGTCGTTATCGGTGGTATTGAAGGCCTTCGACCAGACGTAGCTGACGTTCGCGGTGAGGCGGGAGGCGAAGCGCCGGCTGACGCGTGCCTGGAGGCCGTTGTAGTTGCTGTTCGCACCGAACTCGGTGTAGGTGACGCTGGTGTAACCGAGGAACGGGCGAATGGCGTTGGTGGCACCATTGACGGAGGACAGCAGAGTGCTGCCCGCGGCCGTGGTGGTGTTGAGCGGCAACTGGCCGAGGTCGCGGTTGTAGATCAGGTGGCGCGCGACGTTGCCGACGTAGCCGATGTCGACCGTGGTCTTGCCGCCCAGCTCGCGCTGGATGTTGAAGGACCAGGAGTAAGTGGTCGGGATCTGTCCTTTGCGATCAATGGCGCGGATGCTGACCGGCGAGAGGATGCCGCTGGCTACCAGTGCGGGGGACAGGCTGTCGAGGTTGCCGCCGTAGAACTGAGGAGTGGTCACGAGCGGAGGATTGCCCAGGCCACCGAAGTTGTAGACGTTCTGCTGGATGCGTTCGTAGAAGACGCCGGCACCGGCGCGGATGGCGGTTTTGCCGTCGCCGAACGGGTCCCAGGAGGTGCCGAGGCGGGGGGCCCAGTTGTTAAAGCGGTGATTCACGCCGCCGAGCGGCAGACCGTTGGAGCCTTCCTGCACCATGCCCTGGAACGGGTCGCCGGTGCCGGGAATGATGGTGTTGTTGGTGGCGCCGGATGCGGTCTGGATGCGCACAGCTTTGGCCGGATCATAGAGTTCCGGCACGAAGTAGTTCTGGAGGAATTCACCATGGCTGTAGGTGGGACCGTTATAAGCCCAGCGGAGGCCGTATTCCAGAGTGAGGTTGGGACGGATCTTCCAGGTGTCCTGGCCGTAGGCTTCGAAAGAGATCTCGCGGAAGCGGCCGTAGAAGATGCCCTTGGTTTGTGAGGCGCTGGTGAAGTTTCCGAGCAGCATGTTGGCAAAGGTGTTGCCCGTGTCATTAGGGTTGCTGATGTTCGAGCCGAAGTTCAGGTTGAGCGCGTCGCTCCAGCCCGGCTGCTGGCGGTTGTTGTTCCAGTTGATGTACACGCCGGTTTTGAAGGTGTGTGAGCCGCGATTGTGGGTCAGGTTGTCGGTGATGGCGTAGGTCTTGCCTTCGCTGCGCCAGTTGGCCTGGAAAGGCGAAAAGTTGCAGGAACCGATGCCGCAGTTGAACGACGGAAAGCGGTTGCGGGTGTTCTGGTCAGGGAAGAGTTCCTGGAACTGGAAGCCCAGCGCGTTGCGGTCATAGGCGGCGGTGGGGGCGTTTTCGGTGACGTCGACGACCTGGGTCAGGTGGTTATAGGCGAAGATCGCTTCGTTCGTAGTGGTGGGCGAAATGACGTTGACCAGGTTCCATGACCAGCTGGAGCCGGGCTTCTTGCGGTACTGCGGGTAGATGGGGTAGGGCAGGCTGGCGAAGATGCCGATGTCCTGCGTTTCGCGCTGGGCATCGTCCGCCCAACGGAAGAAGAAGTTCATGTTGGGGCTGATGTTGTAGTCGACGCGGAGAACCTTGGCGTTCTTGTTGAAGCCATAGCTGGGCTGGAACGGCACTCGGACGGTCTCGGGGACGCCGGGAGTCTGCGGCGCACCGGCACGGCTGACGAAGTTCAACATCTTGATAAAGGCCGGGGCGTTGCGGTTCCACTGCGACTGGGGGACGGTGTTGTTGGGGTAGGGAGTACCGCCGATGACGCGACCGGAGGAGTCGCGAATGACGGTGCCGGGCTGGAAGACGGTGCCGATGGGAACGCCATTACTGCCGCTGATGGTCTGCTGTGAGCCGTCAGCGTTAAAGCGATAGAGCTGACGGAAGTCGCCGTTGAGGATCTGGGTGCTGGGCACGTCCACGAAGGTGTTGTTGTTCAAAGGACGGGTGGCGCGAGTGCCTTCATAGTTGAAGAAGAAGAAGAGCTTCTTGTGGTCGCCTGCGGAGTACTTCGGGATCAGGATGGGTCCGCTGATGTTGCCGCCGAACTGGTTGTAGCGGAGCTTGGCGCGGTTCAGGCCCTGAGCGTTGCGGAAGAAAGTGTTGGCGTCGAGGTAGTCGTTGCGACCGAACTCATAGGCGGTGCCGTGAAACTTCGCGCCACCGGCCTTGGTGTTGATCGCGATCATGACGCCGGGGTTGCGGCCATACTCGGCGTTGAACACGGAAGTCTGGACCTTGAACTCGCCGACCGCGTCGAGACTGATCTGGGTGTATTGACCGTCGTTGGCGCCAAGGTCGGTGTTGATGGCTCCGTCGAGAAACACGTTATTGGCAGAGCCACGCATGCCGTTCACGTTGAACTGATCGGTATTGTTGAAAACCAGACGAAAGTCGCTGGTGTTGTTGGTTACGACACCGGGGATGGTCCGGATCAGACTCATGAAGTCACGACCGTTGAGCGGCAGTTCGGTGACTTCTTTTGAACTGATGACAAAGGACCTCTGGGCGGTGGCCGTATCGACGACCGGGATCTGCGATTCGACCGAGATGGATTCGGTGATGGCGCCGACTTGGAGGGCGATGGTGCCGAGGTTCATGATCTGCGTCTGATCGAGCTTGAGGTTCGATGAGTCGTAGGCTTTGAAACCCTGGGCTTCAATCTTGACGGTGTAGTTGCCGGGCAGCAGAGGGGTGAGGCTGAAGTTGCCGTCCCGGTTAGATTTTGTTTCGCGTACGACGACCTGTTTGTCCTGGTCGAGAGCACGCACCGTGGCATCAGGGACGGACGCGCCAGCCGCGTCGGTGAGAGTTCCCTGAATGGATCCCTGCTGCGCTAAGGCAGCGCAGGCAAGGCATAAAAGCAGGGCAGCGGAAGCTGCAAATTTCCGTATCATGACGTTGAGTAGAGAGCCTTCCCGGCGCTGCGTTTCGCGAGTTTCTATGCCTGAATGTGAATACTTTTCTCCATAAACTCGCCCGTTTGTCTCCGCTTTTTGGAAGGCCGATAAGCCTTTGCAGGAGAGTCAGTTGGAACGGCTGGGGGCGCTTTGCCTCAGTGAAGCTTCCATAAACAAAACCGCCGGCCGGAACCGCTCAGAGGAGCGAATCCGACCGGCGGTTCCGGTACTACTTACAGCTTGAGGGAAGTTTAGAAGAACAACTTCAGCGCGAGCTGGATGGAGCGTGCGTCACGGCTGTTGGTGATACGGCCCGTGCTCGCCTGCGTGGAGGCGGTAACGGCCGTGCTCGGGTTGGGCACACTGATACCGCTGCTGGGGTTGAGGAACTGCGTGTGGTTGAACGTGTTGAATGTTTCCACACGGAGCTGGGTGGTGATGCGTTCGGTGATCCTGGTGTTTTTATACATCGAGATGTCCCAATTGGCATAGCCAGGCCCAGTCAGCACGTTGCGTCCGAGGGTTCCGAGCGTCCCGTTGGCGGGGCGTCCGAAGACGAGCGGGTTGAAGTACTGGAGGGTGCTGCGGTAATCCTGCTTGTAGATTTCGCCGCCGAGGTAGTCGGCGCGCTGTCCGCCGCCCAAGGTGCCGGGGTCGCCGTTGGCCGAGACATCCATGGGGGAGCCGGACCAGAAGCGAGTGATACCCGCGAGCTGCCAGCCGTTGACGAGGGGCTTGAGGAAAGCGCTGTTCTTCGCGAAGGCGGGCAATTCGTACACGTAGTCGACGTTGAAGACGTGGCGGCGGTCGAAACCGGCGCGCGCGTAATCGCGGTTGCGATCGAGGTAGTAGCCGATTGTCGCGCCATCGGTATCGGTGGTGTTCATGGCGCGGGACCAGACGTAGCTGACGTTCGCCGTGAGTGATTTGGCGAAGCGGCGGCTGACACGGGTTTGCAGCGCGTTGTAGTTGCTGTTCGCGCCGAATTCCGTGTAGGTAACGCCGGTGTAACCAACGAACGGACGAGCCGCGTTGCTGGCGCCGTTCAGACCCGTGAGGGGGCTGCTGGAACCCGTGGTGGTGTTGAGGGGCAACTGGCCGATGTCACGATTAAAGATGAGGTGACGGGCGACGTTGCCGACGTAACCGATGTCGATGGTGGTCTTGCCGCCGAGTTCACGCTGGATGTCGAAGGACCAGGAGTAAGTGGTGGGGTTCTGGCCTTTCTTGTCGATGGCGCGGATGCCGACGGGAGAGAGGGTACCGCTGGCAGCGAGCGACGGGGAGAGCGTGTCGATGTTGCCGCCGTAGAACTGCGGGGTGGTCACGAGCGGCGGATTGCCGAGACCGCCGAAGTTGTAGACGTTCTGCTGGATGCGTTCATAGAACACACCGCCGCCCGAACGGATGGCGGTCTTACCGTCACCGAACGGATCCCATGACATACCCAGGCGGGGAGCCCAGTTGTTCTTGCGGTGTTCGACGCCGCCGAGGGGGAGGTTGTTCGAGCCTTCCTGTACCATGCCCTGGAACGGATTGCCCGACCCAGTGATGATGGTGTTGTTGCTGGCGCCGGATGCTGTCTGGATCTTCACAGCCTT
>JAOAPO010000303.1 GCA_025462945.1 Bryobacterales bacterium
AGCGCCACAGCCGCCGCACGGAATGCACTTACAAGCGCCGTGGTCAGCATCTCGGCTCCCCTGCACGCGGGCGATTTCCTGTCGCTCTACCTGACCGGCCTCGGTGCGACGGCCCTGCGCGACGGCCTCGAATACGCCGCGACCACGCCGGTGATTACGATTGGCGGCAGGCCGGTGACGGTGGCATACGCCGGGCGTTCACCGGGTTACGCAGGGCTCGACCAGATCAACGTCCAGATTCCGGCCGGCCTCAGCGGCAATGCCGTGCCCGTCTCGGTGACATCGAACGGACGCACTTCCAACACGGCGTTTCTGGCAATTCAGTAGCGAGCACGTTGCCGAAACCACGTCGTCTTACTGAGCCGTGACCGTGAGGGAGTACACATGGCCGTGTCGGCCGCCGAATCGGATGAAGACGCCCGTTGGCGCGTCTTCAACGAAGCGGGACCGATACAGTTGGGAGCGCCCGCTAAGCGTCGACGCTTGTGCCCTTAAGCGCGCCGAGAACAGCCGTATTCATCATGTTCTCGGCCAGCTTATGGGTCGCTTCGTTCAGAGTATCCACCTGCGCCCGAATCAGGTGATGGTCGTTGATGCAGTAGACCACCTTGAGGCGGTTCATGGCGGCTGTGACGCCCGCGCGCTCCTCGTCCGTCAGGGTGAGCCAGGCTTTGGTCCGCATGGCCTTCTCGGTCGCGGCCATAATGCCATCGGCTTCCAGACGCACGCCAGACAGCTGCGCGGCCTGGAGATCGGCCTCTGCATTGTCGATGGACGCCTCGATCATCGCCTCCACCTGCTCGTCGGTAAGCCCATAAGATGGCTTCACTTCAACGGACTGCTCGCGGCCTGTGCGCGCATCACGAGCGGTAACCGCCAGAATGCCGTTCGCATCGATCAGGAACCGCACCTCGATACGCGCAAACCCGGCCGGCATCGGATCGATGCCCTTCAGGTCAAAACGCGCCAGGCTGCGGCAGTCTTTAGCAAGTTCGCGTTCACCCTGAACAACGTGAATAAGGACGTTCGTCTGACGGTCCACACCCGTGGTGAAAGTCTCGCTGGCGCTGGCCGGAATGGTTGAATTGCGGTGGATGATCTTGGAAACCACGCCACCGTACATCTCGATCCCGAGTGAGAGCGGGGTGACATCAAGCAGCAGCTGGTTTTCAACGGTACCGGCAAGAATGCCGGCCTGCACAGCGGCGCCGAGTGCCACGACTTCGTCCGGGTTTAGTTCGGTGTGGGGACGGGCGCGGAACAGGACTTCCACCGCGCTGCGAACCAGCGGAATGCGCGTGGAGCCCCCAACGAGAACCACTTCATCAATCTGCTCGGGAGTTACGGACGCGTCCTTCATACAGTCGCGGCAAGGGCCGAGCGTGCGGTCCACAATGTCCTGAATCAGGCCGTCGAAAAGTTCGCGGGTAATGGTCCGCTGGTAGTTCTTGCCCTTCCAGTTGAACTCCAGGTTCACCGCGGGAGCGAACGACAGAGCTTCCTTCACGCGGATTACATCCCGCCGCAAAGTCTGGATGGCTTCGCCCGAGTGCGAGATATCCTCGCCCCACTCCGACTGAATGTCTTCGAGAGCGATATGGAGCAGCCGGTTGTCGATGTCATCGCCGCCGAGGTGGGTATCGCCATTGGTTGCCAAAACCTCGAAGATCCCCTCCTGCAGCTTGAGATTCGAGTTGTCGTTGGTGCCGGCGCCGAGGTCATACTCGGCCTAGATGCCTTCATTCCGCTTGTCGAGGCCATACGCGAGAGCCGCAGCGGTCGGCTCGTTCACCAGGCGCAGGACTTCCAGACCCGCCAGTCGGCCCGCATCGCGCGTCGCCTGACGCTGGGCGTCGTTGAAGTAAGCCGGTACAGTAATGACGGCTTTGGTGATGGTCCCGCCCAGAGCAGCTTCTGCGTTCTGCCTGAGCTGCCGCAACACAAACGCCGAGATCTCCGGCGGAGTAAAGGTCTTCTCGCCCAGCTTGACGCGAATCACTGACTCGCTGTCTTCAGCGATGTGAAAAGGGAAAAGCTTGAGTTCATCGCGAACGTCTTCAACGCCGCGCCCCATCAAACGTTTTACCGAATAGATGCTGCGTTCCGGATGATCGATCAGTTCCTGTCGTGCCGCAGCGCCGACGATCAGGCTGCCGTCTTCCTTGAGCGAAACGATGCTGGGAACAAGACGGTCCCCGTCGGCGCCGGGAATCACCTCTGGCTTCGTGAGGTTCATCCACGCCACAAGGCTGTTGGTGGTGCCGAGGTCGATACCTACGACGCGGTCCGGCTGGTTGTCAAACTCGATCTGGAACATTAGCTTTGTCGATGAGGTTTGTGATGTATTTACGGCGGTTGAGCAGTCCGCGGAGCTCGCTGAGCTGTTCCCGCGTGTGGGTCGCGTCCCACGCAGCGCTGACCTTGGCGACAGCGGCGTCCGTCTGGATGAGCATCGCTTCGAACCGGATCCGCATTCCCGCAACCTGGTCCATTGCTTCCGGATCGCCCATGTTCGCCTCTTCCAGCGCCATGTTCAGCTCGAAGACCTCTTCAAGCAGCTCGGGTGGAACGTCTTTGGTCGACTGCTCGCCCACATCGAAGCCTTCCAGCTTCAAAACGTATTGGGCGCGTGAGATTGGATCGCGTAACGTTCGGTAGGCGTCGTTCAGGACAGCGGTCGCGTCCAGCGCGTACTCGGCCTCTTGCGGGCTCTTCCGGGAGAATAGATCGGGATTGAGCTTACGGCTAAGAGCGTAGAAACGCTGCTGGAGGTCCTTCTCGTCGAGAGCCAACTGAGGCGGCACTTCAAAGAACGCGAAGTACTCGCGGACCGGTGGCTGCAGTGCCTTGCACGCATCGCAGAACCGGCCGGGCTCACTGGCCCCGCAATTCCAGCAGGGACTCACGCCGAGAATGATGTCCCGCAACCGCAATTCTTCTTCGCGTTCGGATTCTCGAAAACAAAGCCGGACTGCATCAGCGATTCTTTGTAGTCGAGGATCAGACCGTGCAGGTAGAGCAGGCTCTTGGGATCCACGAATATCTGTACGCCATCGAAGTTGAACACGTTGTCCTTGGGACGGGGCTGGGTGTCGAATTTGAATTGGTAGCTCAAACCCGAACACCCGCCGCCCAGAACTCCGAGCCGCAGCCCGCCTTCGACGCCCATTTTTTTGAACGTCTGGCGGATCTTCTCAATGGCCTTGGGAGTGACGTCCACTCCCGCTGCAACGGCGACGGCTGACATGTTAGGCCACCGTTTGCGCTGCCGTCACCGCTACATCCGAGCCCTGCTTCTTGCGGTAGTCGGAGATCGCCGCTTTGATGGCGTCTTCGGCAAGCACGGAGCAGTGGATCTTCACGGGAGGCAGGCTCAGTTCATTGACAATGTCGGTGTTTTTGATCTGCAGAGCTTCGTCGACGCTCTTGCCCTTCAGCCATTCGGTGGCGAGGGAGGAACTGGCGATTGCGCTGCCGCAGCCGAACGTCTTGAACTTGGCGTCTTCGATGATGCCGGTTGCATCGTTGACCTGAATCTGGAGCTTCATGACGTCGCCGCACTCGGGGGCGCCGACCATACCCGTGCCAACGCTGCTCGAAGCGCGGTCGAGCGAACCGACATTACGCGGATTGTTGTAGTGATCGAGAACCTTATCGGAATATGCCATTTTCTGTCTCCTGTAAACCTGTTTAGTCGTGTGCCCACTGAACGGTGCTGAGGTCGATGCCTTCCTTGAACATCTCGTAAAGCGGGGAGAGTTCGCGAAGCTTTCGAACCACGTCGATCAGTTTGTCCGATACGTAGTCGATCTCTTCCTGAGTGTTGAAGCGACCGATGCCGAAGCGGATGGAAGAGTGAGCGATGTCATCGCCCAGACCGAGAGCCTTGAGAACGTAGCTGGGTTCGAGAGTAGCCGAGGTGCAGGCCGAACCGCTCGAAACCGCCACGTCGTTGATACCCATCAGAAGCGATTCGCCTTCCACATAAGCGAAGCTGATGTTGAGATTGCCTGGGAGCCTGTGCTCCATCGAACCGTTGACGTAGACTTCGTCCAGGCCAGCTTCCAGCCTGGCGCGTAGCCGGTCGCGAAGAGCGCGCGTGCGCTCCATCTCCTGTGCCAGTTCGCGCTGCGCGATTGCGCAGGCCTCGCCCAGTCCCACGATGCCGGGTACATTCAGTGTGCCGGAACGCATGCCACGCTCGTGACCGCCGCCGTCCATCTGGGCTGTCAACTGAACACGCGGGCTCCGACGCCGAACGTAGAGAGCACCCACGCCCTTCGGACCGTACAATTTGTGGGCCGTAATGGAGGCAATATCGATGTTGTCCGCGTTGACGTCCACCGGAATTTTGCCAATCGCCTGCACGGCATCACTGTGGAACAAAACACCGCGCTCGCGGCAGAGCTTGCCGATCTCGGCGACCGGCTGCACCACGCCGATTTCGTTGTTGGCGTACATGATGCTGACCAGGATCGTCTTGTCCGTGATCGCCTCTTTCAGCATCTGGAGGTCGATGAGACCGTCGCCCTGCACGGGCAGGTACGTCACACGGTAACCGTGCTTCTCCAGCTTCTTGCAGGTGTCGAGAACGGCCTTGTGCTCAGTCGCCGCCGTGATGATGTGGTTGCCTTTTTCGGCATACATCTCGGCTACGCCCTTGATCGCGAGGTTGTCTGACTCAGTGGCGCCGCTGGTGAAGATGATTTCTTTCGCGTTGGCGCCGATGAGGCTGGCGATCTGCTTACGCGCCTTTTCCACGCCCTGTTCCGCGGTCCAGCCAAACTCGTGGTTACGGCTGGCGGCGTTGCCGAAGTTCTCGGTGAAGTACGGAAGCATAGCTTCGAGAACCCGGGGATCGGTGCGGGTCGTTGCGTGGTTGTCGAGGTAGATGGGGCTCTTCATTTTGTTGACTCGTTCGCTTTAGTGCGGGGGATGCAGGCTACTCACTTGATGCAGCGCAGTTGGCAGAGGCGTCAACTTTACCGCATTGGTTTCCGCCAAATCGTTGATGGTGAATCGGTTGAGAACGTCCAGGATCGCTTCGTGGACGCGACGCAAGGGCTCGCGGACCGTACAGTTTTCCGACTGGTCGCAGGTGCCGTGGTCCGTGAAGCAATGCGTCAGGATCACCGGACCGTCAATCGCACGGACCACTTCCAGCGCGCTGATCTTCGAAGCGTCCCGCGAAAGCCGGTAACCGCCGTTCGTCCCGGCAACCGACGCCAAAATCTTGGTCTGGGTCAGCCGCTGCAGAACCTTCGCCAGCAGGGGTACCGGAAGATGATACGTCTCAGCAATTTCCTTGGCGGACGCGGTCTCGCCACCCTTGGAAGCAAGGTGGCGCAGGGCGATCAAACCGTAGTCGGCTTTTTTGGTTAGCTTGAGCAAGAGAACACGGACGATTTTAGTCCTGAATTCAGTCTACCGCTTGCGGGCTGTGTCGTCAACGGGTGAAACGGACGTGATACGGAGGCCGGGAGAGCGTGGACGGTACTTTTTGCGGTACGCTACGCTTCGATCCCGAGTGGAGGCGGGCTATCGTACCGACGCAGAGCCGGTCACGAGTTGAAGGTGAAAAACATAGAGCTTCAGTCCCGGATCATACAGCAGGCGATAGGACCAGCAAGAGGCGCTCTGTCCGACAGAGGTGGACGCCAGCAGTCTGGCCAGGACCACTGACGCAGACTCGTCGTCCGCCGACATTTTGGTAGCTGCGTTCACGAAGGCCTGCAAAGGTAGAGAGCCGATTAGAATCTTCGTTCCGGCCTGTTGTGCGGCCTGGTCAAGTACGGATTGGAGCACCTCGGCCGTTGGTGATTTGGCACCGGAGAGGCGCACCTTCGCGTTCATTACAGGCCCGATAGATTTGGCAGAACCGTCAGGACCTTTGATGCCGCTGGGCTCAACATGCCAGACTCCGGCCTTCTGCTCGAGCCGGAATGCTCCAGGATAGCCGCGTTTCTGATACGCCATGTTCGCCTCGCGAAGGACGGGCAGCAGTCCTCCAGGCCCTGAGGCGTTGGAAAACAACGCGGCGTCTATCTGGATCTTCCCTCCTCTGGGAATCACAACCCGCCGGGAAGGATCTCTGGTCTGGTCACGAACGACGAGGCTGGTGACGTCTTCTACATCACGGGAGTTTTGGAACGGAGGATCCTCGTAGTTGATGCACACTCGGCGAGCAGACTGTATTTTATCGATCAGCGCCATCATCGGGCGCGGATCGTCCGCTTCAACGGAGTTCGCTGTTTGGGCGATACTGTCGCGGGCGAGCGCGCTGAGCAGGAAGAGGAGAAGGGCCGTTGCTCTCATACTTAGAAGCTTGGCATTGACTACTTAGAAGCCTGGCATTGACAGCCCGAACAGCATTGTCGCTGCCTACTCCTGGGCAGATGCAAACACGTCACTAAGCGGCAGGGAAAAGCCAGGGAGAATCCCCGGAAAGGCCAGGTGCTCCGAGCCTTTGAACTGGAGGATGCTGTTTGGCGTAAAGATCACAACGTTTCGCCGGTTGGGGTAGATGCAGCAGACCGCCCTGGAGCCAAACTCCAGATACAAATCAGTCTTATACTTCAGACGATCAGCCGTTTCGCTGCTGATGACCTCGAACGCGATATCCGGTGCGCCAGTGGAGTAGAACTCAACTCGACCCACACGGTCAACAGCGATAACGGCATGATCCGGCGTGAACGTAACACGGGGTCCGAGCTTAAACGTTGTTTCCACTAAGGCGAGGTGCCCGGGGTTGGCCGCGAGATAGCGATCAAGCGCCTTGCAAACGTTGTTCTTGATCAGGTCGTGACGAAAATTCGGCATCGGTCTTTCGACTACCTCGCCATCCAGCAGCTCGAACTGGCGGAGTCCACCCTCCTCGCGGTCATAGAGACGGAGGAACTCGTCAGAGTTAAGCGGCGCGACCATGGAGGAGGTTGCCATGACTGTTTCACTATAGCGGAAATGGGACTAAACCGACGCGGGACGGTTGTATCCGGGCTGGTCGGCCCAGCCTCGGGCCATCCGGATGAACGCTCCGCCACACTCTGGCCAGTCGTGCAGCGTAGCCGGATCGAAGTCCGCTCCGTTCGGCCAAATAAGTGTACGTGCCTGAGGGTCCGGTGCGACCTGGTTGAAAAACCCGGGATCACGCAGAGGGCCGTACAGCTCGCCGCGCAGTACCGGCTCGAAGTCAATTGTCTGAACCGAGTTGTCGTCGAATTGCGCTCGCAGAGTAAACGGAGCGACAGGGTCGAACTTGCGTACTTTGTGAAGCTTGTGGAGCACGCGCATGGGCTGTCCTTTCGCTAAACCGACCGCGAGCCAGGCTTTTCCGGAGTCCCGCCAGCCGCGCACATCGGGCAGCTCCCCGGGTCGTAAGCCGTGACATGAAGTGTCTCCAGCGCCGTCCGAACAGCTCCCACATCCGCAGCCCCGCCGCTGCGATCAATAATCGACCCGGCAGCCAAAACCTTCGCGCTCCGGGCCTCCAAAATCTCGATCACCTCGCGAGTGCTGCCGCCGGTCGTGATCACGTCCTCCACCACCACCACGCCGGTACCTTCCGGAATATCGAATCCCCGCCGCAGACTCATTTTTCGGTCGGCATCCCGTTCCGTGAACTGAAACGGCACCCCGAGCGCCCGCGCCACCTCATGTCCGATGATCAGACCGCCCAGCGCCGGTGCCACGACGAGGTCAATCTTCTGCGTACCCGCCAGCGCCTGCAGATTGGCCGCTAACTGGCGTCCCAGCGTCTCCGCATGCGCCGGGTGCTGCAGAACCAGCGCCGACTGCAGGTAATTCGGACTGTGTTTTCCGCTGGTTAGCCGAAAATGGCCCGTCAGATAGGCACCTGTGCGCTGAAAGAGATCGAGGACCTGCCCCTGAGAGTATTCCGGTTGCGACATTTGAAACGGCTACTATAACATTGAAGATTAAGCCCTCGCCCGACCTAAACCCCGATTTTTCCGCGAACTTAAGAGAGGTTTCCGCCGTAAGGCAATAAGTACAGATGATGGATCCACTAGATCGCCGTCCGTCTGCCCGTTGGCAGAGCCGTTTCCGCCTGGCCGTAGCCGGCACCGTTGTCGCGACCCTCGCAGCGACTCCAGCCGCGGCACAAAGCTCCATACGCATCGAGGAAGCTCCTGCCACGAAGTTCAACTGGCTGGTAAAGAACTACCGCCCGCGCAGCGTGCCCCCCATCAATCTCGCGAATACCTCGCGCATCGACTCGCTGGTACGGGCGGGCAACCTTTACCTCACCGCCCAGGACGTCGTCGCGCTCGTTCTGGAAAACAATATCGATATTGAAGTGCAGCGCTACGGTCCGTTGCTGGCGCGCGAAGTTCTGCGTCGCGCACAGGGGGGCGGCCTGCTCCGAAGTGTCGGTCAGGGCGTCGCCGCCGGACCCACATCCGTCAGCCTGGCAGGCGTCAGCATCAATACCAACGGGGCACCGGTCGCATCTGGCGTGGGCGTCAACTCCAGCGTTCTTACCCAGCTCGGACCCTCCATACCCTCGCTCGACCCATCTTTTTCCATCTTTGCCCAGGCTCAACACCAAACCATCCCGCAAAGCAACACGCTGCTCAGCGGCACCCAGTCTCTGGTGATCGGCACCCGCACGTTTCAGGCCTCGTACTCTCAGGCCACCAACTTCGGACTGTCGGGCAGCATGAGCTTTTCCAGTCAATACCAAAAAGTGAACTCCGCTTTCTACAGCCTGAACCCGTACGCAACCGCGAACCTCGATCTTTCCCTCACGCAGAACCTGCTCAATGGCTTCGGGCGCGCCGTGAACACGCGCAATATCCTGGTCCAAAAGAACAATCTGAAAGTGACCGACCTGCAGTTCAAGCAGCAGGTGGTGACCACCGTAAGCGCCGCCCTCAACCTCTATTGGGACATCGTGAGCTTCGATCAGGAAGTGAAGTCGCGCCAGCAGGCCGTGGCCACAGCTCAGCAGCTCTTCGAGAACAACCGGCGTCAGGTGCAGATTGGAACCCTTGCCGAAATCGAAGTTACTCGCGCCCAGTCACAACTCCTCGCGGCCCGGCAGGATCTGCTCATTGCTCAGACGAATCAGTTGCAGCAGGAAACAATTCTCAAGAACGTCCTCAGCCGCTCTGGCGTCGGGACCACCGATCTCGCCAACGTGCACATCGTTCCTCTGGACAAGATCGTCGTTCCGGAACGCGATGAAGTAAAGCCCCTCGAAGCGCTGATTGCCGAAGCCCTGAACGCCCGCGTCGAGATCGAGACCGAC
>JAOAPO010000340.1 GCA_025462945.1 Bryobacterales bacterium
GACGGGTAGTTTACCCGCCGCCGAGAGGTCAGGCCCGGCACCGCCGCCAGTCCCGTTGACCATATGGCAGCCCGCGCAGCCAGCCTTGCCGGAGAAGATCGCCTTCCCGGACACGGCATTGCCGGTCGCGTTTTCGCTGGTCACAGTAGCCGGAGCAGTGCCGGCGAGGCTGCGAAGGAAAGAGACCAGCTGCCACGTTTGATCCGTTGTGAATTGAGTGAAGCCGGGCATTTGCGTGCCGCGAATGCCGTTCCGGATGTTGAGGAAGATCTCGCCGTCGGCGTTCCCGCGAGTGAAGTTGCCGGTGACCAGGGAGGGTCCACGGTCTCCGCGTGCATCGGCGCCGTGACAGACGGCGCAGGCCTGGGAGTAGAGCGTGCGACCGGCAGCGATCGCCTGAGGGTTCCCGGCCATCGGGTTCCGTGCCGCTTCCGCGCGGTCACTTTGGGCAAAACATGCGCTGGCGCCAGCCAGCAGGAGTACAAACGTTTTCATCGAGGGAGTCTCTTATTTCTTGCCGTTGAAGATGATCGGCGCAAAGTCGGTCAGACTGTAGCGCCAGACCGGCCAGGTATGCGCACCTTTATAGGTTTTGAGGGGAGCATGAATGCCTGATTTCTCGAGGAGTTCGGAGAAGGCTTTCATGCGCGGGTATACGGGGTCAATGTCGCCACCCGCAAGCCAGACCGTGCTGACCTTTGAGTTGAAGCCCTTCGCGTCATCAAGAACGCTCTTGTATTTCGTTTCGAACGTATTGCCCTGCGGCGCGGAGCTGAATACGCCCAGGGCGGAAAACATGTCGGGGTGGCTGAAGCCGGTCTGGATCGTGTGTCCGCCGCCCATGGAGAGGCCGGCGAGAGCGCGGTTTTTTGCGCCCGGAGCGGTCCGGTATTTCGCATCCACGCCCGGAATGACTTCCTTAATCAAATACTGCTCGAACAGGTCGTTGTTGGTGACGGGGCCCCCGCGTCCTGCAGAGAAAGGCACGGAGTGACCGGCCGGCATCACCACGATCATGGGCTTTGCTTTGCCTTCGGCGATCAGGTTGTCGAGGATGAGATTTGCGTGACCAGCCTGTACCCATGACTCCTGGATATCGCCACTGCCGTGCACCAGATAGAGCACGGGGTAGCGCGTATTGCCCTTGTCGTAGCCGGGCGGGAGATAGACGATGACGCGCTCGGTGCGGTTGAGAACCGAGGACTTCTGCCAGTCGGTAACTACGCTGCCATGGGGCACATCGCGTACATCCCAGAGCGCTGACGTCCCGGTGGGGATCTCGACCAGGCTGGCTGAGGTGCGCTGGCGCAGTTTCATCACCGGGTTGATGGGATCGGCGATCGCAAGTCCGTCAAGGTTGAACCAATAAAGATGGCCGGTTGGCTCCAGCGGCTCGGTCTTGATGGACCAGACACCATCGGCGTCCTTTTTCATGTTCTGCGGCTTACCGACTGGCATCCAGTCACCGTAGAGCGACACCTCAGTCGCTTTCGGGGCGCGGACGCGGAACGTAGCCGTTCGATCGGCATTCACTTCCGGCGAAACCAGTCCGTCGGCGGGTGGCGTTTGGGCCAGCGCGAGGCCTGTAAGACCAGTGCAAAGTAAAGCTAGAGTAAGCGGTTTCATGGCGTGGTAACTCTCGGAGTATATCGAAAGAGCCGCCACGGCGGTATCCGGTCGGGCTGCAAGGCGTCCGGGACGGTGCTTCGCCGGGTTCGCGCGGGCGGTTAGTTCTTGGCGGCTGTTGCGGCGGGAGCAGCGCGCGGGATCCGGCGTGTCCGGAACTCATACTTGTCGATGGTCATGGCCGTCTGGCCCTGCGAATTGCGGACGATTCGTCCTTCGGCTACGAGTTTCAGCGGTATCTGATTCTCGAGCATCGCGGGCCATTCCAAAGACACCTGCACAAGTTGACCTGCTTCGAGTGTGTCATTGGTGGTAAAAAGCAGACCTTTACTGGAGATATTCAGAGTTTCGCTCACGCCCTGTCCCGCACGGATCGGGTGTTCCAGTGTCTGATAACTGACCGCGAGCCTGCAGGGAAAGCGCGCGTTCGTCCGCCGGTCCGCAGCCCGCTTATCCGCATCTTCTTCGCCCTGACGAATCGCTGTTTCGATGGACTTGCGCAGAACCGGACCGTCGAGCTCTTCGTGAAGGAAGAAGTTATAGGCACCTTTGCGGACGGCTTGGATCGCCGTTTCCCGGTCAGAGCTATTGCAGACCACGATGGCTGGTGTGGCGGGCGCATGCTGCTGCAGGTGGCGCAGGGTTGCCACACCTTGTCCGTCGGGCATGAACAGGTCCGTGATAATGATGTCGAAAGCGCGCTCCTGCAGATGGCGAAGGCCATCGAAAAGGGCGTCAACGCGCAGGAGGTCGGATTCGGCCGCACCTCCACTGCGAAGAATCGCTTCCAGCTTGTCGCCGGAGGCTTTTTCAGCGCTGATCAGAAGGATTGAAGTCTGGACCATTTTCAGCGTTCTTTCTGACCATCATACAGTAGTTTTAAATCCGCAGTGAGTATCTGAAAAGTAAATTATCCGGCATTATTCCCGAGTTTCTGCCTGTCAGATTCACGTGCCGGGGCCGTTTTCGCGGCAAGTCCAGATGTAGCCCGACCCAATCCAAAACGCCCACCGCGTATCCTGCGTTGCCGTGCGCCCGATCGAGGCGCCAAAGCCGAGCGGAAATGCTGATACGGTTTCGTACTGAAAGTCACTCAGCTCAGAGACAACGGTGACGAAGCAGATGGCCAGATCTAATGCATCGGAGTGGAAGAAGATCGAGGATCTGTTCCTTGCGGTTGCGGATCTTCCCTTCCCCGCACCCGCGGAGTTTTTGGACGGAGCTTGTCCGGATCCCGGCGTCCGGGCAGAAGTTGAGGCTCTGTTCGCCGCCGAAGCAGCCGGCCGAGGATCCCTGACCGGGGCGGTCCGCAGCGCAGCTGCCGCCATGGCCGACGACGACTTGCCGGGACGTCAGCTCGGACCGTGGAAGGTCGGCGAACTCATCGGCGAGGGCGGCATCGGCTCGGTCTACCTCGGCCTGAAGCTCGGACCTGGCTCGGCGATGCGCTCGCCTCACAGGCTGAGAAGACCGGAACTCGCGCCTCTTGCCTGGACCGACGCCCGCGGCGCATATGCCCAGAGCCTGACGGAGTGGAAAAAGCTGGCCGGAGCCGTTCCGAGTGAGGCCGCAATCCGGATCGCCTATCTGAAGAAGAAAATCGCCGCCTGCGACGGTGCTTTACACGCCGCGCGAGACTGATTCAGTCTTGAACCCCCGTGCGATTTCCAGCAGCTTGAGAACGGTGTTCCAGTTTCGTCCCGTGCCGGGGCAGTCGATCGAACGTTCCAGCGCTTTCCAGGGCAACTTCGTCCGGCCCAGTCCATTCGCAAAATAGATGAACATCTCGCTGCCGATGGCGTGGAGTTCCTCAGGCGCGACATCGATGGCCCGAGCCCTCTCACGCGCCGCTTCGCCGGGATCCTTCACCAGAAATGTCACCAGCAACCGAGCGGGGTCAATACTTGCTCGGCCAGCAAACGGATTGGCTGCAATTACTGCCTGCATTTGATCCATCGTCCGTAAAGCGACTGCCGGCCGGAAGCCGACCTTAGCCTCAATTGCCGCCTCGAGTTCCCCCGCAACGCTGCCCAGGTCCCGCTTCGTCCGGAACACCGCGTTCCCGCTCTGGATATAAGTAACCGCTCCTTCATGGCCCAGTTGCTCGCAAATCGCACGGAGCGTGGCCATCGGCAGCTTACAATGCCCACCGACATTGACTCCGCGAAGCAGTGCGATAACCACAGGCATGCGCAGTATTCTACCGTGCCTGAACACGGCTATATCCCTGCAACGCCTTGCATACGTTACTCTCGGATTAAGTATGCTTCGCGCTGCGGGACGTTATCAGCCTCGGGAAAGAACGGTTCATCAACATAAATGAAGCCGCCGATGCGGGTCCTCGTAGCCAAACCTGGCCTCGATGGTCATGATCGCGGCGCGCGGGTGATTGCACGTGCCCTCCGCGATGCGGGCATGGAAGTCATCTATACTGGTTTGCGACAGACTCCGGAGATGATTGTCAACGCCGCCCTGCAGGAAGATGTGCGGGTGATCGGTCTTTCGATTCTCTCCGGCGCGCACAACGCGATCGTACCGAAGGTGCTCGGGTTGCTGCGGGAAAAAGAGATGTCAGACGTCAAAGTGGTGGTCGGCGGCATTATTCCGGACGAAGATGCCCGGGAACTGGAACGGCAGGGAGTTCTGAAAGTCTTCCAGCCAGGATCGCCGCTCGAATCCATCGTGAGTACAATCGCCGCCTGCGCATAGCAGAGCGGTTCGGGAGTGAAAATGCGTCAGCGCCACTACGACAGGCAAGGCGGAGGCGACAGGCCTCAGGAATCACGAGGCTTCGCCAAAGCAGAGATGGAAAAGCATCTGAAGATAGCAGTATTTATCGACTTCGACAATATCGAAATCGGTGTGAAGTCGACCCTGCAACGAGAATTTGACGTTTCCGTCGTCCTCGAAGCAATGAAAGAGCGCGGCGAAATCATCACGAAAATCGCCTACGCGAACTGGGGACGGCTCGAAAACTCCACCCGGCAGCTTTCTGAGTACGCAGTGCAGATGGTACAGCGCGACCCCTCGCCCCGCGGCGACAAGAACGGCGCCGACATCAATCTGTCTCTGGACGCTCTGGAAATGGCGTTTACGCACGATCACATCAACGCTTTTGCGATCGTCAGCGGCGACAGTGACTTCATTGCGCTGGTCAACAAACTGAAGCAGTACGATAAGACGGTGTTCGTGGTGGGCGGAAAAGCCTTCACCAGCACCATCCTGCAGAAAAATTGCCACGAGTTCATCAGCTACGAGTCGATGCTCGACTACAGCCGGCCCTCGCGTCAGCATCATCAGCGGCAGCAAACCCCGATGGCCCAGCCGGCACTCGCCCAGACTGCCGCAGCCTCCGACGCGCCGCTTGAGATGGATTCCCCGAACGACGTTCTCAGTGACGAGCCGATCCTGCTCGAAGGTGAAACTCGCGCCGTCGCAGCCGCCGCACCGGTCGCAGCCCAGACGTCTTATCAGGAACGCCGCGAGTACCGGGCCGCTCAGCAGCATGGCGCCGGCAGTGGAAATGTCAGTGGCACTGGTGGCGGTGGCTCTCGCCGTCCCCCGGCCCTCGACCTTCATCAGGCGATGCCTCTCGTCGAACGCGCCCTCCAGGTTTTGGATCGGCGCGAAGTACGTCCGCAGCTCGGCCTCCTCAAGTCGACGATGCTGCAGCTCGATTCCACCTTCAGCGAGCGGGCTTATGGCGCCGGTTCCTTCACCGACTTTATTGAAAAGCTCCGTAAGGGCGATTTGATTCATGTCACCGGCGGCGAAGGCCGCTACATGATCCAGCGCAAGCGCGGCGTGGTAGCCGAAAAGTCGGTCCGCCCCGAAGAAGCGCTTCCCTTCCTCCGCGATGTGCTGGAAAATCACCGCATCGAGATGGAAGACGGCGCTACCGTGGATGACCTGCTGGGTTGGGTTCGCGAAGAAGTGCCGACCTTCGACTGGAAGCTCTACGGCTTCCAGGAATTCACCGAGTTCCTGAACTATGCGCAGGATAAGACCGTGGTCCGCATGGATCCGGAAGAAGAACGCGGCCTCATCGTATTCCTCGGCGCCGAATTCCACCCGCCAGCTCTGCCTGAGCCCGAACCGCAGCCCGTGCTCGACGACGAAGATCTGGAAGAAATCGACGAGCCGCAGCCCATTGTTCCAGGTCAGCCGACCGCCCACTCACCCCGCGTGAAAAAGGGTATGAAGAAGATGGCTGGGCCGGAAATCAACGGCAACACGGCGTCAGCGGCCCGCAAACCTCGCAAGACTGCCGCACCGCGCAAACGTAAGACTCCACCGCCTCCCGGCCCTATGGTCTAAACGGCAGCGATGCCCCCGTTGGACTTCGAGGAAATCTGCGATTCGGCGCGCTGCCCCACCCCAGAAGCACTGGAGGCGGCGCGCCGGATGGTATCGGACGATCCCTCGGCAGACACGCGTCTGCTTCGGGCTCTGAACATCGCTCTGCTGGCGAACGACCTCGACCTTCCCGCTCTTGAACGTCTTCTGGAGCTCCTCTCCGAAGTCTCTCCTCCTGAACGTCTCTACCCCGCGCTGCGTGCTGCGCTCGGCCACACCGATGCGCGGGTTCGCTCAAAGGCCGCCCTCGTATTGGGTCGAAAAGTGGAGAACCCGCTGATTCTCGAGCAACTCGCCCGAGACGACGATGCTCGCGTGCGCGCCAACACAGTTCAGGCTCTTTGGGGAAGAGACAACCCTGAAATTCGCGCCCTCTTCGGAGTTGCCCTCGGCGACCTCCATCATCGCGTGGCGGCAAACGCTGCCTACGGCCTGTTTCTGGCAGACCCGGCTGGCCACGCGGTCCGCCTGGTGCGCTTTCTCCGGCATCCCCATCCCAGGTTCCGCCGGGCGGGTGCCTGGATCCTGCGTAAAATCGGTGACCCGGCAGGCCTCCGGCTCCTTCAGCCTCTCGTGACCGACAGGAACGCCGAAGTGCGAACTTCCGCCTTCACCGCGCTGGTCGCCCTGCGCCAAATCGCAGCCGCAAGCGGCCTCGCCGTTGAGGATCCGGCACAGACCCCGTAGACTGGTAGTTTGAGCTTCCCCCACCAGTTGCAGATCGGAAATGTCAGCCTGTCGCCCGCGACGGTGCTCGCGCCCATGGCGGGGGTCACCGACACAGTATTCCGACGCTTCATCCGAAATCTCTCCGGCTGCGGCCTGATCATGACGGAGTTCACCAGTTCGCACGGCGTGAGCGCCTCGATGCGGCATGCCGAATCGAAAAAGCCGAACCGAACGGTGGCCCGCTACCTTGGTTTCGACCCCTCTGAACACCCTATCTCGGCCCAGCTTTTCGGTGCCGATCCGCAAATCATGGCCGATGCCGCACGTGTCTGTCAGGATCTCGGGTTCGACATTCTGGACATTAACTTCGGCTGCCCGGTCAACAAGGTGGTCAAGTGCAACGGCGGCTCCGGCCTGCTTCGTGACCTGCCACTGGTTGAGGACATCCTGACGACCGTGCGGAAGGCGATCACGATCCCCTTTACCTGCAAGTTCCGCGCCGGCTGGAACGATCAGGAACTGGTGATGGTCCAGATGGCCCGGCTGGCCGAGGACTGCGGTCTGCAGGCGATTGCGCTCCATCCACGCACACGTGAGCAAGGGTACGGTGGTAAAGCCGACTGGACCCGCATTGCAGCCATCAAGAGTGCCGTCAGGATTCCGGTGATCGGCAACGGTGACATCATCACGCCTGAAGACGCGGTCCGCATGGTTGAGGAGACGGGCTGTGACGCGGTGATGATCGGCCGCACTGCCGCGTCGAACCCCTGGATCTTCCGGCAACTGCAGCAGTACCTCGCCACGGGCACCTACGACGAGCCGTCACACAGCGACCGGTACCAAATGATGAAGATGTACTACGACATGCTGATTGCGCGCCTCGAAGACGACGCCATCGGCAAGATGAAACAGTTCGCCACCTATTTCACGCACGGGGTGAGGGGCGGTGCGGCGCTGCGCGTCTCCATCTATCACGCGAGGGATGCCAACCATATCCTCGAACTGGTCGACGAGTTCTTCGCAAGCGAACTGACAGCCGTATAGCGCCGTCCACCGTAAGATGAAACGGTGAAGATACTGGTCTTTTCCGATATCCACAGCGACGCACGGGCACTCGCGAAGCTGGTGGCGACACCCGCCGACTACTACTTCTGCGCAGGCGATCTGGTCAACTGGGGGCGCCAGCTCGACGTGATGGGCGAAATCCTCAAGCCGCTGGGTGACAAACTGTACGTCATCCCTGGCAATCATGAGTCAGCCGCCCAGATCACAGACTTCTGCGCTCGCTTCGGGTTTCACGACTTCCACGGGCAGCAGGTAGAACTCGGCGGCTTCCGCTTCGTCGGCCTCGGCTACTCCAACCCAACCCCATTCGATACACCTGGCGAATACAGCGAGGAACAGCTGGAGGAGAAGCTCCACGCTTTCGATGGTCTCGCTCCGACAGCCGCGATCTGCCATGCCCCGCCCTACGGCACCATGCTCGACCGAATCACGAATCTGAAGCATGCCGGCAGCCGCGCCATCCGCGAGTTCATGCAGCGCGAGAAGCCCCGTTACTTCTTTTGCGGACATATTCACGAGGCCGCCGGCATGGCAGAAAAGCTGGGCGAGACTTCCGCGATGAACGTTGGAAGAAAAGGCTATCTCCTCGACTTCGACGAGCAGAAATCACTGGGGTTCATCTAAATGGCCACGCTTGGTTTGGTTGAATACGCAGACGCCTCACCCGAGGTCCGCGCCATCTATGACGACATCATGGCGGTGCGCAAAACGGACTGGATCAACAACTTCTGGAAGGCTCTTGCGCACGATCCGAAAACCCTTCGCCGCACCTGGGAAAGCATCAAAGAGATCATGGCGCCCGGTGCCCTTGATCCGCTCATGAAAGAGATGATCTATCTGGCCGTGAGTTCAACCAACCAGTGCGGCTACTGCATCGCCTCCCACACTGCCGGAGCGCGCAAGGCTGGCATGACTGACGAGATGTTCGCTGAACTGATGGCGGTCGTTGGCATGGCGAACGAGACGAATCGACTGGTGAGCGGCTATCAGGTCGAAATCGACGAGCGCTTCCTCACCACGAAGTAAGCACCGATGACAATGTTCGCGGCCATGCTCGGCCAGGTCCGCAGGATCCCAAAGGGAAAGGTCGCAACGTACGGCGAGGTCGCTGCAGCCAGCGGGCATCCAGGCTGTGCCCGCCAGGTGGTGTGGGCTTTGCGTTCCGGCAAAGGGGTGCCGTGGCATCGCGTCCTGGGCGCCAAAGGCGTCATCCGCCTGCCTGGCGAAGCCGGACTCGAACAGATGCTGCTGCTGCGCCTCGAAGGGGTCGAGATTGCGGGCAACCGCGTGGACCTGAGCCGCTTCGGGCATAAGTTCCGGCAGCTAAACTGAAGTCTTGGAAAATCGCGATTTCGCACGCATCCTGTACGAGACGGCGGACCTCATGGAAATTGCCGGCGAAGATGGCTTTCGCATTCGCAGCTACCGCAACGGTGCCGGGGTCATAGAAGGTCACACGGAGCGCCTGGCTGACATCCTGTCGAACCCCGATCGCAAGGTCACCGAGATCGCCGGCATTGGAAAAGGTCTGGCGTTCGTGCTGAATGAGCTTCATTCGCGCGGCAGCTGCGAGATGCGAGACCAGTTGCTGCAGAAGTTCCCGGCCTGCTCCCTCGAGTTCCTCAAAATTCAGGGCCTGGGGCCGAAGGGCATCGCGCTGCTCTTCGAGCATCTGCAGCTGCAATCGATTGATGAGCTTGAGCAGGCCTGCCGCGATCAGAAGTTGCGCGAGCTTCCCCGTATGGGCGCGAAGCTGGAAGAGAAGGTTCTTCGCAGCATCGAGCAGTATCGAAAGCGCACCGGGCGTTTCCTTCTCAGTTACGCTGACCACACGGCCGAGGAGTTGATGGAACACCTCGCGACCCTCGAAGGTATCGACGCCATCACGCCCGCGGGTAGTCTGCGGCGCGGCAGAGAGACCATCGGCGACCTCGACCTGCTCGTGACCGGCTCGAACGCTGTCGCCGCGCTTGAAGCCGTTGCCACGCACCCCAAGGTGCAGGAAATTCTGGGTCGGGGTGAGAACAAGACCAGCGTCAAGTTTGGCCGCGAGGGCCTTCAGGTGGACGTGCGCGCACTTGACCACGACAGCTTCGGTGCGGCCATGCAGTACTTCACAGGCAGCAAGGAACATAACGTGGCGCTTCGCCAGAGAGCGATTCGCATGGGCTACAAGCTGAGCGAATACGGCCTCTTCCGTATCGAAGACGATGTTCGTGTGGCCGGCTCAACTGAAGAAGGTCTCTATGAGATGCTCGGCCTGCAGTGGATCCCGCCGGAGCTTCGCGAGAACCTCGGCGAGATCGAACTCGCGGAGGCACGCGCCCTGCCCCGCCTCGTCCAAATGCAGGATGTCCGCGGCGACCTCCACATGCACACGACCGCGACCGACGGCCGCGCCACTCTGGAAGAGATGGCACTGGCGGCGAAAGAGCGTGGCTATGAATACATCGCCATCACCGATCACTCCAAAGCTCTCGCCATGGCTTTCGGTCTGGATGAGAAGCGCGTGGTCGACTTCGCCGCCACTGTCCGCAGAATCAACGAGACCGGCGAACTCGGTATCCGCGTTCTTTCCGGCCTCGAATGCGACATTATGCTCGACGGCACCATGGACATCGAATGGGACGCACTGGCTGAGCTTGACCTGGTAATCGGCAGCGTCCACAACAACATGAATCTGGAACCGGCCGCGATGACCGACCGGCTGCTGAAGGCTCTGGAGTGCCCCCACCTCACCGCACTCGGCCACCCCACGGGCAGGCTGCTGTTGCACCGCGATGAGTTCGCTTTTGATTTCGACAAGGTGGTTACAGAGGCTGTTCGCCGAGGTGTCAGGTTGGAGATCAACGCAAGCCCTGAACGCCTCGACCTGAGCGCCAATCACGCTCGCGCCGCGAAAGCGAAGGGTGCGAAGTTTATCGTCTCCACCGACGCTCACCATCCGAAACACCTGGCGAACATGAAGTACGGAATTGCCACCGCAAGGCGAGCGGGCCTGACCGCCGCAGACATTCTGAACACTTTCGCCCCCGAACAATTCCTTTCGGAACTGCGTACGTCTAAAATGCCTTAGACTGCGGTGCCGACCTCGTTGCGTCGCCTGCACAAAGCCGCATAATTGAAAAATGATCGAACGAGAGGGGAACTGTTCATGAAGAAGTTTTTGTTGCTGGCATCGGCCGCGACGGCGTTCGTCTTCGCCGCGAGCGATGTCAAAATCCCGTTTGAGAAGTACAAGCTGACGAATGGCATGCGGGTGGTGCTCTCGCGCGATTCGTCCGTGCCGGTGGTTGCGGTCTATGTGATCTACGATGTCGGGGCCAGGGCTGAAGAGAAGGGCCGCACCGGCTTCGCCCATCTGTTCGAGCACATGATGTTCCAGGGCTCCTCCAACGTACCCAAGGGCGAGCATTTCAAGTACGTCGAGAGCAATGGCGGCAGCATGAACGGCTCCACGCATCCCGACTACACCGACTACTACGAGACCATGCCGTCGAACAAGCTGAATCTGGCTTTGTGGCTGGAGTCAGACCGCATGCGCAGCCTGGCCATCACGGCGGACAATCTGAAGAATCAGCAGGAAGCCGTGAAGCAGGAGCGCCGCCTGAGCTTCGACAATCAGCCCTACGCTACAGCCATCGTGGATAGATGGCCGACGATCGCTTACAGCAACTTTCAAAACTCCCACTCGCTGATCGGTTCCTTCGAAGACCTCAACGCCGCCAGCGTGGAGGACGTTTCGAGGTTCTTCAAGACCTACTACGCGCCAAACAATGCGGTCCTCGTCATCTCGGGCGACTTCCAGCCTGCGGACGCAAAGAAGCTGGTGCAGCAATACTTCGGTGACATTGCCGCGCAGCCTCAGCCCAAACGCCCCGACATGACGGAACCCGAGCGCGCCGAGGGCAGGATGGAGGCGGCCGCCGATCCTCACGCGAGAGTCCCTGCCGTCATCATCGGCTGGCCCGGACCGAAGCGGCATTCACCCGATTGGTACGCCATCAACATGCTCGATGCCGTCCTCACCTCCGGCCAGAGCTCACGGCTGCAGCTGAACCTCGTGAAAGGAAAGCAGAGTCTGTTGCAATTCGAGTCGAACCTGGGGTGGCCGTTCGGATCGCCGCAGGACTACAAAGATCCAAACGTGTACGCCGTCAACCTTACTTACAAGCCAAACTTCACCGCGAAACAGATCGTGGATCAGTACCAGGCCGAGATCGACAGGATTGTGGCCGATGGTGTCGCGCCGAACGAACTCGAGAGGGTGAAGACCGTGCTCCGTTACAACAGGGCGGCCAGTCTGCAAAGTGCCTTGTCACGCGCCCAAATGCTCGCAATCTACGAACTGATTGACGGTAACCCCGCCATGTACGAGTCCGACTTTGCAGCACAAATGAGAGTTACGTCCGCGGAGATTCAAACCGCCGCGAAGAAGTATCTGGTGGCAGCCCGTCGAGACGTCCTCGCCATCCAACCCGCGCCCGCTGAAGGAGGTGCCAAGTGAAGAAGATCCGTCTAAGTTTCGCCATGTTTGCAGGCGCAGCGGTTATGTGCGCCGCACAGACCACAGACCGTACCAAGCCGCCGGTTTCGCCCGATCCGCGCCCCTATAAGCTCCCTGCCATCCTCGAGTCGAAGCTGCCGAACGGCCTCGCAATCATGATGGCCGAAGACAGTCGAGTGCCTCTGGTGACAGTCCGGCTCGTGTTCCCGGGCGGCAACCGTCGCGACCCGAAAGACATGCCGGGGCTCGCAGCCAGTACCGCCTCGATGCTGACGCAAGGCACCAAAACGCGAACCTACCAGCAGATCGCAGAGCAACTCGACACCATCGGCGCTGCCATGACTGCGGCTGCCGGTGCCGACCAGATCACCATCCAGGGCAGCGTCCTTTCGGAGAAACTGCCTGCGTTGCTCGAACTCATGGCTGACGTTGCCCGTAATGCCAGCTTCCCCGAAAACGAACTGGCCCTGCACAAGCAAAACCGCAAGCAGCAACTGGCCATGCAGCACGCAGACCCCTCGTTCCTCGCCACCGAAACCTTCCGCAAGGCGACATATCAGGAGCACCCTTACGCTCACGTCGGTCCCACCAGCGAGTCACTCGACAAGATGGAGCAGAAGACGCTCGCCGGCTTCCGCGATACCTTCCTGGTACCCAACAACGCGACGCTGATCCTGGTGGGCACGTTGCCCGGCAAGGCGGCGGTGACGAAGTCGATCACCACGCTGTTCGGCTCGTGGGAACAGAAGGATCTCCCGAAGTATGATCCCGGTCCGGTTCCGGAGGCAAAGAAGCAGTTGATCCTGGTCAACCGCCCGGGCTCCGTGCAGGCCGATATCACGATCGGCCGCACCGCCGCAGTGCGCCGCGACGCCGACTATTTTCCGGAAGTGGTCGGGTCTGTGATCCTCGGCAGCGGCACCAATTCGCGCCTGTTCCTGGACATTCGTGAGAAGCGCGGGTATGCCTACGACGCCCATACTGAGCTGAACCCTCTGGACAACAGCGCCAGCATAACCGCAGTGACACAGATTCGGAATGAGGTGGCGGGCGAGGGCATCGCGGCGGTCATCGAACACCTCGACAACATGGGGAAAACGCCCGTCTCAAGTGAGGAACTGCGCAACGCCAAGAGCTTCGCCAATGGCATGTTTCTGATGCGTCTGGAACCGCAGTCCGGTCTGGCGGATCAACTGGTTACCATGCGTGTACAGAATCTTCCGAGGGACTATCTGGAGACCTACACCACCAAGGTAAACTCTGTTGAACCCGAGCAGATTCAACGCGTGGCGAAGAAGTATTTCTCTTCAGAGAACGCCACCGTAGTGGTTGTGGGCGACGCGGAGAAGCTTGAGAAACCGCTGGAGAAGCTTGGTAAATTCACCGTGGTCAAGCC
>JAOAPO010000341.1 GCA_025462945.1 Bryobacterales bacterium
GGAGTGGAGCGCGCAGGGGGATGATGCCTGGTACGCGCAGGTGGAGAGGGAGTTTGGGTTCAGCCTCCGGTAGCGGGGCGCGCAGGATGGGAGTTGGTCAGCACGGCAGCGGCAACTCGTTTTTCAAGACTCAGCATTCCAGCCGATACCGTTTGAGAAGACGTCGCCGTTGACTTTCATTTTGGCCTTCATGCTGCCGATGAGATCGGCGCAGTCGGAAGCTGCGGAATGACGCGGGCGAGAGGGTATGCCGGGCGCTGAGCCTTAGCGCCGTCCGCTTACGTGAGAGGTTCCTGTGCTGGCCGGGGCCAGTGATTCCGACAGATACTGTGGTGCCCCTGTGTCGCGGAGCACCGATGCCGAGTCGCGGCAGGCCGGGCGCTCGGATCTGCATTCACGAGATCGGGGAGGATTGCACGGCCGTGACGGTCGGGCGGCAGAGTGCGTTGGTCGGGCACTGGAATGGATGAACTGTCACCATCTGTACTATTTCTGGACGGTGGCCAAGGGCAGCATTGCACGGGCGTGCGAGAAGCTGAATCTGGCTCAGCCGACGATCAGCGGGCAACTGCGTCAACTATTCGTGAAGTCGGGGCGGAGTTGGCTCTGACGGATGCGGGGCAGATGGATTTCCGGTACGCGGAAGAGATGTTCAGCGTGGGGCGAGAACTGCTGGATGTGCTGCGGGGGCGACCGCGTGAAAGACCGATCCGCTTCCTCGTGAGGGTCTCGGACGTGGTGCCGAGGCTGATGGTGTTCCGGGTGCTGCAGACAGTATTGAAGATGCCGGAGAAGGTGCAGTTGGTTTGCTACGAGGGCAATACCTGACGGGCTTTTGCTGACGCGACGACGGAGCTGGCGGCGCGCATGCGGCGGAACTATCCGGCGTCTCTGGATAACGCTCCGTTTTTATTGCCGGTGGAGGGGTTGGTGTTGCGGAGAAATCTGGAGCAGTGGTTTGACCGGAATCAGATTCGTCCGGCCATTGTTGGGGAGTTCGAAGACAGCGCGCTGCTGAAGGTGTTCGGGCAGGCGGGGGCGGGCGTGTTTGCGGTGCCCACGGCGGTGGAGAAAGAGGTCCGCACGCAGTACAAGACGGCGGTGGTTGGCCGAACGACGGAGATCGTGGAGCGGTTTTACGCAGTGTCTGTGGAGCGCAGGCTAAAGCATCCGGCGGTGGTAGCGGTGTCGCAAGCGGCACGGCAGTTGTTGCTGGATGCTGCTGTTTAAGGCTTTGGTGCAGCGGCAACCGGAAGCCGGGTGGCGTGGCGCGAGAGCATCTGCCAGCCTGCCTGCGGGGACTTCAGCCAGACCATGAGTTCGTGGAGGTGGGCCGTGTCTCCGGCGAAATGGGTGAGGTCGAGCTTGTATTCAAGCAGGGCCGTGTTGCCGTAGACGCGGACGACGACATCGCGCATTTGAACGCCTTTATAGATACCGGTGGGGCTGGACTCGGCGGCAACGGCCTGGGCTTTGGTCTGGGTGGAGCCGTTGGAGTGGGTGTAGGCGAGGTCGTCGTGGAAAAGTTTGGTGAGGGCTGCGGCGTCGCCTTTCAGCGCGGCCTGTTTCCAGGCTTCGACGGCGACGAGGACTTCCTTTTCGGGCGCGGCGGCGGCGAAGACGGGAAGGGAGAGGAGCAGAAGAGCCAGCAGCTTTTTCATGGCGTTCAGTTTATAACAGAGTTGGCGAAGTCGGAGTTGATCGGCGGTTTACGTCTGCGAGTAGAGCGAAATGCCGCGATAGACGTCAGCAAGAGTCATGTGCGCGTTCACGCCTGGGATGTAGCAGGTTGCGTCGAGCCCGACAGCTTCGGAGAGTGTCCATTTGTCCTCTTGCGTTCGTGAGAAGACTTCGATTCGTGGCTCCAGTTGGGAGACCAAGACATAGTCACGGAGCGACGGTATCTGGCGATATTGCGCAAACTTGTGGCCGCGGTCATACGCCTCGCTGGACGGTGACAGGACTTCGAACACCACGGTCGGATTCAGCAGGACGTCCTGGTTGTCGTCGGCAAGCTGAGCGTCTCCACAGATGATTGTGAGGTCCGGGTAGACGAAGGGACCACGCTGGGAAACACGGATTTTCATATCCGAGTTGGAGGTGTAGCAACCGGTTGCCGCCAACTGGCTGGCTAGTGCAATGGTAATTTGCTGGGGAAGCCGCGCGTGCGCCAGGCTGCCGCCGGACATGGCGAACATCTGGCCGTCGTAGTACTCGCTCTTTACTTCAGCTGAGCGCTCGATACTAAGGTACTGCTCCGGCGTCAGGCGCGGGAGTGGGTACGCGGACATTGATTCAGTTTAACGCGTCCGCGTACCCTGACCCGAATCGTTAATTGCCGCGGCCCGGGCCAGCGGGTGCTGGTGCGGTGGGTGCGGCTCCGGGTGCTCCGGGGCCTCGTCCGCCGCCGGGACCACCGCGTCCCTGGCCGTAGGCGCGGGGCGGGTTAGCGACGAAGGTTGCTACGTCCTTCGCGGCTTTGGTTTCGATGCCGGGCTTCTGGAGGAAGCCGAGGTCGCGGGCCCAATCGATGAAGCGATACTGCCAGGTTCCGTAGGGGATGTTGTTGCGGTCGGTGAGACCTCCGGACATGCGGCTGCCGTCGGGGAGGGGGTCACCGGGGTGGCGTCCGTTGCCGTAGAGGTGCATCTCGACATTGGGGACGCCGGCTTTGAGCATGGCTGTGTAGTATTCGAGAGCCCAGACGGCGTGGCCCTGATCTCCTGCGCTGCCGCAGACGATGAAGGCGGGCGGGACGTCTTTCGGGATGGGCGGGGCGGTTCGATTCGCGGCGAACGGGGTGGGGCCGGGATAGATGATGCCGGCGAAGTCAGGCCGTGAGGAGATGCCGGCGAAGGGGTCGGAGGGGTCGCTGTTTTTCTTGTCCCAGTCTTCGTAGAGGACGGCGGCGGGGGCGGCCAGTTCGGCACCGGCGGAGAAGCCCATGACGCCGATGCGGGCGGGATCGATACCCCATTCTTTGGCGTAGGCGCGAACGACTCGGACGGCCTGCTGGGCGTCGTGGACGGCGTCGACTTCGGCTACATAGCCATCGGCGCGAAGGCGGTTGCGCAGGATGACGGTGTTGATGCCGTAGTTGTAGAAGAAGGGCACGAAGTCGGCGCTTTCGCCGCCGACGTTGAGGGTGCGGTGTCCGCCGCCCGCGATCACGATGACTGCGGTTCCGGTGTTGATGGATTTATCCACGAGGTGAACTTCGATAGAGGGGTTGTGGATGGAGACGATGCTGTTGATGCGCCCCTGAACCGTTTGGCTCATGTTGTAGACCTCAGGGACATGAACTTTGTCGGCCTTGAGATGGGGGGAGTTGGGCGGGAAGAGCGGGATCACGACTCCGCCGGGCAGGATGGTCTGCGGCGCGTAGGGCTGGCCGGTGTCGGCGGCGGGCTTGGGCACATTCTGTGCGGCGGGCAGAGGCGGCAGGGGGGCCCTGGTTTGCGTGAAGGCGATTGCGGAGGTCAGCAGACTTAAGAGGAGAGCTTTTCTGGTCATAGAGATAGATGGGTGCGGCAGAGTAGGCGCGTTTTGGCACACGCACGTTACCCGGATGGAGTTTATCAGGTGTTTACAGGCCGAAGCGGGCGGTAAGGAAGTCGAGGAGAGCGCTGCGCTGGTCGTCTTTCACTTTGGCTCCCCAGCCGGTCATTTTGGTGACTTCGCGGTCCCACTGGGCGCGGGTGAGGTGCTGTTGCTGCATCATGTGGTCGTCGTGGCAGGTGAGGCAGGCCTGTTGGTAGACGGGCGGCGGTTCAAGGGGGACGCCGCTGGTATTCTGGAATGTTTGCGGCCTGGCAGCGCTAACGACGATCGCGCGGGGCTGTGCAGCGTTGTAGAGGTAGCCGCTGGGGTTCCACTCAGGTTCGACGGGCTGCATCTGGCCGGCTTCGTTGGTCGCTCGCGAGATGAGCGTGTGCTGGCCTTCGGTTGCTTTCCACTGGTGGCTGAAGCGACGGAAGCCGTATTTTGAGGGGTTGCTGGAGAGCTTGGCGGCGGCCCAGGTTTTGCCAGCGTCGGCCGAGATTTCGACCTTCGTGACGGGCGAGGCGTTGGACCAGGCTACGCCCTGGATGGTGACGCTGCCGGGTTTGGTCCAGTCGCTGGGGGTGGCGATGACGGATTTGACGTTGAGGTCGGTGACCGGGACGAGGTCGGCGGGCGTTACTGCGGCTCCGGGCTCGATGTGCTTTGCGGGGTGGCGGTAGGCGGTCTTCATCCAGAAGCCATCGTGCTCATGGTCGAGCAGTTCGATCTTCGTGAGCCACTTGACCCAGGAGTCTCCGGCCCAGCCCGGAGCGATGACTCGCAGGGGAAAGCCGTGTTCCGCCGTGAGGGGTTTGCCGTTCATGGCCCAGGCGAGCATCGTGTCTGGATGGTTCGCTTTTTCGAGGGGTAGCGAGCGCTGGAAGTCGGGCATGGTGCCCATGGGGACGTCGGCGCCATCCAGAAGGAGGTGGGCGGCGGTGGGCTTGAGGCCGGCTTTGGCGAGGACATCGCGGAGGCGGACGCCGGTCCAGCGGGCATTGCCGACGCTGCCGAATTTCCACTGGGTTCCGGGCATGCCGGGCTTGTAGAAGCTGCGTCCATTGCCGGCGCATTCGAGGACTCCGGTGAGGGTTACGTTCGGGAGCTTTTTGAGGTCAGCGAGGGTGAGCTTGAGAGGCGTGTTGACCAGACCGCCGACTTCGAGCTGCCAAGTGGCGGGGTCGACTTTGGCGGTGAGGGTGTGGCAGCGGACGAAGAAGTGTTCGACGGGCGTGATTTCGTCGATGAAGCCGACGACGGGCATCTCGAGGTCAGTGGGGCTGGGCGAGAGCGTGATCATCTGGCCGGAGGTCGCAACTGCGGCGGCAAGTCCGGCTTTGATGATGTGGCGTCGAGTGGCGGGCATTAGCCCATTCTACTTGTTACGTTCTTACTTCTTTAGTTCTGCGATCAGTGCGGGAACGACCTGGAAGAGGTCGCCGACGATGCCGTAGTCGGCCACTTCGAAGATGGGGGCTTCGGGGTCTTTGTTGATGGCCACGATGACTTTGGAGCCCTTCATGCCGACGAGGTGCTGGATAGCGCCTGAGATGCCAACCGCGACATACATCTTCGGGGCGACCGTTTGGCCGGAACTGCCGACCTGGCGTTCCATGGGGAGCCAGCCGTTGTCGCAGATGGGGCGCGAGGCGGCCAGTTCTGCTCCGAGGGCGGTTGCGAGTTCCTGAACGACGTGGATGTTGTCTTCTTCACGGATACCGCGGCCGACGGAAACAATTATGGGGGCGGCCGTGAGGTCGACGGCACGGGCTGATTCGCGGAAGCGTTCGAGGGGCTTGGTGCGGATCTGTGCCGCTTCGAGCGTGACGTTGAAGGGTTCCGCTTTGGCGGTGCCGGCGGCGAGGGCGTCGGCTCGGTAGGAACCGGCCTGGATGGAGGCGAAGTTGGGGGCGTCCGACTTGAGTTCGACGTCCGCGGCGAGTTTGCCCTGGAACATCTGGCGCACGAGCGTCAACGTGCCGTTTTCGGCCCGATGCCCGACGACGTCACTGACGAGTACGCGGTCGAACGAGGTGGCGAGAGCGGGTGCAAAGTCGCGGACCTGATAGGTGTGGGGAAACAGGACGTGCGACGGGCTGTGGGCCGCGATCAGCTGGCGGAGCGCGAGGACGTAGCCGTCGGGGGTGTAGTCGGCGAGCAGTGCGTGATCGAGGGTGTGGACGGTTTCGATCTGGTACGCAGCGAGGGCGGAGGCAGCTTTCGCGGCATCGGCACCAAGGACGACGGCATACACGGGCTTACCCAGGGCGCTGCCGATTTGCTGGGCGGCGACGAGGGTCTCCAGCGAGATCTTGTGCAGGCTGCCGCCCGCCTGTTCGAGAACTGCCAGAATGCCGCTCATATGACCCTCGCTTCGAAACGGAGTTTTTCGACCAGCTTCGCGGCAGCTTCCTGTGGCGCGCCGTCGAAGATTTGGGACTGCTTGGTTTTGGGCGGGAAGTAGAGGCGCGAGACGTTGATGGAAGGTGCGGCGAGGCCGCCGAGGTCGGAGACGCTGACCTGCTTCACTTCTTTGGTCTTGGCCTTCTTGATGCCCATGAGGGTCGCGTAGCGGAGTTTGGTCGCTCCGGACTGGATGGAAAGGAGAGCCGGGAGGGGCATGTCGACGTTCTGGAACCAGCCGTCTTCGAGCTCGCGACGGACGCGGATACCGTCGCCCTGCTTCTCGACGTTCATGATGAGCGTAGCGTGAGGGAGGCCGAGGAGTTGGGCGAGGATGACGCCGGTCTGACCGTAGCCGAGGTCGTCGGACTGGATGCCGGTCAGGATGAGGTCGGGCTGTTCGGATTCGAGAGCTTTGGCGAGAAGGCGTGAAAGCGCGAGGGGGTCGTCAGCGGCGGACTCATCCATTTCGATGTGAATGGCGCGGTCGGCTCCTTTGGCGAGGGCTTCACGGATGGTCTGGGCGGCACGGTCCGGACCGGCGCAGAGGACGATTACTTCGCCGCCCTCGCTCTCTTTGAGCTGGAGACCGGCTTCCAGGGCATAGGCGTCGGGCTCGTTGATTTCGAACGAAAGGTCGGAATCTTCGATCCACGAGGACTGCCCGTTGACCTTCAGCAGGCTGTCCCGGGCGGGCACCTGCTTGATGGCGACAACGATTTTCATGCTGTTTACTCCGTGAATTTCTTAAAAATGAGGGCGCCGTTGGTACCGCCGAAACCGAACGAGTTGGAAAGGGCGTAGTCGATTTTCATCGGCCGGGGCTCCTTCGGAATGTAGTCGAGATCGCAGAGCGGGTCGGGGTCCACCAGGTTCGCGGTGGGTGGGGCGACCTGGCGCCCAATCGCAGTCACCACGATGCCGGCTTCAATACCGCCCGCCCCACCGAGCAGGTGCCCGGTCATGGATTTGGAGGAACTGACGGCCAAAACCTTCGCGTGGTCACCGAACGCACGCTTGATGGCGGTTGTTTCGGCGACGTCACCGACGGGGGTAGAGGTGCCGTGGGCGTTGATGTAATCGACCTGATCAGGGTTGATTTTGGCGTCGTGCAGGGCGGCTTTCATCACGCGGTATGCGCCGTCGCCATCGTCCGGCGGGGAGGTGAAGTGGTGAGCATCCCCGCTGGCACCGTAGCCGACGATTTCGGCGAGGATAGTGGCTCCGCGGCGTTTCGCAAATTCGAGTTCTTCAAGAATCAGGACACCGGCACCTTCGCCGACTACGAAGCCGTCGCGGTCTTTGTCGAAGGGGCGGGAGGCGGTTGCGGGATCGCTGTTGCGCTGGCTCATGGCGCGCATCGCGGCGAATCCGCCGATTCCAAGGGGGGTGATGCAGGCTTCCGCGCCACCACAGATCATGACGTCGGCGGCGTCTCGTTCAATGATCTTGAACGAATCACCGATTGAGTGGGCGCTTGTGGTGCAGGCCGTCGCGGTGGCGAGGTTCGGTCCTTTGGCACCGTTCCGGATGGAGACGACTCCAGAGGCCATATTGATGATCACGGCCGGGATGAAGAAGGGAGAAATGCGTCGGGGGCCGTGTTCGATGAGGTTGCGATATTCGCGCTCGATCACCTCAAAGCCGCCAATGCCGCTGCCGATACAAACACCGGTGCGCTCGGCCACTTCGTCGCTGGTCACTTTGAAGCCCGAGTTCCGCATGGCTTCATCGCTGGCCGCCACCGCCATCTGCATGAACCGCCCCATCTTCTTGATTTCCTTCTTGTCGATGAACTTTGAAGGGTCGAAGTGATGGATCTGGCCGGCGATCTGGCAATTGAATGCTGAAGGATCGAAACAAGTGATCCTGGAGATCCCATTGCGGAGCTCCATCAGGCCATTCCAGGTTTGTTCGGTGGTGTCGCCGATCGCGGTGAGGAGACCAACGCCGGTGACTACAACTCTGCGGGAAATAACATTCTCCTTAAGTGCGTCTGCGCGCCACTACCAGCGGGTGCCAGCATCGCGTGCGCCGGGGATGCACGGGTCCGGTTCGAACGCCTCTATTAGGATGCTGTCAAGCCCGCAACCGTTGCAAGGCCGGTTGGCGGCGAGGGGAAGTTAGTCTTTTTTCTTGCCTTCAATATAAGTCACGGCGTCGCCGACCGTGGCAATCTTTTCGGCATCTTCGTCGGGAATTTCGAGTTCAAATGCTTCCTCGAAGGCCATAACGAGTTCGACGATATCGAGGGAATCAGCTCCCAGGTCATCTACGAAAGAGGCCTTGTTATCGACCTGACTTTCATCGACGCCCAACTGCTCGACAATGATTTGCTTTACCTTTTGCTCAACAGCTGATGCCATAACTTCCTCCACTATAGCCTGGGGGGATCGCGCGGGACTGACATAGGAACACCCCTGAGATTGCGCGCGATACGGCTAAAAGAGCGCGAAGTTTCGATTCTACACTATGGAGGAGTGCGAAAGCGTTCAATGCGGGTGTGCAACGATACAGACATCGCGACTGAAATAACGGTGGTTTTGATTGATACGCGGAACCCTTTGAATATAGGGTCCGCAGCTCGGGCGCTGGCGAATTTCGGCGTGCGGGATTTGCGTCTGGTGAACCCTTACGACGTGGCGTTTCGCGAGGCTGTTTCGGCCGTCGGCGGGGCTCCGGTTTTGCAGGCTGCGCGAGTGTTTTCGACGCTGGCGGAGGCGATCGCGGACTGTTCGCTGGTAGTGGGCACGACGGCGGGGCAGCGACGGATTCCACTGCACCCGGTGGAGCGCCTCGAAGCGGGGATGCGGCGGGTGCGTGGTTACGATGGACGTGTGGCGATCCTGTTCGGGTCAGAGAAGTACGGACTGTCGAACGAGGATTTGAGTTTCTGCCACTCGCTGATCCGGATTCCGACCGTGCCGGAGACTCCGTCTATGAACCTGGGGCAGGCGGTGGCGGTCTGTCTGTACGAGTGTATTCGAGACGCCGAGGCAATGCCGGTGGATGCCCCGTATTTGGGTCCGGACGGTCTGATCGCGGAACAAATCACGTCGATGCTTCGGGAGACGCTGGAGAGGTCGGGGTATACGAACCGGATCACTTCGGTTTCGACGAACGAGAAGATGCGGCGGTGGGTACGACGGCTGCGGATCAGCCGGCGGGATGCGCCACTGCTTCTGGGCGTGTTGCGGCAGATCCTCTGGAAGTTCGATCAAGCCAACAAGAGTTAGGCGGGAACCGAATTCCTCGACTTTGACTCTCAGGGCGAACAAGTCCTGAGCCCTCCTACAGCATTCCTACAATTCCGCCGATAACCCTTCAGCGACCAGAAGATCGGTCGCCTCCCCGCGTTGTCGTGGAGAATTTTGAGATGAAGGATGGTCCTGATGGACTTATCACTGATGAAAAGCCACGGCTTCCGAGCTTTCGGCGTATTGCTCGGACTGACAATGTGCGCGGGGACGGTGCAGGCGGCGAACCTGCTCACTGCAACCGCCAGCGTCGCCGTCACATGTAGCACCAGTTCAGGGCCGGGAGTTGCGGCCAACATCGTTGTGAAACCGGTCGCAGCCCTCACAGGTTCGGCCACAATCAATGTCACGGTTGCGGCGCCGGGTTCCGGGCTGACAATCACCAACCCTGTGTCACAGGTTCTAAACGCCGGCAACTCAAGTACTGGCATCACATACACGGTAAATACCGTCAATGGATGCGTCGGCACCTCCACTGGTGCAGTCACGGTTCGTTTTAGCGCCAGCGGTGTCCTTGACGCGACCACAACGGTCAACGATACTGTGACGGCCACTACCTCAGGTCTGGTAGCGTCGCCGGTTACGGTTACCTGCGCACGCTCAGCGGGTCCTGTGTATACGCCCGGACCTGCGCAGACGGTGTCGGTGACTTCGACAGCCGCAGGCGGCACTCCATTTACCGTGGACACCACCGGAACTCCACCACCTGCCTGGCTGGTCGTCACGCCGACAACCGGCGGCACGGCCGGTTCCACACCTCTCACCTTCACTGTTGCACCGGCCGCTGGCTGCGGTGGCTTCGCCGCAGGGTCGAGCACCACGGCAACGCTTCACCTTGTGAATGCGCCCGCGCCCGACAAATTGCTTGCCGTCACGCTGCAGGTTGTTCCGCCCTCGCTACTCGTTGCGACACCGAGCCCTGCCTCGCTTACTTACGTGAAGGGATCGGGAACAGCCGGTTACGTCGACGTTCGCGTCACGTCCGCAACGACCCCCGCGCCGTTTTTCTCGGTGAGCACGGCATCTCTGCCGATCTGGCTGACCGTGGATTCGACGACCGGGACAGTACCTAAGAGCATCCGGTTCAGCACGACCAGCGTCTGTGACACACTGGCCCCGGGCACGTACAGCGCCACCGTTTACATCAAGGTCTCTGGTTCCGCCGATCTTGCGGTGCCGATCAGCCTGCTGGTGAATAATAAGGCACCGCGACTGTCGGTCGCGGAAGGCACAACGCGTAACATTTCGTGGACGATCGGAACTGCCCTGCCCACGGCCTTCATCACGGCCGTGTCGAGCGACTCACCGATCTCGTATAAGGCAACTACGGGCGGTTCGCTGGGACCGATTGTTCCCACGGCACAACAGTCCGGTCTTGCATACAGCTTCGGCACTCAGATTGGGGTCAGCTTCAATCCGCTCATCTTTGCGGCCGCTCAGCCGGGAAGCGTTTTGACGGGTACCGTCACGCTGACATGGGGCAGCCCCGCGTCCACAATAGTAGTCACGTTTAACGTTTCGATCCTTTCTCCTGGCGCAACTGTTAGTGGACTGAGTCCGGCGAGCTTGCCTACGGCGGCACCGGGTCAGACATTCACTGTGGTTCTGACAGGTACCGGCTTTGTTCCGAGTACAGATCCGTCGCAGAAGACCAAGGTCGGGATCATGACGGGTGGGGCGCTCGTGGTCGATACAAACATTGCTGCCAACGTAGTGAACCCATCCAACATCATTCTGACGATCACGGTTCCTGTGGTGCCGGATGCGAACCTTCCCTTCGCACCCAGCGGTACCGGCGGCGCAGTGGTTTTCGGCATCTGTAATCCGGCGGGCACCACATGTTCACTTCCAAGCGGCACCGCGACACTGACAATCGGGTCGGGGCCGATCATTCAGGCAGTGACCAGCGCCTCGGCGTTCATTCAGGTGGCGCCTCCTGCTCTGCCGACAATCTCCGCGTACGACATGCTCAGCATCTTCGGCGCAAACTTCTGTTCATCGGGAGGCACCGGCTGCAGCAGTTCGCAGATTCTGTTCGGCACGCCGGACGCCACCCTGCGCTATGCAACCTCGCTTAGCCCGGATGCAGCCGGCCCGACGCGTCGAAACTTGAGCGTTACCTTCCAGACCATTCGGGCACACCAACCGTGATCGCCACCGCGCCTCTGTTATTCGGCACCAACGGACAGATTAATGTCCTGGTGCCCGATGCAGTGACAGCATATATCGGCGGCACGGTCGATATCGTCGTCAACTTTGGGTACGCGACAGGAGCCACGATGAAGAGCAGCGCTCCCTTCCAGGTCAATGTCGCTGCCACAACCCCGGGCATCTTCACGATCGGTGCCAGCGGACAGGGCGACGGCGCCATTCTCGACTCCAACTATTCTGTGGTCACGAACAGCAACCCGGCGGGCATGCGCTCAACGGCGTCCGATTCCGATGTGGTTCAGTTCTACGTGACTGGTCTCGGCGCTCCCGACAGCACGGGTGATAACGCTACAAGCGGTGCGGCAGCGTGGTCTGCCGACTGCGTCTCTCTCGCCAGCTATCTGACATCGCTGAACGGCTCAGCCGGAAGCGCGCTGACGAACCTCGACGGAACCGTCGTGCAGAGCAATCTGCTGAATACGAATCGCCTGCCACCGTGTGTGCTGAGCGGATCCGCCAATGTGCCGTCTGTCAGCATCGGTGGTGTGCCGGCGACCGTGCTTTACGCTGGCTTCGTGCCTGACAGCGTCGCTGGTCTGTATCAGATCAACGCGACTCTGCCTGGTACCGGCAGCGGTCCGTTCACTTCTGCCACGGGGGCGACGATCTCATCACTCACGACTGCCGTGCAACTGCCCGTCACGATCACGGCGAACGGCCTGGCGAGTCAGTCCGGGGTGACGCTCTGGGTCTCGCCCCGCCTGAAGGTCACCGGACCGACTGGTTCGGCATTGACCGGCACTGTCGGCATACCGTGGAGTTCTTCGAACAACGTCGTTATCGCGACGCAGGGCACCGCGCCTTACCGGTACGCGCTTACGTCCGGCCTGTTGCCGTCGGGCTTGTCTCTGAATCCGACGACGGGCGCCGTCACCGGAACTCCGGCGGCGCATACATCGGGCTCATACGCCGTGACGGTGACCGCGACTGACTCGGCCAACGTACCGGTTAAGGGGACCGTCTCCTTCACTCTGACCGTTGCCGGTGGCCTGTTCATGACATCGACTGGCACGGCTCCGTACTACGCTACGTTCGGCAGTGCCAGCGCATCCCTGACTACGGTAAAGGCAGCGGGCGGCGTGTTCCCGTATACCTTCGCGATCACTACGCCCGCCACGTTACCAGTCGGTATGACGGTCAACGCGACAACAGGTGTGGTCGGCACCACCGCACTGACTCCAGCCGGAAGCTACACGGTGACCGTCACCGCTGCGGACGCGAGCGCGACTCCGGCTCTCACCGGCAGCATCACTTTCGACATCATCGTCGCGCTGAATCTGAGTCACACGGCACCCGTGTCTCGGGTCAGCGGAGCGCCCGGAACGCTGAGCACCGTTAGTGTAACGGGGAACAGCGGGACGGTTGCCTACGCACTCGACGCCACGAGCCTCGCGGCTGGGTTCACGATCGATTCGGCAACCGGGGCCGTTGGATCGGGCACCGCGGTGGCCGGAACGGCCAGCGTCACCATCACGGCTACCGACGGTAGTGCTCCTGTTAACGGAGTTGCAGCCGGCGTCGGCATCACAACCTTCAACGTGACCGTCACGTAAGAAGTACAAAGAACGCAAGAGAAAAGCGGCGGGGGCTTCGGCTCCCGCCGCTTGTAGTTTTTACGGCGTACTTGAGAGCCTTGCTGCCGTGCGCAGCTTTCGGCTCGTAGAATTGAACGGGTTCGATCTTGATATGACACCGAGCGCACCCCGGATTGCCGACAAAGACCCTCGCATTTATCTCGCAGCTGAACGAACGCTGCTGGCGTGGATCAGAACCGGGCTGGCGCTGATGTGCTTTGGCTTCGTCGTAGCGAGGTGCGGTTTGTTTCTGCGTGAACTGGAGATGGCGCGCGGGGCGTGGGAGCGCCGCAGCTTTCGGCGCACGGGTCTTTGTGGTTCGGTACAGCGCTGGTGCTGGTGGGCGCAGCCGTGAACGTCGTGGCGGTTGTACAGCATCGACCCTACGTGAGCCGCTTGCAGAGCGGGACATGGACCCCTGACCGGCAATCACAGTTGGGTGCGGTGTTGGCGGCATCGCTGGCGGTCTCCGGCGTAGCGATCGCAGTCTGTCTTTTCCTGATGCGGTAAGCAGCTCGCCGCGCGTGATATCTCTGGCTTGTGCTGCCGATTAAAAATATCCTCTACCCCGTCGATTTCTCCACCCGGTCTATTGAGATTTGGCCGGTCATTGTCGGGATGGCTCGAAAGCTGCAAGTTCCTGTCATCCTGCTGCATGCACTGGAGGTCGGTGACGACACGGAACTTCTCCGTTCGGCGCTCGAACCGGCTCGCCTGAAACTGCAGGAGGCATTGCTCGCGTTCTCAGCAGGTCCCGGTGCCCCGGTCAGTTTAGTGCAGCACGTGAAACTTGGAAAGGCCGCCGACTGCATCGTCGAGGCGGCCGAAAATCTGGAAGCGCCCCTCATTATGATGCCGACCGGCGGACAGACAAGCTTCCGAGAGATGCTGCTCGGCTCGGTCACCACCGCCGTCCTGCAACATTCCAAATGCCCCGTCTGGACCGACGCGCACCCTGAAGATCCGGCACATCGCGCGAAGGATGTCCGGTCTATCGTTACCGCGGTGGATATGGGCCCGCAAACGCCGGACGTCTTGCGGGCCGGCTACGCTTTCCAGACACGCGTGGGGGCCCGACTGCATGTAATTCACGGCGTCCCTGGCATCGATCCTCGCTTCCCGAGCGCCACTGCGGACAGAGCGCACGAGTTGCTTCTGGCAAACGCTCGAGAGGAGTTCCCCGGCCACTGCGCGCAAGCCGGCATTGAGGCTGCTCTTGAAATCGTCGAAGATCCGGACCTCGTCACCGGTATTGTCGAAGCCGCCTCCAGACATCAGGCGGATTTGTTGGTTATTGGCCGGGGTGTCATCCGAGGTTCTTTGGGCCGCCTGCGCTCGAACGCGGAAGAACTGATTCGACGTGCACCCTGCCCTGTACTGAGCGTGTAGGGTGACTGGCGCGTCACTCACGAAAGTTTCCACAGCCAGCGTCTGCATTCTGGCAATCGGTTGGCATCTCTCAGTTCGCTATTGGGTGCCCGGCCTTGCCGGAACCGCTGACTGGCCGCTGATTGCGGTCCTCGTCCTCGGCGGCCTGCCATTTCTGGTCACCCTGCTGCGCGGGGCGCTTAAAGGGCAGTTTGGCTCCGATCTCCTGGCTGGCATCTCCATCGTCACGTCGGTTGTACTGGGTGAATACCTTCCCGGAACCGTAATCCTGCTCATGCTCTCCGGCGGGGCTGCGCTGGAAGATTTTGCCACGCGCAGAGCGTCGTCGGTGCTCAGCGCGCTTGCCAGGCGTATGCCGCAAACGGCTCATCGACGGACCGCGACCGGGATGGAGGACATCCCGCTGCAAGGCGTTCGGCTCGGCGATCTGCTCACTATTTTTCCTCATGAGAACTGTCCGGCTGACGGCGAGGTGGTGGAGGGGCACAGCACAGTGGACGAGTCCTTCCTAACCGGCGAGCCGTACCGGATCTCTCGCAGTCCGGGTTCGGACGTGCTCTCCGGTGCTGTCAACGGTGAAGGCGCGCTAACTATCCGCGTTCGGCAGCTTCCCGAGAATTCCCGTTACGCGAAGATCGTTCGGGTCATGGAAGACGCCGAGCTCAAGCGCCCTCAACTCCGGCGTCTGGCGGATCGGCTGGGTGCCTGGTACACGGTGGTCGCACTGCTGGTAGCTGGCGTTGCCTGGGTGCTCAGCGGGGATCCCGTTCGATTCCTTGCAGTCCTCGTGATTGCAACCCCCTGTCCGCTGTTGTTGGCTGTTCCCGTAGCGATTATTCCCGTAGCGATTATCAGCGCCATCTCAATCGCAGCCGCGCGAGGCATCATCATCAAAGACCCCTCGATGCTGGAGCGCATAAGTTCCTGCCGGACGATGATCTTCGACAAAACCGGGACGCTCACTTACGGCAAACCAGCGCTGACTGACATCGTCTGTGCGCCCGGTGTTACGGAGGGCGAAGCTTTGCGGCTCGCGGCCAGTATGGAGCAATACTCCAGGCATCCCCTCGCGGCAGCGATTCTGGAGCGTGCACGCGAAGCCGGCCTGGAGTTCGCTCCGGTGACGGGAGCGGCAGAGAGACCAGGCATGGGACTGACCGGACAGGTGGGCGGCAAGCATATCGAGATTACCGGCCGCGGCAAAGCTTTGCAAAGGTACCCAGATATCGCGCCGCTGCTGCCGTTGCTCACCGCCGGGATGGAGTCGATTCTCCTTATCAACGAGAGTTTTGCGGCCGCCTTCCGATTCCGCGACCAACCCCGCCAGGAGAGCCGCACGTTCATCGGCCATCTGGCTCCGAAGCACGGGGTCAATCGCGTGGTGCTGCTTTCGGGCGACAGGGAGAGTGAGGTGACCTATCTGGCCGAACGGGTCGGTATCACGGAAGCACTGTTCGGCAAAAGTCCGGAAGAGAAGGTTGCAATCGTGCGGGCTGAGGCGAAACTCGCACCGACGATGTTTTTGGGTGACGGGATCAACGACGCCCCGGCCATGCAGGCCGCTACTGTGGGTATCGCCTTTGGGGAAGGCAGCGACGTTACGGCTGAGGCCGCCTC
>JAOAPO010000343.1 GCA_025462945.1 Bryobacterales bacterium
GTCAGCGGTAATGTGCAGGACTTTGCCGAGGTGGCTGTCCATCTGTTGCGACACGTTCCACGGTGGGGAGTCGGACCGGTCGCCCGTGGTCATGAACAGTGTTCCGTCGGGCGCGAGCGCGAAACGGCCACCCGTCTTCGCACCCAGCCTCTTCGACGGCATCGCCGGCTGCGCGCGGAAGATGACTTTCACATCGGTGAGCGCGCCCTTCGCCTCATCGAGCGTGGCTCGCGCGACATTCGTATTGCTGTCAGTCCGGTCCACATAGTCGAAGTACGAGAAGAAGATGCGGTGATTCTTTGCGTAGTCGCGATCGAGCGCCACATCCAGCAGACCGATTCCCATCGCACCCGGCAGCGTCAGTTCTGAAACGCCGGTGAGCGGTGCGGACAGCACGCCCTTCTTGTTCAGAATGCGCAGGCTGCCGGGCAGCCGGTGGGTGAGGATGATGTCGCCGCCGGGCAGGAAGTCGAGTCCCCACGGAGCCGGCATCTTGTCGGCCAGGATCGTGATCTTGTACTTTGCGGATGCATGGTAGGGTGCGCGTGTCTGGCCCGGAAAGTTCGGCTTGTTGTCGCTTTTTTCCGGAGGGAGCCTGTCGATCGGCTGGCCTTCGACCAGGGCATAGACAGGAGTGGCGCTATCGCTGCTTCCAGCCGCCGGTGCGCCGCCGCTGGTGAAGCGAATCTGCCGGAGTTCCGCGCTGTCGCTGGCGAGTGCCCGCGTTCCGGCACGAAACTTGTTCGAAGCGAGGACATGCGCCACCACGTCGGCGTTTTCTTCACGGCTTAGCGAACCGGGCTTATCGGCCGGCATCGTCGTCCGAATATTCTCGAACAGATCGTTCACTGAGCGAGGTTTCCATTTCGCCAGGAACTGATCGCCCGTCAGGCCCGGTGCCTCCGTGCCGCCACTCAGATCGGTGCCGTGGCAACTGGCGCACTTCTGCGAGTACAGGCTCTTCCCACGACTGGCCTGTGCCTCCGTAAATACACCGTCGTTCACGGAACGTGGGGTCTGAGCCGTCGCAGCCAGCGCGACCGCGGGGATGATCAGAAAACGTAAGCGCATCTTACCTGGAATTGTATTCCCTCCGCGTTGCCGCCGACATTGCCGTATCATGGCGGGGGTGCGGCGTCGCAGCCCGCGCTGTTTTACCTGAACAGCTTTACCTGAACAACAAGGAGGATCTCGTGAGTTCCACTGAAAGCAAAACCATAGCCGATTTTCTGATCGCCGATTTCGAGTACGAAATGCAGACTACTCAGCGTCTGCTCGGATCGGTTCCGACCGACCGGCTCGACTACCAGCCTGACCCCAAGGCCAAGAGTGCCCTCGGGCTGATGCGCCATCTCGCGCTTGAAGATGAATGGCTCCTGAACTGTATCGCCGATGGAGCCTTCGTTCCGCCGCCTGATGACTCCGACGCCTGCGGCATCATGACCACGGCCGACGCGGTCGCGAGGTACAAAGAGAAGGTACCCGCCGCTCTCGCTCGCATCAAAGCCATGTCCTCGGAGAGCCTCGGCGGCACCCTTGACATGTTCGGCATGATGCAGATGCCGGCCCTCAACTTCCTCTCGATGGCGGCGAAACACTCGGTTCACCATCGCGGCCAGCTGAGCACCTACCTGCGACCGATGGGCGGCAGCGTCCCGAGTGTCTACGGTCCCTCCGCCGACACTCAGTAGTCAAACGCGCGATTGACATAGGGCGTTCGGAGCTTCGGCCGGGCGCCCTGAGACCGCAACGCTGGGATATACTCCTCGCATGCGTCCGCTTTTGGTCACCTGTCTCTTAGCCGCGTCGGCTTTCGGTCAGACCGGAAATATCGGTTTGTTTACCAGCTCTGACGATGTCGGCGCGCCCCCGATCAAGGGCTCCGCGGAATTCGACGCCAAAACGGGCCAGTACAAAATCACTGGCTCCGGTGCCGACATCTGGGGCAAGGCTGACCAGTTCCACTATCTCTGGAAAGAGATGTCCGGAGACTTCGCCGTGACAGCAACGGCAAAATTCCTGACCGACGGTATCGGTCACCGCAAAGCCGTCATCATGCTTCGCAAGACGCTCGACACAGACTCTCCTTTTATCCATCTCGCCATGCACGGTGACGGCACCCCCGCCGTCCAGTTCCGCACCACGAAAGGCGACATCACGAACACGGTCGATTTCCCCGTCGAAGGCCCCGGCGTCTGGAAGCTGAAGCTCGTCCGCAAGGGAACCTCTATCGGTGTTTCGATCGCCAAAGACGGCGGCCCCATGCGGGAACTCGGCCACACCCTGAACCTGCTCCGGAGCCCGGTTATGGTTGGCCTGGGGGTCGCTTCGCACTCCGTGGAGGCCAGCAATACCGTACTTTTTTCCGATGTCACGATCGAGCAACTGCCCACGCCCGCCCCGAAATAACCATAGGAATAAGAAGATGTCACACCTGCGCCAACTCATCCTCGCCTGCGTCCTCGCCGTTCCGGCATCTGCCCAGCTGGGCCTCTTCACCAGTTCCGCAGACATCGGCAACCCGGCGATAAAAGGCTCGGTGGCGTACAACCCCACCAGCCACGAATACAAGATCACCGGTGCGGGAGCCAACATCTGGGCGAAGGAAGACCAGTTTCAATTCCTGTGGAAAGAGATCACGGGCAACTTCTCGGTCTCCGCCACGCTGCGGTTCGAGGGTAAGGGCGCCGACCACCGCAAAGCAGGCATCATGGTTCGGCAATCCGCTGACCCCGACGCCGCCTATGCCGACCTCATGATCCACGGCAGCGGCATGCCCGGTCTGCAGTGGCGCGGCAAGCAGGGAGAAGAAACGAACACGTTCGATGCACCGTTCGACGGACCCGGTACCTTCAAGATCAAGTTCGTCCGGAACGGCGTCAAGATGTATATGTTCGTGGGAAAGAACGGGGCGGAACCGAAGGAGATCGCCCACACCGAAGTGACGCTGCGCGGCCCAGTGCTGGTGGGTCTGGCCGTGTGTTCCCACGATGAGAAAGTTGCGGAGACGGCGATCTTCTCCGATGTTTCCATCGAAGTGCTGCCCACGCCCGTACCGCGCGCCCCGGCTCAATAAACAGTTACGCCCCGCGACCGGGCAGTTGCCGGCAGCGGGGCGCAAGATTCTCACTGCGATTGTTTAGGCGTGCGCCGAATCGGATCCCTGCAGCTTCACGATCTTGTTGTAGAGTCCCAGGATCAGCAGCGTCGGTGCCCACTGTCCGATGAAGTTCGCTTTCTTCTGGTCGCCGGCGATCGCCATCACGAGGGATACGCCGATGGAGCCGAGTGCAGCCCAAAGGAAGGTATCCGAGGGTAGCTTCGCCGTCTGCTGTTCGATGCTCCGGGCGACAGGTCCTTCGCGCTGGCTCGACTTTGGCTCACTTTTTGGTTCGCGTTCCAATATGTCCTGCATGTAAGATTGCTCCTTTTTCTATAGAGTGGGGATCGCCCCGTGGTACCACGTTGATGGGCTGAGACGTGCAGCCTTGCGGCCATTGTGCGTGATAAACCGGCTGCCAGGGCGGGACTCTAATCCGTGATCGAGACCATGGTTGCCGGTGAGTTTCCTTCCAGCCTGTTGTTCACGAAAATGAATGCCGGGATGTCGTCCACCATGGCGATGTCGATCAGTTCGCGGACGGCCCGGCGCACCGGCTCGTTGACCTCCTGCACCTTCGTGTAGGGCGCAAACAGCCTCACCGCTTCCTCGTATGGACGACCGGCCTTCAGCAGCGCTCTGGACACGATCATGTCCGACGTCATCGACCCCGGCATCGCCATCTGCTCCCGAATCTCCGGCATCCGGGCCCAGGCGTTGAAAACATGCGGAACCTTGTGCGCGCGCAGGGTGTCGAAGTAGCGCGGCTGCAGGAAATCAGGGTTTCGGATCTCCACCGCATACCGGAAACCCGCCGGCAGCTCCGTGAGGAAATCATCCAGCTTCGGCAGGAACTCCTCTGCCGGACAAGCCATGGTGCCGAACTCACAGATCAGCACGCCTGTCTGGCGGTGATAGGGTGCCAGGGGCCGAAGCAGGCCCTCTGCAAGCAGCTCAATGTCGAGGAACGTTTCGTTCTTCAGCCCTGCGAGCGCCCCATAGCGAGGATGCGTCGGCCACGTATGCACCGTGATCTGTTCGGGGACTTTGAAGCCCCACCGGAAGGTCTCCGGCACCTGCCGGAACAGCTTCGCCCAAAACGCGTCGGCGGGGAACTGGTAGAACGAGAAATCTCCGCACACTGCCGGAAAAACTTCCGCATACTCCTGCAGGCAGGTTTCTTCAAACAGCTTCTTAGAGAACCGCCCGCGGGTCTGGTACCGGTGCGGCGAGTAGATTTGGCCCAGCCAGCCTTCGTACTTCCAGGAGCTGCCGCCCAGATAGATATGCCTCGCCGCCAGTGTCCGCAGACGCTCCTGCAGCAGCTCGCGCTCCGGCGCAAGCGGCTCATTCATCTCGAAAAGCGTGTCCAAGGCTGGCGGGGTTGCTACCAGGCCCGCATCGACCGGTAACCCCATGGGTCCGCACCCGCCTCGATGGCCCCGCCGTTCGTCATTTTGATGATCACCGGTGCAGCACCGTTGTTCCACCGCGACCGCGTCTCCACCTTGTGACCGCGACGCTCGAGTTCCGCGATCACCGCCGGAGGTGTGCGTTCGTCCAGCAGTAAGTCGCCCGGATTCATCGCATGATTGTCGAAGCTCGACACCAGGTGCCGTGTCTGGAATCGCGGAGCCTCAATCGCCTGCTCGGAATCCATACGGAACAGCACAGCGTTCAACAGCACCTGAATGAGGGACTGCTCCTGGTTATCGCCGCCCGGGGTGGAAAGAACCGCATATGGGGATCCATCTCCCCGCGTCACCAGCGTGGGACTCAGCGTCACCCGGGGCCGCTTCCCGCCTGCAAGTTCATTCGGATGCCCCGGTACGAGGAGGAACGACTGCGCCCGCTCGGTCAGCGGGATGCCTGTGTCGCCCGCGATGACCGACGGCAGCCACGCGCCCGAGGGTGTGGCGGAAAACATCACGCCGTCTTTATCGATGGCATCGACGCAAGTTGTGTCGTGCGCCATCAGCATGTCGTCGATCTTCGTCCGCGTGATCGCCGAAAGCGACGGGTGCGTCCCCTGTTTTCCTTCCGGCTTGCCCGGCCGGAACTCCTGCGAAGCTGACTTCCCGATCAGCGCGCGCCGCTCATCAGCATACTTCTGCGAAAGCAACGTGGCCTCGGGGATGGAATTGAACTTCGGGTCGCCATAGAACGTGTCCCGGTCCGCGTACGCCAGTTTCAAAGCTTCGGCCAGCGTGTGGATGTAGTCCGCCGAGTTGTACTTCATCGACATCAGATCGAAGCCGTTTAGCAGGTTCAGTGCTTCGATCATCGCCGGACCCTGGCTCCAGAAGCCGGGCTTATAGACCTTCAGCCCCCTGAACTCCGTCGAGACGGCGTCTTCGGGCACCAGCCGGAAGGCCGCCATATCCTCGTACCGAATCAGACCCTTGTTCGCCTTACTGAAAGCATCGATCTTCTTTGCAATCTCGCCCCGGTAGAAGTAATCACGGACGGCGTCAATTGCGTCGACGCGGCTCGCCCCCGCCGCCAAAGCCTTCTTCTCCGCCTCGGCCATGCCCCGCAGCGTCTTCGCCACGTTGGGCTGGCGGAAGATCTCGCCGGGTAACGCTGCCCGTCCGCCAGGCATGAAGTGAGCCATGGAGGTCGGCCACAACGTG
>JAOAPO010000353.1 GCA_025462945.1 Bryobacterales bacterium
CACTCAAGCTCCGCCTCAGCCGCACTTTCGAGGAGTTCATGGCCGGTGACGCCACGCTCTCCGATGTCATCCTCCGCGAAGTCCGCCCCAATCTGGACGTCATCGGCTCCACGCCCGCCGCGTTCGCCCTCGAACGTCGCCTCGCCGGCGAGACGCAGCGCGAGACAATCCTCTCGCGTCGCCTCAAAAGTCTCAGCGGTTACGATGTCGTCGTCATCGACACCTCCCCGGCGATGAATCTTCTCACTTACAACGCCCTTCTCGCCTCGGAAGAGCTGATCATCCCCGTAGGCATGGACCTCATGGCTGTGATCGGCGCACGCCAAACCCTCGCCGGAGTCGAGCAGATTCGTGAACTTTGGCCTGATCGCAGGATTGCCGTGCGTGCCATCGTCCCCACTTTTGTTCACAGCGGCACCTATGCCACCAAAGCGACGATGCAGGCCATGGAAGCGGAGCCGGCCATCGCGCCGCACCTTTTCACACCTGGCATCCGGCAGTGCATCGACCTGAACTACGCGACCGCCAGCCACCAGACCATCTGGGAGTATGCGCCCCGAAGTCGTGCGGCAGAGGACTACACTGGGCTTATCGCGTTCATAGAACACGTTGGAAATGCAGGAGAGCAGGATGTCCAAAGCGAAGGCAACGTCATCGGCCGTAACCATGGCAAGCTCGTCATCGGGAGCCCACAGGCAGGCGAAAGCGGCTACGCGCCGCAAGTCGCACCCTAAATTCGAACTGCCGGAGGTACACGCGCACTCCGGAACCGACTGGGCTTTTCGGGACGCCTCGGAAGCTCCGCACATTGCCGTGATGCCCACCGCCGCCGACATCGCGGCAACCGCCCCCAAGCCAGTCGTCGTACTGGCTCCTGAACACGCTGGAGTGACGAGTCCGGCTTCCTGGACCGCACCCGCTTTCTTCGCCAGAGCGGTGGTGGCAACAGCCGCCGTCGGCCTCGGTATGGCCTTCTTGAGCACCTGGGCCGCTGTTCAGTTCATCACCGTGCCCGGCCGCCTCGCCCGCAGACTCTTCTAGTACGCGAAAATCAGAAGTGTGATCAGACTTACGCGCGCCGCGTTGCTCGTGGCCCTTGCTCCCTGGCTGGCTCCGGCCGCCGTTGAGTGGACCCGAGTCGCTACTCCGAACTTCGAGCTCTACACGAGTGCAGGGGAAAAAGCGGGCATCGACATGGCCGTTCACTTCGAGCAGGTCCGAGCGTTCTTCGCCAAGGCCTCACCGGTGAAACCGCCGGGGGACGTTCCGCTCCGGATCATTGCTTTCTCCAGCGCAGAACAGTTTCGCGCCTTCAGTCCGAACGCGCTGGCGGCTGCTTTCTTCACGGCGGGTCCGGGCCGAGACTATATCGTCATGCGCGACACCACACCCGACAGCTATGCTTTCGCGGTGCACGAATACATGCACTTCGTGGTGCAGCATAGCGGGCTGAAAATCCCGACCTGGCTCAACGAAGGCTGGGCCGATGTTTACTCATCGATGCGCCGCGTGAGCGACGGGATGGCAGTGGGCGACCTCATCCCCATGCGGATGAAGATTCTCGAAGCCTCAACCGGTGCCTGGCTCGACTTCAACACCTTAACTTCGGTCACCACGCGCTCGCCAATCTATAACGAAGGCGACAGGACAGGCCTTTTCTACGGCCAGAGCTGGGCCCTCACGCACATGCTTTTTCTCTCGCCCGAGTACCACGAGAACTTCGGCAAGTTCCTGCTGTCGCTACATCGCGGTGCCTCGGCCTCGGAAGCATGTCAGACGGCCTTCGGTAAATCTGCGCCCGTCGTTGCGGCGGACGCCCGCGCCTACTTCGACCGCAGAAAGCTGGTTGGCAGGGTTTTCCAAATCTCGCTGGACAGTGCCGGAGCGCGGCCCCTGCCCGCCGCGCTGCCCGAATTCGACGCCCGCCTGATGCTCGCGGATCTTCAAGTGGCAACCCGCCGCGCCGATCTGGCACGCCTCGAATATGAGCGCCTCGAAAAGCTAAACCCGTCGCACGTGGACCTGCAGCGTTCAATGGGATATTTGTTCGCCGGCCTGCGCGACGCTTCCCAGGCCAGGAAGCACTTCGAACTCGCCTTCGCGGCAGGCGCAACGGATGCCAAACTCTGCTACAACCTGGCGCTGATGCAACTCGCAGCGAAAGAGCCTCTGCCGACAGTCATCGCTTCCCTGGAGCGCGCCGTGACCACGCTTCCGACGTATACGGAGGCCCTCATCCAACTCGGTCTAGTGAGATCCCTGAACCGCGACTTCCCGCAAGCAGTCGAGGCGTTCATGGCAGTTCCCGCAGTAACGGCCGAGATGGCCCCCCCATTCTTCAACGCCCTCGCGTACGCGTTCCTGCAGACGGGGGATCTCGATCAGGCCCGGGCCCACCTCGCCACGGCACGCAAGTATGTGCAGAAGCCGGCGGAGAGCGCGGTTCTGGATAACGTCAGCAAGCTGATCGATGCCCGCGCGGCCAGTGCGTTTCCCCCGCATCCAGGAGAGCAGATCGTGCAGGTGCAAGGCAGCGCAGTGGGGATCGCCTGTTCCGCAACCGGCCAACGGCTGCAGGTACAAACCGAGAGATCCGGCCTCCTGGCACTGGACCTCCCGGCGATGAACGCGATCGAAATCGTGCACGCGGGCAAGGGCACACTGCAGATGGCCTGCGGACCGGCCAAGCCATTCCCGGTGTTCGTGGAGTACGCGAAAGCGTCAGCGCTGCGTCAGGATTCCGCTGGTGTTCTGCGCCTCCTGAGCTTCTGATTTATCGCGTAAACGCGAAAACGGCGTCGGCCGCCTCGGCAACGGCGCCAGCTGCCTCGAACGAGCCTCGGATTGTCGCCGCTGCTGCGCGAAACTTCACCTTTACGAGTACCTGTTGAACGTTCTCGCGCAACACAGGCGGCGAGACCGCAGAGGCTTTCAGGCGAACGCCCGCACCCAGTTCCGCCACTCGCCTCGACACCAGTTCCTGCTCGGACATCTGCGGCACCAGCACCATCGGCACCCCTCGGACTAAACTCTCGCTGACACTGTTCATGCCTCCGTGTGTGATGAAGACCGTAGCCCGCCGCAGATCTCGAGTTGCGGCACGTGCCTTCGAACGATGACGTTCTGCGGGGGTTGCCCAAGGGCCTCGGCCGAGACGTTGGTGCCGATGGACAGAATCACTCGGCAGCCTACGTCGCCAAAAGCTTCGAGACAATCGCGATAAAACCCCGCGTCACCGTTGAAAAGCGTTCCTACGAGATATAGATGAGAACAGGATTGTTCACTGCGCTCCAGTTAAAGTCGCCGGCTTCCGCGCGCAGGGAAAAGCATGGTCCGAACCGAAATCGGTCGTCGAAGGTCTCGCCACAAGGCTGCATGAAACGCGACGTGTAGACGATGTTCAGCCCCGAACGTCCCATCACCAGACCAATCGGACCCGGGCCGCGGAGTCGATAACGCTTCTGCAGCTTCCGCGCCAGCAGCAGCGCTTTGGCTATGTACCGCAACCTTTCCGCGAAGCGACCCGACGGGCCGGATGCCCTGCCGTGTCGCATAACGCAGAACATGTCGATTGACAGCAAACGCGCTGCTGGAAGTTACCACCGGAATCCCCAGCTTTTCCCACCCAGCTTTCCCCCCACCACTGAATCCGTGATCAGGTAGTCGGACGCGCCGCGCGGAAGTCTTCCAGCTCGTCCCCGAGGATCTCCCCAACAGTTCGAGTCAGCAGCCACGATAATTCGTGAAGTCGCTCCGGCACCTCGCGAAAGTCCGAGAGAAACGCATGATGAACCAGCTCCTGCACCGGACCGAGCAAAGGATTGATGTGGCCGGTCAGCGGCAGACTCAGAAACAGCGCCCTGGCCCTGATCAGGCTTCGAACACAAGGCTCGAACAGGTCACCCCGGACTCCGCCTTCAGCAGTTCCGAAAGGTTGAGCTCACGCACCGCGAAACCGTGCTCCCGGAGGCTCGCTGCGGTCCTCGGGTACGCAGACGGCATGAGCACGGTCGAACCCACCCGCAGCGCGTTGGCCGCGCCAGCCTCTGTCGGATGCACGGCGAGAAAGCGATACTCGCCGATGGCCCCGGCATCCACCCATTCAGGGTTGATCAACACGGTGCCATCTCCAAGGAACGTACAAGCCGATTTTAAGTGCAGGCAGTTGACCAGCGGCACGGCGATCACCTCGTAGCTGTAGGGCACCGACAACGCCGACAACTCCGCGATACCGTCCGCGTCCGTGCGGTGCGATAATCCCACGAACAGCGCACGCCCGATCCGCATCACGTCCCCACCCTCCAGCTTCCCCGGGCCGTTCATGCGCATCACAGGCCGGAACGGAGCCAGCGCCTCCGCCAGGCTGTCGCGCTCACCGCGTCTGCTGGCGGCACCCATCGTGGTGATGACGGCTATCTCATCCAGCACCAGGGCGGGGTCCTCAACGAAGACGCAGTCAGGATAGCCCTCCAGCGCGGGTAACGCCACTACTCTCGCCCCCGCTTCGGCCAGGGCCCGCTCGTATGCATCGTGCTGAGCGACCGCCAATCCCACATCGATCGGTTCACGATCCAGCCACGTCAGCTCGCATTGCGCCAGCAGCGGACTCACACCGCGCGTAATCGCCGTCAGCATCTACTGTGGCGGCTGCGCCTGATTGGGCTTCGGGCGTTTCGTTGCATCGGGGTTGTACCGGAAGTACAGCGTCACGTTTACTTCATGCGTCTCCTGATTGATCTCAGGCTCCGCGCGGGTCTCACCAAGATTATCGAACCACCCGTCTTCCTTCACGCGACGCAGAAACAACTCCGGATACTCACCCGGGAACGGATCGCCCTTCTTCAGAACCCAGGCCTTCTCCACTGCGGCTACGGAGTCGAGGCCCAACCCTTTCACCTGCAGTTTCCCGAACGTGTACTGGGGACCCGGCTGCGGAATCAGCACGACATCCACCGTCTTCTTCTCGTCGTTGATTTCGCGATCCATCGAGACCTCGACGTCCAGATACCCCTCATGCCGCAGCGCTGTTTTCACCCGCACAATCGCCGACCGGATCTCATCGAAGTCCACAACCTTCATCACCGGCGGAATCTTCGCCACACGCAGGATGTGTTTACTCTGATCCGCCATAGCGCCAATGACTGAAACGTTGCCCAGGCTGTACTGCTCACCTTCCTTGAGCACAACCTTCACATCGACGCCTTTCACCTGCGCCGACGGCGTCGTGGTGATGGTCAGGAAGCTCACCCGGAGGTAGCCTTTCTTCTCATAAACCGGCCCGATCTGGCTCTCCAGCAGGACGCGGAAGTTGTTCTCCGTATAAGGCTGCCCGAATGCCACCGCCGCAATCGCGTTCTGCAGTTCCGTGGAGCGCACCGCCTTGTTCCCCTCGAAGGTGACCAGCGCCACGTTCGGCAGACCCGCCGCCGGAGTGAACTGCGCTTCGTACTTCTGCGGCCCCAGAAGCACAACCTTCCCGGCCACAGGCACCGGAGTCTTCTTCGACGCGAGGAACGCCTCGATCAGCCGCGCCGTATGATCCAACGCCTGCTGCGTACCCGGGATCCGGCCATTAAACAGCGGATCATGCTGCTTCAGCCAAGCCGAAATTTCAGCAGCCGTCGCAGGCAGCGACTCGGCCCGCAAGGCGTAAAGCGGCGTCATCTCGCGGGCGTCGAATGTGAGTTCGTAGCCATTACCTTTATCGGACGGCTTGAACCGGTAGCCCAGATTTTCGAAATAGCCGGTCGCCAGCAGGCGGTCGCGTGCGGCATCGAAAACCGCCGTATCGCCGATCTGGCCCAGCTTCAAACCGGACGCGGCGATCACCCCGGCCGGAGTGAGAATCCTTGTACCTTCCACCTGAATCGAATCGATGGGGAATTCGCGCTGGCGTGTCTTGTCTTCCGGCGCGGCTGTCTCAACGACCTTCGGCGCAGACTGCGTCGCGGCAGAGCGTGCCGGAGCCTTTTTGACGGCTGGCTTGGTCTGCGGCAGGCCGAATCCGGCGAAAAGTAAGAAAACGAAGAAGATGCGCGGCGCCATGTCTCAATAGTATCCGGGTCGGGTTCCCTAGCTGTTTAGATACCGCTGTGTAGAATGGAGTTACGTGAGTTACGACCTGATTGTAATTGGAAGCGGCCCAGGCGGCTATTCGGCCGCAGTTCGCGCCGGACAGTACGGACTAAAGACCGCCATCATTGAAAAAGACGGCAAGCTCGGCGGCACCTGCCTCCACGTCGGCTGCATCCCGACGAAGGCGCTGCTGCACACGGCAGAGATGTGGTCCTTCACACAGCACTCCTCGGACGAAGGCATCGATATCTCGACGCCGACGCTCAATTACCCTAAGGCCGTCGACCGCAAAAACGGCATCGTCTCGAAGCACGCCAAAGGCGTTGAATTCCTGATGAAGAAAAACAAGGTCGAATGGATCAAGGGTTTCGGGAAGATTCTAGGTGCAGGCAAGGTGGAAGTCACCACCGATAAAGGCAAGCAGATCCTCGAAACGAAGAATATCCTGATCGCTACGGGTTCCGTGGCGCGGATGATCCCCGGCCTCGAGCCCGACGCCGAGAAGATCCTCACCAATATCGAAATCCTGAACCTCACCGCTATACCGAAGACTCTCGCAGTCATCGGCGCGGGTGCGGTAGGTGTCGAATTCGCGTCCATGTTCAAGCGCTTCGGCAGCGACGTCAGCATCTTCGAAATGTTGCCCCGTATTGTTCCCGTAGAAGACGAAGAAGTCTCGAAGGAACTGGAGCGCGTCTTCAAAAAAGGCAAGATCCGCATTGAGACCGGCGCCAGGTGCAGCAACATCGAACGCACCGCCACCGGTATCAAGATGAAGGTGGAACTCACAGGCGGTAAGACCGAAGTGGTGGAAGCTGAAAAGCTGCTCGTCGCTGTCGGCCGCGCCCCGAACACCT